>JBDUEM010000427.1:0-4425 GCA_040002435.1 Bryobacteraceae bacterium
GGTCGCCGATTTTGGCTGCGGCACAGGCACCATGACCCGCATGCTCGCCTCCATGGTTGGCCCCTCCGGCACCGTCACGGGAATCGACCTGAACGCGCCGCAACTGCGCCAGGCAGCCGGGATTTGCGCGGCCGAAGATCTGAAGAACGCGAGCTTTCACAATGCCGACGCCTGCAATACCGCGCTGCCGGCGAACTTCTTCGACCTCGCGTATTGCCGCTTTCTGCTGCTTCATCTGCCGAACCCCGAGGCCTGTGTCCAGGAAATGTGGCGCGTCCTCAAGCCGGGCGGCATCGTCGTCATCGAAGATGGCGATCTCACCTCCGCCGGCAGCGTGCCGCCCACGGCTCTGGATGCCTTTGCGTACCTGTTCCGTCGGATGGGCCCCATCCGCGGCGTCGACTATTCCATTTCGAATCGCCTGGCGCATATCGTGGCCAACGCCGGTTTCTCAGCCCTGGGAATGAAGGTCCATCAACCGGCCGAGCGCGCGGGCGCAAGCGGTCTGCTTCTCAAGTGGAGTGTGGAAGAAGCGGGACCGGCCTTCGTGGACGCGGGCATTATCACCAACACCCAGTTGAAACATACCTTGTCGCACATGGCGAAGGCGGTAGTGGACCCGAACGTCCTCTCCTTCGCCCCGCGCATGTCGGTCGTGTGGGGGCGAAAAATCGTTTCCTGAACCAGTTCCAAGGACTCCGGGCCGTGCAGCATATTTTTTTGTAAGCATTCGCCTGGAATACGGACTACCTGATCAGACACCATGATCAGAGTTCAGGCAGTGGTGAAAAGCTTCGGCTGCGTCGCCTGCGCGATGAAGGATTGTGCGTCGTCTTCTCCAGCCACGTGCTGGAGGAGGTGCTTGCGCTCTGCGACAAATTAGTGATCATCTCGAGCGGAAAATTGGTCGCGCAAGGCTCGCCCGCCGGCCTGTGCTCCCAGACAGACACGGCTTCCCTGGAAGAAGCATTCGTCAAACTCACGCTGGCGCCCATGAAAGGGATCGCCTCTCATGCTGTCACTCGAAGGCTTCGGCTATGGAGAAATCGCGGACGTGCTCGGCATTTCAGAAAACAATGTGGGCGCACGCCTCACCTGCGCCCGCCAGGCGCCGCGGGAATCCTTGGAGAATCCGAAATGGAAATAGATGCCGAGGTAGAAGTCTGGCGTCGCGAATGGCAGTCGGAACCGCCCGTCCTGCCGGACCTGCGAAGAAACGTGGAGCGCCAGTCCCGCTTCATGAAGCTCAATCTGCTCGGCGACGTGTTAGTAACCATCTTCATCGGCGGCGGCACCATCGCGTGGGCACTCCGTACTCCGCGGCCGGACATCCTTCTACTTGCCTTAGTGACGTGGATATTTCTGGCCGCCGCCTGGACGTTCAGCGTCACGCTGAACCGCGGCAACTGGCTTCCGTCCGCTCTCAACGCTGCCGCTTTCGTCCACCTCTCCATCCGCCGCTGCCGCGCTCGCCTCGCGGCTATCCGCTTCGGAGCGCTCCTCTATGCGGCGCAAATCGTATTCTGCCTCAGCTGGATCTACCGGCACGAACCGCATCGCCCGTTCAGTTTCCTGACCATAGCTCTCGTTTCGCTCGCAACTCTGCTGTTCTACTCCTTCCTGTTCTGGTTCCGGAGAAGGAAACTGGCCGAACTAGCCTATTTCCTCGAATTGCAGAAGGCCGTCGAACTAACCGGCGGCGCTATCGGTAGTCAAAGCTAAAGGAGGATCTCCGTGCGAAATTTGTACATGGATCTGCAATACGCCTTCCGCATGATGGCCCGGCAGCCGCTGTTCACCGCCATGGCCACCCTGTCGCTGGCCCTCGGCATCGGAGCCAACACCGCCATCTACAGCTTCATGGACGCTATCCTCCTCCGCACCCTCCCCGTCCCCAACCCGGAAACCCTCGTCGTCCTCAACTGGCACAGCAAAGATCATCCGCCCGTAGTCCAAAGCCATTGGGGCAGCAACTTCAAGGACCCGAAAACCGGCAACACCAGCGGCGATTTCCCCTTCGCCGCTTATGAGCGGATGCGTGCCAATAATCCGGTTCTCTCCTCGGTTTTCGCCTTCAAAGGAACCGGCCGCATCAATGTCCTCATCCGCGGACAAGCCGACCTCGCCAGCGGCCAATACGTATCCGGCAACTTCTTCAGCGGCCTCGGCGTTCCTCCCGCCTCGGGCCGGCTCATCGAACCGGCAGACGACCCCGCCGGAGCCAACGTGGCTACCCTCAGCTATGCCTACGCCAATCGCCGCTTCGGAGATATCACCTCGGCTGTCGGACAATCCATCCAGATCAACAACAAGCCGTTCACGGTGACCGGCGTCGCTGCCCCGGATTTCTTTGGCGTGAACCCGGAGGGACCAGTGGACATCTACTTTCCCCTGCACGCCGACGCCGCGATTGAAACTCCCGTGCGCGGAGATGTCAGCCGCAAATATCTCGACCAGCACTATTACTGGATCGACATCATGGGCCGCCTGAAACCCGGAGTTACGATGGCCCAGGCGCAGGCCGCACTCGCGCCTATGTTCGGACAGTGGGTGAAACCCACCGCCGTGACGCAAAGCGAGCGGGCGGACCTGCCGCTGCTCTACCTGCAAGAAGGCGCGGGCGGGCTCGATTTCCTCCGCCGCCAGTATTCGAAGCCCCTCTACATCCTGATGACCATGGTCGGCCTGATTCTGGCAATCGCCTGCGCTAACACGGCCAACCTCCTACTTGCACGCTCGGCGGCCCGCCGCCGTGAAATGGCCGTGCGTCTCAGCCTGGGAGCCAGCCGAATGCGCGTCATCCGCCAACTCCTCACCGAATCCATCCTGCTGGCGGGCATCGGAGGCGCGTTGGGCCTGGTCTTTGCCAATTGGGGCATCCGCGCCCTCACGCTTCTGGTCGCCAACGGACGCCAGGATTTCACGCTGCATGCCACCCTGAACTGGCGCGTCCTCGCGGTCACTATGGGTCTTTCACTTGCCACCGGAATCCTGTTTGGCCTCGCCCCGGCACTGCAGTCTGCACGCCTCGATCTCGTTTCGCGCCTCAAACTGAGCCGCGCCGGCGAACAACCCGTGCATTCGCGTTCCTGGATTCGGGTCAATCTCACGCAAATCCTGGTCGTCTCACAGATCGCGATATGCCTGGTGCTTCTAGTCGCCGCGGGCCTCTTCGTCCGCACTCTCACCAACCTGAACTCCACCGCACTCGGCTTCAATAGCGATCGAATTCTGCTGTTCAGCGTGAACCCCCTGCAAGCCGGCTATGACAACGACGCGCTGGTGCGCTTTTACGAAAATCTCCAGGCCCAGTTGAGCGCCATCCCCGGAGTTCGCAGCGTGACGGCGTCCAATTTCGCGCTGGTCTCGGGCTCGCAGGGAACCACGAATGTCAGTATTCCCGGCTACGACGGCAAGAACAGCGATAGCGCGGTGCTCTACGTGGGGCCCAACTTTGCCGGCACTATGGAAATTCCAATCCTGCTGGGCAGGCAAATCGAGGAGCGCGATGTGCGCGCCAAAGCTGCCGTTGCGGTGGTTAATGAAGAGTTCGTGAAGAAGTACTTTGCAAACGAGTATCCCATCGGCAAGCACTACCGGCTTGGAGGGCCCACCGAGGGGCATGATCTGGAGATCATCGGAGTCGCCCGCAGCGCCCGCTACAGCTCACTGAAGCGCGACATTCCGCCCGTCTCATACGTGCCTTACTCCCAGGATGCCAGGTCCGCAGGACAGTTGACATACGAACTGCGCGCCGCCGGCGATCCCCTCGCTCTCACCCAAACCGTAAGGCGGATCGTCAGCGCCGCCGATTCCCGCATTCCCGTCTCGAACGTCATCACGCAAGCCAAACGGATCGACCAGACCATCAGCCAGGAACGGACCTTCGCCACGCTGTGCACCTGCTTTGCGATACTGGCGCTCTTAATCGCCTGTGTTGGCCTCTACGGCACCATGGCCTACAGCGTCGCCCGCCGCACCAACGAAATCGGCATTCGCATGGCCCTGGGAGCCGAACGCCGCCGCGTGATCTGGATGGTGCTGCGCGAAGTTCTGGCGATGGGCGCCGCCGGCCTGCTAATCGGACTAGGCGTCGCCCTGACGGCCTCGCATGTCCTGGAGTCATTCCTGTTTCAGTTAAAGCCCAACGACCCGCAGGCGCTCTCCGTAGCCGCCTTCAGCCTTCTCGCCGCAATCCTGATCGCCGGCTTCGGACCCGCCTCGGCCGCCTCGCGAGTAGACCCCTGGACGGCCCTCCGCGACGAATAGCGAAGGACGGCGGAACCCCGGTTCCGCGCGCGGCCCCCTGGCCGCGCGATGCCCGATCACAGAAACAGATCCACCGCCACCTTGAATCGTTCAGCAAGCAACTTAGCCCAACTTTCGCAGTTGGGCATGTTTGAAGCCGGGATGCCCTTTATTTTC
>JBDUEM010000428.1:0-4366 GCA_040002435.1 Bryobacteraceae bacterium
GGACAATGGCCGAAATGTCCAGCCGGGGAATTTCCACCCTTCCAACGAGGCCGGGATCGGTGACCAGTTCCGGCGTATCCTGCTGAATGGAAATGGGGGCCGGAGGTGCTATCGGCTGGAAGAAACTTTGCAGGTATCCGGAGGGAGTCGCCCCACGCCCCTGTATGCTTTCCTCCAATTGGTAGCTCTCGTAGCTCTGGTAAATATACGACCGCCCATACGTGAACCCGACGTAGCTGAGGCAGATAAACCCAACAATGAGAAAAAAATACTCGCTCCAGCGGAGCGCCGTGCGACTGAGTGGCACGCGAATCTTCATCGGGATGCACCAACCGCTGCGAGGGAAGAGGGCGGGGCTGCAGGGTAAGACACCGCCTTGTAATGAGTCCTGGTGCGGACAATCAGCTTGCCGCGGTCCGGCGCGGAAGCCACAACCTTGATTTTCCTGATTTCGCCTGGTTTTTCGGCAGCAGTCGGTACAAAGCCGATGGAATAACGATTACGGATGTCCTTGGCTATCTTCCGGCATACTCCGACAAGATCAGTAAGTTTGTCGGGGATGAAGCACTCTCCTCCAGTCATGTTGGAGATCTTACGCAAAAAACCAGGGTTTTTATCTTTGTCCTCGGAATCATAGATTCCGACAGAGTAGATTGTCACAATGGATTGTTCGGCTAAATGAAACAAGTCCGCGGAACTGAGTTCACTGGCGTTATCCCCGCCATCGCTGATCAGAACCAGCGTCTTTTTAGCCTGCATTCCTTTGCGCAACTGGGTTAGGCCCAACTTCAAAGCGTCATTCAGAGCCGTTCTTCCTTCGACCCGATTGATGAGAAGCGCCGCGCGCAGCATTTCAGGGCTGTCAGTGAATGTGGTCGACGCCGGCAAACCGAGTTTGGCGGTGTCATTGAAATTGACCACGAACATTTCATCCTTGGGGTTGCTTTCGGTCACGAACGTAAGAGCTGCTGTCACTACTTCAGGCTTCTTGCTGCGCATACTGCCGCTATTATCGACAATCAAACCCACCGTCACCGGAATGTCGCCGGCCTCAAAGGTTTGGATAGGCTGCTCTTTTCCGTTGTCAAAAATCTTAAATTGGTCTTTGGTAAGTCCGCTTACAAAACCACCTGCTGGATCCTTTACGCTCACATCAAGCAGGACTAATTCGGAATGGGTAGTAATTTGGAATTCCTTTGGCTCGTTCGCTGGCGCCTCCGGTCCTTTGACCGACTGCGCCATCGCTCCGATGAGGAGTGAGATTCCAATCAACGGCAGATAGCGCATGATTCCTCCGCGTTTCCTTCACGTGGTAAGCACCTGGCGAGCCCGAGAACTTCGAGCCAGCCAGGTGCAGGGAAACTAATCCGATTATCTCAAGAAAGCCAGGTTACGCAGCTTTCTTCGAGAGGGCGCGGATCGCAACGCTGGTGCCGAGGGCAAAAAAGCCGGCCAAACCAGCCAGCGGGAAGGGGCTCGCGGTGTGCGGCAGTTCCTCTGTACGGGCTCGCGTCGCTTCAGGGGCAGCTACCGGAGCAGGCTCCGGGGTTGGTTCCGGATTACGGTTCTGGGCAATCACTACTGGCTCGGGGGCCGGCGCCGGGGCCGGGGTTACCTGTGCCTGTGTGTAGGTTTCCTTGTTCAACTCGGCTTCATTGCCGGAATTATCCACCGTGTTTACAGTGGCCTTGGATAGATCCTCAGACTGTGACATAGTCACAACCTTTTCGTTGGTCATCTTGGCGATCTGCATTGCGGTGCTCTTCGGATAGGCAAACTCCTGACCAAAGTTGTCGCCAGGGTAGAACCACGCTCTCATCGCCTTGGGCTGTCCGGCGGGAGTTTCCCACCATTGGAATTCCGTCTTCCCGGTCGGCTGCAGCCGGTAATTCGGAATAGCGAGAATCGTCGTGTAAATATGGTCTTCGCGTTCGTTGAAGATCTGGACGATGTGACGATCAGATGGCGAATCCAGCAGTTTCATTACATACTTACCAGGCTCCAGAATGGCGCCGGGGACCTGAACTGCTTCGCTGATGGTGATAATGGTTTTCTTGTTCCAGGTGTCAGCGACGGCAGGCGCAACGGACAAACTGGCAAGTGTCAAGCATGTAGCAACAGCTACTAAATTGAGACGGTTCATTAAAGTTCTCCTCCACTAGTAAATAATCACGGGGCTCACCCGCGTTGAAATCCGGCCAAGCTTCTTAGCTTGTACCTTTCACGCTTATGACTTATGCATCTCTCGTGCCAAAGGCAACTGTTGCAAATAGGCGGGTTAGCGTTGGGAGAAAAATGAGTAGCGCAAGTTTTACCGCTTTAAGGGGTCTTCCACCCAGGGAGGAGTAGCCGTGAGAAATTTTGCCATGTGTGGTTCTAATTCCGCCATCTTTTCTTTCATTTCCCAGGCAATTTGCCGGTAGCTGAAATGGCCTTTTACCCCGCTGCGCAGCCGTGAGATGTACTCCGCCTCGGCAAAGTCCATCTTGAACAAAAAGCGTGACTTAGCCGCGAATGGCAGAAGGAAATGTGAGGCCGGGGCCGATAATGAATTAATTACCGAAAACGTGCTATCTAGCGTACCTTGATAATATTCTAGCAGACCGGCCTCGGTAATTCCCGCCGGCGTGGCATAGCCCAGACGGCTGGAATAACCCTGCCGAAATTGCTGGCAGCGGCGGTGCCGGTGCATGTCCCGGTACGCACCGATATCCATAACCATGTCATAACAATACAGGCCGCCGCGAAAACTGCGCAGTAGTTCGTCGCGGCTGGTGCGTGATTGGAGTGCGGTATCCAACACCTCAATCCGGCGGTCGGGGCTCCAGGAGGACACGGTGTCGAGCAGTCGACGGTAAGACTGATCTGTCACCGTGTATAAAAGCGTGGCGGCGATCTCGGATAAGGTATCGGTCGAACGCATCAGGTCGACGCCCTTGGCCTCGATGCCCTCCGTGACGGAAAGGTTCTGCTCCGCCCATAGCTTCAAATCCCGCGTAGACTGCAACGCGTGCTGGTCTACGCCCACATACCGCGCCAACGTCGGTGCAATTGGCTCCGTTTCGTATTTCGCATCCCAGGGGCACGACGGCGGAGCGGCGCATGCGGCGGCAATTTCATCGGCAAGCTCCCGCACCTCCTGGTACTCGGACGCCTTCAAGCGGCAGATCTGACGTTCCAGCGTCCGAATGCTGGTAACTTGTCCTACGCCAGTAGGGATGCCGAAGAACAGGAAATACCGTGCAACGTCAAACGCACGGGCCGCGATATTTCGCCCATATACATCGGGCTTCATGTCATCAGGCCGCGGAAGCTTCTCCGACAGATACTGCACCATGCCCGCGTGCACTTTAGCGTAGCCGGCCAGCAGCGACTCCCCTGCCGCCCGATACGTGGCGGCGTCCGCCGCGTCGAATTCTGGAGGCGTTATAAACCCCGACTTCGAAAAATCCTGGTATCTGGAAGACCGCGCCTGACCATCCCATAACTGTTCGTCTTCGGCTTCGGTGGCCGCCAGTTCCGAGATCCCTTCGAGACAGACGACCAGATGTCCCAAATCGGCGATGGAGGCATGGCCATACTGAAAATAGAAGCTTTCCAGGAATTTCTCGGAATTGTGGGTGCGCACCCACTCAATGGACTTGCTGATGGAGTCCGGAGACCGGCTATACCGCGCCAGGGCATAGGCGGCCTTCTCAGGCGGCATGGGGCCTACCGTCAGAACTCTGCTTCCTTTGGATTCGTTCATTGGGAAGCTATGATTATCGAATCGATGCGAATCAAAGTAAAGAAGCTGCACCCGGACGCTCACCTGCCTGCATATGCTCACGGACCTCTGGAAGACGCGGGAATGGACCTGCGTTCCGTGGAGAGTGCGGTCCTCAGTCCAGGCGTGCCCGTCGCGGTTCCCACCGGTCTTGCCATTGAGCTGCCGCCGGGATTTGAGGCTCAAATCCGTCCCAGAAGCGGGCTGGCGTTAAAACACGCAATCACTGTGCCCAATTCCCCAGGCACAATCGATCCGGGCTATCGCGGCGAGATCAAAGTAATTCTGGTGAATGTGGGCAAGCAGGATTATCACATCCAGGCCGGCGATAAGATCGCGCAAATGGTGATCGCGCGTTATGAGGGAGTCGAATTGGAGGAATCCGACCTCGCCGACTCGATTCGCGGCGCCGGTGGATTTGGCTCCAGCGGCCGCTAGTGTCGCGGTAACCTGAGGAATACGGCACGCGCCTAATAGTTATCCCCGGAGAATCAGAGTGCGTCTATTCACAACTTCTATTGTTCTCAGCTTCCTGGCTGTCGGATTAGTTCTCCCGCTTCTTGCCGCGGACGAAAACGATACCGTGGAGTGGCTCAGCAG
>JBDUEM010000429.1:0-4342 GCA_040002435.1 Bryobacteraceae bacterium
CCCTTGTATTTTGCTGCGAACTCGGCGGGAGGCTGATAGGGGATGTGCGGGTCGTAGACGTGAACCCACAGGAAATAGGGCTTTCCGGCAGGCCTCTTCTCGAGCCAGGCGATGGCACGGTCGACGACCGCTGATGCTTTGCGTTCGGGATCTTCGCGGAACTCGTTCTTACTGCCAGGGCGCGGCATTTCGTCGTCATAGACCGCGAAGCCGTTGCCGAAGCCGAACAGCTTTTTGAGCACCGCGGAACCGACGAAGGCGGCTGTGTCCCAACCTTGTTCCTGCAGCACACGGGCCAGAGGGTGCGAGGAGGAGGGCAGGATGAACCCTCCGGTATTGCGCACCTTGTGCCGGTTGGGGTTCTGTCCGGTGAAGATGCTGGCGTGCGAAGGGGGCGTGAGAGGCGTTTGAGCCACCGCATTCTCGAACAAGACGCCGCGCTTTGCCAGGGCGTCCAATACGGGGGTTTCCACCGGTTTGTAGCCGTAACAGCCCAGATGATCGGGCCGCAGGGTATCCACGGTGACCACTACGACATTCAACTGGCGCAATGTGGCGGCGGGCTTCTCGGCCGCCGGCTGCTGAGACTGACAGGCGGCCAGAAAGAGAACGCCCGCGGCAAGCAGCGCCGCGGGCGGAGACAGTTTGAGTTGCAACGACAGAATCAGAACTCGATCCGAGCCTCGATCTGGATGGTGCGGCCGCCGCCACGCTGGACGAGTTTACCGAAGGAACCAGGGTCGGCTATATCGGTACCCAGAAAGTCTCGCGATGTGCGCTTGAACGGATTGTCCGCAGTAGCACCTATTCCGAGGAAAGTCTTCTCCCTGACATAGAAGCGTTTACTCATACGGAATGTCTCCCGCATTTGATGCGGTCCGCGAACCTGCGGCAGGAATCGGGGCGCCGTGCCGACTCTTAATGGGACGCCGTTATCTGTTAAAGGCTGTGGACCAAAGGCAGCAGGATTCAGGTAGGGCGTACCGACATTAAAGTCTGTCTTAGAGGGCGCACCTCCCACTGTTTCTTTGGAGCTGAGAACATCTGGACGGATGCCGGTGGCGAATCCCGCCGGGATGTTGTAGCCGGAATAGGTAACCTGAATCGGATTGCCCGAGCTGTAGTTGTGAATGCCGGCAAACTGCCAGCCACCGATTAAGAAATTGCCCTTTGGACCGAAGTCGAACTTACGACCCGCGCCGATGGGAGTTTCATAAACCCACGTCACTTTGAGGGAGTGGGGAGTGCTGAACTCAGTAATCGATCGGTCCAGCTTGCGATTGAAATAGTCCTGCACCGAAGTGTAATAGGCGGCCGGTCCGTTGGCGTCGATGTAGCCGAGCGCCTTCGAGAATGTATAGGCTGCCAGGAAGCCAAGGTCCTTACTCAAGTGCTTAGTGACGGTCACCTGCATTGAGTTGTAGTTGGAATTCGAGTTGTAGGGGAACTGTTCGTTCACCTGTCCGTACTGCGGGTAAGGCCGTAGGGCTTGTGACACCGAGAGGCTGGTGTCGAAGGTTGGGAAGGGAGTGAATCGCGGATTATCGTCCACGGTTTCGTTCAACGTGTCTCCCATGCGCAGCAGGCTGGCGGGCAGGCCGTTGTAATCCGTGTAGCCGCTGCCGGGACTTCCACCCCAAACGCGCGTCCCTTTGTTTCCTACATATGCAACTTCAAGGACTGTGGAGGATGCAATCTGGTACTGAATGGTGAAGTTGTAGTTTTGCGTGTAGCCGGGCCGATTGGCATCGCGGGCCGTGGTGGCGACGTCCTGATAGTTCGCCGAATTCGGGTCGGTGTTGGGAAGCGCCTTCGCCAAGCTGGGATACGGATTACGCAGATAGATGCTGGGATCGTCGGCAAACCCCGTGGGGCTGGTTCCGGCCAGCGTCGGCACACTGGCGTTGAAGCCGTAAGTGAAGCCGCCGTAGCCCCAGTTGTTGGCGATGGGCGGCGTGCTGGTAATGGCGTAACCTGTCCGGACTACCATCTTGTCGGAAGCGCGCCACACGATGCCCAGGCGGGGAAGGAACTGCTTCCAATAAGTGTCATTGACCTGGCTTGCGAAGACCAGTGCGCCGGGCTTCTTGGCTTCCGGATTCTGGACGGAGAGGCTTACCTCCGACATACGGCCTGTGGTTTCATAGAAGGGCGGAATCACTTCCCAACGGAAGCCGGCGCTGACGGTAATCTTTGGCGTCACCTTCCAGTCGTCCATGATGTACATGCCGTGCTGCGGCTGCCGGAAGGCCTGGGAGTATCCCTGGATGCTGTGATTCGATCTGTACACCGCACCTAGCAGGAAGCTGGCGAACGAGTGGCCGGTGCTAGTCAATTGGCCAGGAAAATCAGTTTGCCTGGCGCTGAAGGTAAAGTTGCCGGCATCAGACAGAGCACGATCCCCGTAGAAATAACGTTTATATTCGTATCCGACGCGGACGCTGTGCGCGCCGTGCAGCCATGTCAGATCGTCCTGGAAGATCCAACTTCCGTTCGGGCTGACGTCGGCGAAACCAACCCCCATTCGGGCGATTCCGTTGCCTTGAATGGGCGAACCAGGTCCATTGAAAGCGATGACGGGGAACATGGTACCCGGTAGGTTTTGCAGTCCAATCGCCCCGGCGAGGCCGGCGTCGATGGTGGAGGGATACGCGCCATTCTTGTTAAGGAAGCGATTGTACCCTGCCGCCGCGCGGTTGATGAGCGAACTGGACAAGGTGGAGGTCAGCGACAACCTGGCCAGATGGCCGGGCGTAATCTGCTGCTGCCACGAGCTGGAGGCGGGTCCCGGGAAAGGCAGGAAGCGGCCAGCCCCGTTGTTGTAACGGCTGCGATAGCTGTGGTTGTAGTAGCCAGAGAGCTGATTCCTGGAATCGACCTGATGATCGCCCTTGATGCCCCAGGACAGGAGGTCAAACACCGGCTGGCCGTTGATGGTGGGGATATTGCGCAATAGCGATGAAGTAGTAGGATCCTGGATACCAATCTTCGACACGATGTTAGCCGCCACTGGATCGAAGCGGGACGTGGGGATGATGTTTCCAGGGAAGGCATCGCGGACGATGTCCGTACCGACACGGCGGGTGGTGGACGGATCGTAAATCTGTCCATAACGAATCGGGCGGCCGAGTGCATCGGTACCCACGGTGGTGCCTGAGAGTGGATTGCCCGTGGCTGCCGGATCGAAGAGTTTGGAGAAGTCGCCTTTCTTGAAGTCGAGCGTGGGGACGGTGCCGAGTCCGGTGGTCTGCTGCTGGTTGCGGCTGTCCTTCTCAATGTTAGTGAAGAAGAACGACCGGTTCCGTCCGTTGTAGATCTTAGGAATCAAGACCGGGCCGCCGAAGGAGTAGCCGTAATTGTGTTCGCGGAACTTTGCCTTTGCGCCGCCCGCTGTGGTGGTGTTCAGGTTGGCCGCATCCAGCGCTTCATTCTGTCCGTAGTAAAAGCCGGAGCCGTGCAACTGATTTGTGCCAGAGCGGATGGTGAAATTTGCCACGGCAGTCTGTCCACCGTTGTACTGTGCCCCGATAGCGCCAGTCTGCAGCTTGAATTCGCCGACGGCTTCCGCCGAGGGGCTGAATTCATTGTTGTTTCCGCCAGACAGGTCGGCGCGCCCGATGGGCATTCCTTCAATCAGGATTTCATGCGAGTATTCCTGGCCGCCGTTGATGGATCCCTTGAAGGTGTCGCCGGTGGTGCCGGGAAGACTATCGAAGATGAACTGCTGAATCTGGCGCTGTCCGTCACCGACGACGATGGGCCAGCTCTTGTACTCTTCGGCGGTGATGTATCGTCCTACTTCGGCCGAACCCGAATCGAGAACATCCGACTGTGCGTTGACGGTGACCTGCTCGGTCAGACTGCCTACTTCCAGTTTCAAGTCCAGTGTTTGCGTTTGCGCAACGCGAAGTAAAACATTATCGGCGGTAGTTGTCCGGAACCCGGCCGCCGACACGCGGACCTTATAGGATCCCGCGGGAAGATACGGAAGGGTGTAACTGCCGGTGCCGGTTGTGGTGGTGCTGGTTTCCACCCCGGTAGCTGAATTGCTTGCAATCACGGTTGCCCCGGGCACTGCGGCGCTGGCCGCGTCCGTCACCGTTCCGTTCAGCGTGCCAACCGGTCCTTGTCCGAAGACCAGTCCGGCAAATCCTAAAAATAACGAAGCTCCCAAAAGTACGATGCGAGGCTTACGATTCGACACTTGAATCCTCCTATCAGGCTATGTATTCAAGACTCGAGGGCGCCTACAGCGTTAAGAAAAAAAACCGCCCCTGGCCGGTTTAGCGAGAACCAGCAGTACTGAAAGTCTAAGGTAAAGATATTAGCGAGTCAAGCCGGG
>JBDUEM010000430.1:0-4330 GCA_040002435.1 Bryobacteraceae bacterium
GCCTTTAACACGTAATCACGCAGACTGATATTCCGAAGCTCGAAATCCGTGGTCGCCCAGGCAGTAATGACTTCGGGAGTGATCGCCAGTTTGCCGTTTTCCAATGCCTCTCGCGGAACCATCCATCGACTCCCTGGTGAGTTGTAGCGTGTGTCGGAAACCAGATGGAAAAAGGTCTGCAAGCGGTTGAGCGGCGATAGGAAACTCTCCCGAGGCCCCGAGGCGTACGGCGCGCTATCTCCCAGATGCTGTTTCCACTCCCCACCGGTTTCCGGTTGCCACAACCTGACTCCGGTCCCGGACGAGATTAGGTACGGAGATTCGCATAACACTTTCAGCATGCTCTCCTGGTAGACATTTGGGCTCTCGATCACCGCACTGGAACAACGGCCAACGCCGGCCACCGCCTGAGTAGCTCCGACGGGTATCCATGTGGTTTGCCCCGTTCGATGGAGATTGACCTCGAATACCGCCCGGATCGTGACCGCTCCATCCTTGATGTTGTCCATGATCGAACGGCGAAGCCGCAGGAGCAGCCAGTTCGGGCGTTGACCATACGGGAATGTGAAGGCATCGAAGTCTATCTTTTCGAAATCGCGGCGTGCTGCCTTGGAAGGCGTTCGATATCGCTGAGCATCCGGACCAACCATCTCCACTAACAGCGCGTTGAATCGAACTTCTTCTGTATCGGAAACACCGGACACCGCGACTGGCAGCGCGATCTGCACGATCTCTGCTCCGCTGCGGGAGGTCTCCAGTCCGGGAGGGAGTTCCGGCCGCGAAGATAGCAATCGAAGAGAAATATCCGCAGCCGCAGGGTGAAGCGTCGATCGAATTGTGGCGATGACGGTGGGCGGCAGATATCCGAACAGCAGTCCTGCAAAAACCATGGCCCCGGCGCCCGCAATCCGCGAAGGAGCGGTTCGCCGGCGGACATATTGAACCAGGATTATGACGCCGGCTGTCAAAGCAAGGATACAAGTGGCAAGGCCACCGCGAATCTCATCCGCTCGCAGCCACGGAGCCCGCATTGGTTCGTACGCGCCAGCCAGGTAAGCCGCCGCACCAACAATTACGATAGCCGTCAGCAGAAAGGCGGCGATATTCTCGAACAATGTCGCCAGTCCCAGCGCCGGAGCCGTGACCGTGGCGGCAAGCAGCACCTGTTTCCAGATAAGGCGCGATGCATATTCCGCGGGTTGAAATCCGTGGAACGCTAAGACCGTCGCGTCCGCAAGTAGTGCCGGGAAGTGGATGAAAACTAGAACAAACAGCGCTTTCGACCCAAGAAGCGCCTGCCACCTATAAGGCCACGTGATCCAAAACTGGCGATCGCCGACCAGCGACTCCTGCTGGACCAGCAGTGCGATCAGACAGGCCCATGTCAGAGGAAGAAGTAAGTTTAGCCAGCCTTCTGCGGATGTAGCGAGCCAGTCCTTCCGCCAACAGTCCAGACGCGCCAGTTCGGCCATCAACACCAGCATGATCAGGACGGCCGGCCACAGTCGTCTAAGATCTTTCTTGAATATATGCAGCATCAAATGCATCCCATCAACTCCGTACCCGTTTTCGCCGATTTCATCAGTGCGACCACGATGGCTCGCAGAGTCATGACGCGGGCCGTCACGTCACGCGCACCCGGGAAGCGGCAACGTACTTCATCATTAGTGAGTTGATTGTCGAAACGTGAATCGGTGAAGCGAATAACCACCGAAGTCCGTTCGACGTTCAACCAGGTCTGCGGCAAGTCTCGAGGCAACTCCACGGGCTGATCGAGCGTAACTTCGACGACGCGGAAACGGTCGAACAGCCCGGCCATCTCTTCCACGAATTGCAAACGGCCCTGATTCAGATAAGCGATGTGACTGGCAAAAGTCTCGATCTCCGCGAGGTCGTGCGACGCCAGAAACACGGTGGACTCTGGCGTACGATCGAGAATGGTTTCGATGACTTGCTCGCGCACCAGCACGTCGAGGCCGCTGAAGGGCTCGTCCAGAATGATCAACCGCGGCCGATAGGCAAGAGAGGACGCCAACGCCGCTTTGACACGCATGCCGCGCGACAGGGCGCTCAACTTGCGGTCGAGCGGCAGTTCGTACAGTCGAACTAATTCGGCTGCATCCTCATCGCTCCACGCGGGATAAAACGCCTTGCGGTAGGAAAGCAAGTAACCGACAGTCATCCAACTGGGCAGTTGCTGGTTTTCGGAGACGTAGCCGATTCGCGCCAACTGGGCCGCGCCGAGCGAGCGCGAATCCACGCCCAACACTTCAGCGTGTCCGGATGTGGGCCGCTGAATTCTTAGCAAAGTTTTGATGGCGGTTGTCTTGCCCGCGCCGTTGGGACCGACGAGAGCGAACACAGCACCCTCTGGAACTTCGAGCGTGAGATCGAGCAAGGCGTCAACGTGACGGAAGGTCTTAGTAAGCCGTTCGGTTCGTAATGGGGCGCTCATTGTCAGGGCTTCTCCTTCGCCTTCGCCTGTAAAAGATTCCAATGTTCATCGACAGCCGCATGTAGATCATCGACGGTAAGTCCCAACCTCATAGCTTCCACCGTGAGTTGTTCCACTTCGTGGCCCAACAGCCGGCTGCGTTCGCTACGTGTAGAAGGCGGAGGACGGAGCACCACGGTGCCGATGCCGGGCCGTGCGTCGAGGAGGCCTTCGGCGGTCAATTGAGCGATCACTTTGTGCGCGGTGTTGGGATGAATTTTGAGCGCCTTGCTGAGCGCACGCACCGACGGAAAAGGATCACCCGGACGCAACTGACCAGAGATCATCGCCTTCCGGGCAGCGAACGCCACCTGTCCGTGGATTGGAGCGCCGGACTGGAAGACAACCTGGAACGGAATCATCAGTAGATGGCTTTTTATAGTCCTAGATGTACTATGACATATGTGACATCAAATCCAAATTTTGAGGCGGGCCGAACCCTTTTGGGTGACACGAGCGTTTTGAATAAAGCCAATGTGTCCCGTCGTGAAACACTTGTTTCCCGACACCCAAACCAGGGTTGGCAAAAACGCTAAGCTATCCCTCCCCGGAATGAACGGAAAACCCTGTCGGAAAGAGGTAGTATACGGATACCATCGACGCGAGGTTTTCCGTTCATGCTGGTCGGCTACGTCCGGGTGTCTTCCGAAACTGATCGTCAGAACTCCGATCTACAACGCGACGCTTTGATTGCTGCCGGTGTCGATAGCCGACATCTCTTCGAAGATCGTGCTTCAGGCGCGCGCACTGATCGACCCGGTTTGACGCAAGCACTCGCCTTTGTGCGACCGGGCGATGTACTTGTGGTCTGGAAGTTGGATCGGTTGGGGCGATCCTTGACGCATCTTATTGAAATCGTCAACAGCCTCAAAGCAAACCGTGTCGCCTTCCGGTCGCTGACAGAAGGCATGGATACCACGACTGCATCTGGCGAGCTGTTTTTCCACGTTTTCGGGGCCTTGGCCCAATACGAGCGGGCCTTGATCAAGGAGCGGGTGACCGCCGGTCTGGTGGCCGCCAGGCACCGGGGCCGCATCGGTGGGCGGCCACCTGTGATCTCCTCGGAAAAGCTCGAAGCTATCGTGGAGTCCGTACGCGGCGGCATGTCGAAATCGGCTGTCTGCCGGACGTTCGGGGTCAAGCGCACCACTTTGATCGAGACCCTTCGGCGAATTGGCGCGCCAGAGTTGACAGCCACATCCCGGACTAGACGAGTGGAGAACGAAGAGGTCGCCAATACCATTTGACGCTCACGCCCGCCGACCATGCTTTCATCATGACCAAGAACCGAGCCAATAGGCTCGGATTCGCCGTCTTGTTGGCATTTTTCCAATCTCGGGGGCGGTTTCCTCGGGACGAATCCGAGATTGAGCGCAGCGGCATGGAAGAACTCGCGGACCTACTCAAAATTGCTCCGCCGCAACGGAATGGGTTGGTCCTCTCTGGGCGAACCGCCGAGCGTAATCGTGCCGAGATCCGAGCCTATCTGGGCTTTCGCGAAGCAACTGTTGCCGATGCTGAGATGTTGACGGCTTGGCTTAGCGATCGCGCTGCATTGATGGGTGGCGTTCCCGAACACCTGGCCGCGCTACTCAACGCCCGATGTCGCGAGCTGTTGATTGAGCCACCTTCAACCGACCGGTCCGACCGCATCGTGCGCGCCGCCATTCATGCTCACGATGAGCGCTTCTGCGCGACCATCTTCGCCAGCTTAACGCCTATCACGCGCGCAAGGCTGGAGGCGCTCTTGCGGCCCGCGGGGAGCAAGGAGGAGGAAGGTCCAGCGGTCAAAGAGGCACCCGGAACAGCGCCCGCATTGCTTCTCCAGTTACGCAG
>JBDUEM010000431.1:0-4287 GCA_040002435.1 Bryobacteraceae bacterium
CGACCTCGGGGCCGGATTCAAGATCGCGGCGCTCGATCTGGAATTGCGCGGCGCCGGCAATCTGCTGGGCGGCGAACAGCATGGGCAGATTGAATCGGTCGGCTTCGACACCTACATCCGGTTGCTGGAGGAAGCAGTACAGGAATTGAAGGGTGAAGAGGTGCCGCTGGAGATCCATTCCACGTTGAACCTCGGGCTGGATATCCGCATTCCACAGGAGTACATCTCAGACGAACACCAGCGGCTGCGGACGTACAAGCGCATTTCCGACGCACGCAACCAGGAGGATGCTGACAGGATCACCGCCGAGCTTGCCGACCGCTACGGACCGCCACCCGATGCAGTCCTGAACCTGCTGCAATTTTCCGTGGTGAAGAGCCTGGTGGAGAGCGTGGGCGTGGAAGCAATCGACCGGCGGCAAGGCGGGTTGAATATCAAGTTCCATCAGCAGTCGAAAATCAATCCCGCAAAGCTTTTGGAGATTGTGAACGGAACGGAAGGCGCTCAGTTTACTCCGGCCGGCGTGCTCCGGCTGCCGCTGCATGGCATTGAGAGCGCTCCGGATATTCTCAGTTTTGTGGCGAAGCTTTTCCGCGAGTAGATGAGTCCCAAAAGCGGACACAGCAATCCCGGACTCGCGGCATTGCCCGGCGCTGGATCAGCAAAAGCCACCCTGAAATCAGCCGCTTAGCGCACGGCCTGATTCGTGCGGTAGAGAACTTGGCTCACATGCAGATTCTGCTTCAGGAAATTCGGTATTCTCTTCGATCGCTCCGCAAGACGCCGGTCTTCACCACTGTCGCCATTCTCTCCCTGGCGCTTGGCGTTGGGGCGAACACCGCCATTTTTACCTTGATGGACCAGTTGCTGCTGCGGATGCTGCCGATTGAGAACCCCAGCGAAATCGTGTTGCTCGACGCGCCCGGGCCCGCCCAGGGATCCACGCGAAACGAGAATGCCTTTTCCTATCCAATGTACACCGACCTGAAGAATAGCAATTCGGTCTTCAGCGGAATGCTCGCGCGATTTGCCACTGAGTGCAGCTTGTCATCCGGTAATCAGACCGAACGCGTACAGGCAGAATTAGTGTCTGGAAATTTCTTCGAAGTACTGGGCGTGCGAACTGCCATCGGGCGCACGTTCACACCGGATGACGACAAGATTCCGAACGCGCATCCGCTGGTGATCCTGACTGATGGGTATTGGGCCCGGCGGTTTGGCCGCGATAGATCCGTCCTCAATCGCAAGATTCTGGTAAACGGCCATCCGATGACGGTGATCGGCGTAACTGCCCCGGGTTTCTACGGCATCGAAATCGGATCCGCGAC
This sequence comes from Bryobacteraceae bacterium, assembly GCA_040002435.1. Classification (GTDB taxonomy): domain Bacteria; phylum Acidobacteriota; class Terriglobia; order Bryobacterales; family Bryobacteraceae; genus JANXXV01. Next base: position 1,329 of record JBDUEM010000431.1, read on the forward strand.
GGACATCCTGATTCCCATGATGATGAAGGCGCAGGTCACTCCGAACTGGGATGACGTGAAGAACCGGCAGTCATTCTGGCTGAACATTTTCGCGCGGCTGAAACAGGGTGTACCGGCGCAGCAGGCAGAAGCCGCGATGAATGTTTCCTATCGCCAATTTCTGGAAAGTGAGTTGAAAGACTTAAAGGGAAACGAGCTGTTCAAGAAGCGCTTCGTTGAGAAGCATCTGTATCTCCTGCCGGGCGAGAGGGGACGATCCCAGTTGCGAAAGCGCTTCTCCGCCTCGCTGGTTGTATTGATGTGCATGGTGGGGATAGTGCTGTTGATCGCGTGTGCCAACGTGGCAAATCTTCTGATCGCGCGCGCCGCCGGCCGCCAGAAGGAGGTGGCCATCCGGCTGGCGCTGGGCGCGACACGCTACCAGATTGTGCGCCAGTTACTGATAGAGAGTACCCTGCTCTCACTCGCCGGCGGTGCGGCCGGACTATTGTTTGCCTCGTGGACCGGCGAGGTGCTGGTCAGGCTGCTGCCTTTTCCCGGCGCGGCCGGCACTCTCTCCACTGACCCGGATCTTCGAGTCCTCGGCTTCGCGCTGGCCTTATCACTGCTAACCGGACTGCTTTTCGGCCTGGCGCCGGCGCTGCAATCGACACGTCCGGACCTTGCGCCGACACTCAAAGCCGAATCCGGCAATTCGTCTGCCACGGGCGGCCAGGTGCGATTTCGAAAAGGGCTCGTGGTGGCGCAGGTTGCCCTTTCGCTTCTGCTGCTGATTGGGGGCGGACTCTTCGCAAAAAGCCTCTATAACCTGAAAAGCCTGAATCCAGGCTTTCGCACGGATCACATCATGACGTTTGCGATCGATCCGTCTTTGAATGGCTACAAGAAACCAGAGATGCTCGCGTTGTTTGAGAATTTGCAGGACCGGATTGGCGGGACTGCCGGTGTCCGTTCGGTGTCCACAGCGTCTCTTGCATTGATGACCGGTGACAGCAACAGAAGCACGGTCCGCGTGGAGGGCTACCAACCGAAAGACGACGAGGACATGAATCCGTACACAAACGAAATAGGGACGGATTTTTTCGCAACGATGGGCATTCCCCTCATCGCCGGCCGGGACTTCACGAAGGCAGACATCGCCGACGCGCCGAAAGTGGCGATCATTAACGAAACAATGGGGCATTATTTCTTCGGCAATGCAAATCCCTTGGGACGCCGGTTCAAGTTCGGCGGCGGTCCCGAAGGCAAACTGGACATCGAGATTATCGGCGTGGTGAAGGACGGGAAAATTGTGGAGTACCGGGAGAAAAATCACCGGCTTGTCTATCTCCCCTACAGGCAGTCCAAGAACCTGGACCGCATGACCTTCTATGTGCAAACCACGCAGGACCCGAATGCCATGGCTGTCGTCCTGCAAAAGGCGGTTCATCAGGCGGATCCCAATTTGCCTGTTTTCCAGGTGAAAAACATGCAGGCGCAAGTAGACGAGTCGCTGTTCGTCGAACGCATCATCGCCCTGCTATCAGCGTTCTTCGGCTTGCTGGCCACGCTGCTGGCGGCCATCGGGCTTTATGGAGTGATGGCATACGCTGTGGCCCGCCGCACGCGCGAGATCGGAATTCGCATGGCGCTGGGTGCGGAGCGGGGGAACGTTCTGTGGCTGGTGATGCGCGAAGTCACACTGATGGGCGGGATAGGAATAGCCATTGGACTGCCCATAGCCTATTTGTTGGGCAGGCTGGTGGAGTCGCAGCTATTCGGACTGTCCGCGCAAGACCCGGGCATCCTCGTGATCGCCACCGCGAGCCTGGCGCTTGTGGCACTGCTGTCGGGATACTTACCTGCCGAGCGCGCGACGCGCGTCGACCCCATGGTGGCGCTCCGATACGAATAAATGAGGTTTCATGCGAAGAAACCTTCGCCCCGCGAACGGGTCCATAGATAGGGAGGCTACATGAAGCGTTCTCTGTCGATTGCTGTCTTAGTCGGAGGTCTGGTTTTAGCCGGTTGCGAGGGGGGATACAGCGTTTACGCTACCGTTCCACCGCCGCCGGGCCGTTATGGAGTTCAGGGCTACGCCCCGGGGCCGGGGTATATGTGGACGGATGGATATTACGGGTACAGCGGTGGGCGTTATGTGTGGAATTCGGGGCGCTGGGCCCGTCCTCCACGCGGGCGGTCGCATTGGGAGCCCGGACAATGGCAGCAGCAAGGACGCGGATACCGGTTGCGCCGCGGTCACTGGCGTTAACAGTCGCTTAATTCGTGCCTCAACGGACCACCCGTAGCAGGAGGATCACACAGAGCGCTGCGCAAACAACGCTCTGTTGCGATTTGGCCGTGGTCCTATAACTGCACTCGACGATGCGCATGCCAAGCCATCGAAACACGCTTTTCGTTCATCGGCGTTACAATAGAAGCATCATGAAGTTTTGCGGTATATGTGTACTCATGGCGGTGGCGTCTCCGCTATTCGCGGCCGACATCGCGTTAGTGGAAGAGATTATCGCGAAGGTGAACGGAGATATCGTCACTCGGAGCGAAATCGAACGCGGCCGGAAGCTGATTGAGGCCGACCTCCGCCAAAAAGGGGTCACCGGACCCGAGTTGGAAAAGCAGCTGGCAGAGCGCTCCAAAGGGATCCTCAGCGAGCGGATCGACCAGCTCCTGCTTGTAGCCAAGGGCAAGGAGATGAGCATCAATGTCGATCCCGAAGTCAGTAAGTACATCGCCCAGCTGCAACTCGAAAGCAAGATCGCAGATCAGGAAAAGTTCCAGGCGTATGTCCGCGAACAAAGCGGACAGCCTTACGAAGACTTTCGGAATGACATCCGCAACGGGATTCTGACGCGGCGCGTGATCAATCAGGAAGTCAGTTCGCGCGTCAACATCCCGAAGGCTGAGGTAAAGAAGTACTACGAAGAGCACCTGCCGGAATTCATTCGCCAGGAACAGGTAT
>JBDUEM010000432.1:0-4238 GCA_040002435.1 Bryobacteraceae bacterium
GGACTCCTGCAAATACCCAATAAATGCCTCCAGGGCCTTGGACAGATATCTTCTTTGTAGCCGGATGCAGCCGACGCGGCGGCTGGCCTTCGGTTCGATTTCGATCAACCGGCAGCCCGTGCTTAGACTCCGCCCCATCTCCGGCACGACGCTCACTCCGAAGCCGCCGCGGATCAACTCGAAGACCGTCAGAAACTGATCGACCTCGAACTGCGCCGCGAAGCGTGTCCGGGCCTGGTCGCAGATCGCCAGCGTCTCGTCTCTCAGACAATGGCCGTCCTTCAGAATCAGTAGCCGCTCCTGGGACACGCGCCGCAACTGGACTTTCTCCGACTGCGCTAGAGGGTGGCCTTCGGGAACCGCAAGATAGAGGGGCTCGCGGAACAGTTCCTTCATCACCAACCCGGCGCCCTCCACAGGCAGGCTCACCACCGCAACGTCCATCATTCCATCGAGTACTTGCTCCACCAGTTCCGCAGTCGTACCCTCGCGGACATGCAAATCAACATCCCGGTAGCGTTCGGTAAAGCCCCTCAGGAGCGGCGCCAGAAAGAAGGGCAGGATGGTGGGAATAGCGCCCAAGCGCAACGGTCCGTGTACGCCGGTTCTAGCTCGCTCGAAATGGTCCGGCAGCGCCGCGGCATCTTCCAGCAAGGCTTGCGCGCGGCCGAGAATGGCTTCGCCCATCGCCGTAAGTTCGTTCCTGCGATTTAACCTTTCGAAAAGCGGCGCCCCAAGACCCAACTCGAGCTTCGCGATCTGCTCGGAAAGCGCCGGCTGGGAAACCCCCAACTCGCCGGCCGCCTTCGTGAAGCTGCCGGTCCGTGCCACCGCGCAAAAGCATTCCAGTTGACGCAGGTCGACCCTCCGCGTGGGAATTCGTTGTGTCATAGGAATTTCCGATCAGTCCGATAGTCTCAATCGCATTGACTTATGTCAACCTGCGGGCATAAACTCGGCAACATGAAGAAGAGTTTCCAGTCTTTCCTCCCAGTCCTCGCGTTTGCCACGGCATTCGTGTGGGCGAGTCCCGTTAACGCCCAGCAGCCCCAATCGAACAAGTTCTGGTGGCCGGAGAAACTGGACCTCTCGCCGCTGCGACAAGGCGCGGCCGAATCCAATCCATTAGGCAAGGATTTCAACTATGCCAAAGCCTTTTCCACGCTCGACCTCAAGTCTGTAAAGCAGGACATCAACAAAGTGCTAACCACTTCGCAGGACTGGTGGCCGGCTGATTATGGCAACTACGGACCGTTTTTTATCCGCATGGCCTGGCACAGCGCCGGCACCTATCGCACCCTCGACGGCCGGGGTGGCGCCGATGGCGGTGACCAGCGCTTTGACCCGCTCAATAGCTGGCCCGACAACGCGAACCTCGATAAAGCCCGCCGCCTGCTTTGGCCGGTGAAGCAGAAGTACGGCCAGAAGCTCTCCTGGGGCGACTTGATGGTGCTGGCCGGAAACGTGGCGCTCGAAAACATGGGCTTTAAGACCGTCGGTTTCGCCGGCGGCCGCGCCGATGACTGGGAGCCGGAGCTGGTTTACTGGGGTCCGGAGCAGAAGATGCTGGACGACAAGCGCTACAGCGGCGACCGGAGCCTGCAGAAGCCCCTGGCCGCCGTCCAGATGGGTCTGATTTACGTGAATCCGGAAGGCCCCAACGGCAATCCCGATCCGCTTGCGGCCGCCAAGGACATCCGCGAAACCTTCGGGCGCATGGCGATGAACGATGAAGAAACTATCGCCCTCATCGCCGGGGGACACACCTTTGGCAAAGCGCATGGCGCACACGCTCCGAAGAATTGCGTAGGAGCCGAGCCCTCCGCCGCCGGCGTTGACAAGCAAGGCTTCGGCTGGGAGAACACGTGCGGCAAGGGCTACGGCAAAGACACCGTAACCAGTGGCCTCGAAGGTGCGTGGAGCGCAACTCCCACCAAGTGGTCTTCGGAGTACCTCAACAATCTATTCGCCTTTGACTGGGTCCAGACCAAGAGCCCCGCCGGCGCCACGCAGTGGATTCCTGCCGGCAACAAAGCCGCCGACACGGTTCCCGACGCACACGACCCCTCCCTGCGCCACGCCCCAATCATGTTCACCACCGATGTTGCGCTGAAGATGGACCCCAGTTACCGGCAAATCGCCATGCGTTTCCACCAGCATCCGGAAGAGTTCCAACTGGCGTTTGCCAAGGCCTGGTTTAAGCTGACCCACCGCGACATGGGCCCCAAGTCCCGCTATCTCGGTTCGGAGGTTCCCAAGGAAGATTTCATCTGGCAGGATCCTCTGCCTAAGGCCGACTATAAGCGGATCGACGCCAAGGATGTCGCGGCACTCAAGGCGAAGATCCTGGCCTCCGGTTTGACCGTTCCTGAACTCGTGCGGACGGCCTGGGCCTCGGCGGCTTCCTTCCGTAGCACCGACATGCGCGGTGGCGCCAATGGCGCGCGGCTGCGTCTGGCTCCGCAGAAGTCTTGGGAGGTAAACAATCCCGCGGAACTCGCCAAGGTGTTGTCGAGTCTCGAAAGCATCCAGACCGGGTTCAACAAAGCGAAGCCGGGCGGCAAGCAGGTTTCGCTCGCCGACCTCATCGTTCTCGGCGGCAGCGCAGCCATCGAGAAGGCTGCCAAGGATGCCGGCTACAACGTGCAGGTACCCTTTACGCCGGGCCGCGTCGATGCAACCCAGGACCAGACCGATGAAGCTTCGTTTGCCGTGCTGCAACCGGGGGCGGACGGTTTCCGCAACTATTACAGCAAGGCCCAGACCGTTTCTCCAGCAGAGATGCTGGTGGACCGGGCGAAGAGGCTGAGCCTCACGGTTCCTGAAATGACAGTTTTGGTCGGCGGCCTGCGCGCCCTGAATGCCAATAGCGGCGGAACAAAACACGGTATCTTCACGGATCGGCCCGGCACGTTGAACAATGCCTACTTCGTGAACCTGCTCGACACGTCCACCAAGTGGAACAAGTCCACGCAGGAGGAGGGCATCTACGAGGGAGTGGATCGCGCGACCGGAAAGGTCAAGTGGACCGCGACCCCTGTGGATCTTCTCTTCGGCTCCAACTCCGAACTACGCGCCGTGGCGGAAGTCTACGCCGAGACCGATGGCAAAGAGAAGTTCGTACAGGACTTCGCGAAGACCTGGGCGAAGGTGATGAACCTGGACCGCTTCGATCTGCGTTGAACCGAGACAAGCCGAGGCTGTATCGGTGTAATGCTCTTCGATCCGCAGATCGGATTCGTGATACAGCAGCCCGTCGAGTACGTGGGTGTCGTCCCAGGAAGCGCTCCTAAGATCGCCGGGCAGCGGTTTCCTCTACGCTGCGCGACTTTGCGCGAGTGAACCTCCGCCGGACGCCCGAGTTCCGTTCCTCAGCAGCCGGACGTGGCGAGTCGAGGATCGAGCTTGGGAACAAAGGGGTCATCATCGGTGTCCACCATTAGGATCACCGCACAATGAGATGGCTACAGATTACGCTCGCCACAGTTATGCTCAGCACCGGCGCCCTCGCGCAGAGCCCTGCGACTGAGCCGGCCGGGACAATTCATGCGGAGTCGAAGCCGGGCCAGGGAAGGTGGAATCAGAAGGATGGCCAGCGCTACGCGTGGATTCCCTCTGGTAGATTTCGAATGGGCTGTTCTTCCGGAGACAAAGAATGCTATGAGGGTGAAGAGCCTTCGCGCGAGGTGACCATTTCCCAGGGCTTTTGGCTTGCCCAAACCTCGGTGACTGAGAAGGCTTGGCAGCGGTATCGCAAAGCAACGGGCGCTGCCCCGTTGCCCGCGATGGACGACCATGGCCACAAACTCAACGGGCCTCGCGTGAATGGCAGCCTACCCGTCATTGGGCTTACATGGTATGAGGCGAAGTCGTTCTGTGCGTGGGCTGGTGGCCGTTTGCCGACGGAAGCCGAATGGGAGTATGCAGCTCGTGGCGGAACCACGGGCGTTCGCTACGGAAAACTCGACTCCATCGCGTGGTTCGGCAGTAATAGCGGCAACAGGGTTCTCGATAGTAAGAGTCTGTGGGACAGCACGGACCGGCAGAGCTACACCACGATAATTGCCCGAAATGCCAACCGCCCTCGACCCGTTGCAACGAAGCAACCAAACGCTTGGAGTCTGTACGACATGCTGGGCAACGTTTGGCAATGGACGGCTGATTGGTATGAAGGTAGCTACTAGGGGTTGTAAGCCCAAACCCCGGAAGTTTTACAACACCTGTGATATCAGAGCGTT
>JBDUEM010000433.1:0-4224 GCA_040002435.1 Bryobacteraceae bacterium
GGCGGTTACTTCGGCGCAGGAATCGGCATCCTCATGCTGGCTGCGCTGAGCATCCTGGGGCTTACCGACATCCACCAGATGAACGGCCTCAAGAACTTCTTCGCCCTGTGTATCAATGGAGTCGCAGCACTTTACTTCATCTGGTCGAACATGGTGTTCTGGCCTGACGTTCTGGTCATGGCCGTTGGCGCAATTGCCGGTGGAATTGGCGGCGCAGGCGTGGCCCGGAAGCTGGGCCGGACCGCTGTGCGCCGCATCGTGATCGCCATCGGCTTCGGGATGGCCTTATCGTTACTGATCAAACTGAGGCACTAAGCGTTATAAGTGCTCGAAGACACGCGGCCGCCGCGGCCGGTCCAATTCGTGTGGAAGAACTGGCCTCGCGGCTTGTCTACGCGCTCGTACGTGTGCGCCCCGAAGTAATCCCGCTGTGCCTGCAACAGATTGGCAGGCAAACGACCAGTGCGGTAGCCGTCGTAAAAGGATAAGGCCGTAGAGAATGCCGGCGTGGGCACTCCGAACTGAATTGCTTTGATAATGGCGCTCCGCCAGGACTCCTGATACTTGATCAGCAGGTCACTGAAGAAGTCATCCACCAATAGATTGGTCAGCTTGGGATTCTTGTCGTAGGCCAGCTTGATCTTGCCCAGGAACCGGCTGCGGATAATGCACCCGCCGCGCCACATCAAGGCAATGCCGCCGAAATTCAGGTTCCAGCCCTGGTCCTTCGCCGCTTCCCGCAATAGCATGTAACCCTGTGCGTAGGAAATCATCTTCGAACAGTACAGGGCTCGCCGCACGTCCTCGATGAATTTCGTCTTGTCCCCGGCATCCGCCTTGGCAGGGCCGGAAAGTATCTTTGAAGCAGCCACACGCTCTTCCTTCATCGCCGAAAGACAGCGCGCGAACACCGCTTCGCCGATGAGCGTTACGGGTGTGCCGAGATCCAGGGCGCTGATGCCGGTCCACTTGCCGGTGCCCTTCTGACCCGCGGTGTCCAGGATCTTGTCGATCATCGGTGCGCCGTCATCGTCCTTCTTGGCCAGAATGTCCGCCGTAATTTCTATCAGGAAGCTGTCCAGTTCGCCTTTGTTCCATTCCGCAAACACTTCATGGAGTTCGTCCGCGCTCAACCCCAGTCCGTCTTTCAACAACTGATAGGCTTCGCAGATCAACTGCATGTCACCGTATTCGATGCCGTTGTGGACCATCTTCACGTAGTGTCCGGCGCCGTTCTCGCCAACCCACTCGCAGCAGGGTGACCCGTCTTCCACTTTGGCGGCGATGGCCTGGAAAATCTCCTTCACGTGAGGCCAGGCGTCGGCGTTACCACCGGGCATGATGGACGGGCCGAAGCGCGCACCCTCTTCGCCGCCGGAAACGCCGGTTCCGATGAAGAGAATGCCTTTGTCGAGAAGATCTTTGGTGCGCCGGTTGGTGTCGGTGAAGAGCGAATTGCCGCCATCGATGATGATGTCGCCCTTCTCCAGAAACGGCAGAAGCGCGTCGATCATGTGGTCTACGGTTTCGCCGGCCTTGACCATCAACATGACGCGGCGCGGCCGTTTCAACAGTTGCGCCAGCTCCTCCAGCGAATGCGCACCCACTACCTGCGTGCCGGCGGCTTCGTGGCCAACGAACTCGTCTACCTTGGAAACGGTCCGGTTGAAGACGGCCACTTTGTATCCGTGATCGTTCATGTTAAGGACCAGATTCTGTCCCATGACAGCCAGACCGATGAGTCCAATGTCACAGCTTGGGTTTTGCATAGATTCTCCTGATGTTATTCCTGCTCCGACTATTTTAAGCACCAGGATTTACTCAGCGCGCAGTGCCTCCGATGGATCGACGGCAGCGGCCTTTCGCGCCGGCAGGTAGCTGGCGAGCATCGCCGCCAAAATCAGCCCGGCAGACACGGAAACGTACGTCAATGGATCGGCCGGGCTCACGTCAAACAGAATGGACTTCATGAGGCGTGTCAACAGCAATGCCGCGGCGAGGCCACAGACAGCGCCGATGCCCGACAGGACAAGCCCGTGGCGGACGAACATCCCGGTTACTTCGCGCAGTTGCGCGCCCAACGCGAGACGGATTCCGATTTCCCGGGTGCGCTGCGACACAGAATAGGAAATCACGCCGTAGATTCCGATTACACCCAGCAGCAGTGCCATTGCACCTGCGATCGCCAGCATCACTAGGGTGAACGACGTGCGCGCCAGCGACCGGTCATAAATGGTCTCCAGCGTTCTTATGTTCGCCACCGGCAGGTTCGGGTTGATGCCTCCGATGACTTGCTGCACTTCCTTCTGCAGGCTCATGGAGCCGGCCCGCGGCGTGCGAATCGCGAATGCTACGCTGCGGCGTACCTCCAGCGGCGTTCCCTCGAAATTCTTCAGCAAGAGCGGCCAATAAACAATTGTGGGCGCTTTTTGATCGACGCCGTTGTCACGCAGGTCGGCGACTACGCCGATGATTTCACGCCAGTCATCTTTCGTAGTCGCGCGGATGCGTTTCCCCACCGCGGCCCGCGGATCGGTCCACAGTTCGCGCGCCATGTTTTCCGAGATAAGTGCGATGGGCGCGCGGTTATACGTCTCGGCCCACGTCAAGTCCCGGCCGGCGATCATCCGCGTGCCAACGGTGGAAAAGTAGCCTGGCGAAACGTGCTTGAAACGGCGGATGGGCGGAATGGTTCCTTCGGGGTATGCCCGCCCCTCCGCGTAGACCGGATCGTTCGAGCTGCCTACCATCGGCAGCGAATTCACCAGCGCCACCGATTGGACTCCGGATAGCGCAGCGATCCCGTTCAGCATTTCCTGCTGCATGCGAGTCACCAGGTCCTGTTCTTTCACTTGCGTGCTCGGGATCGAAATCCGCAGTGTCTGCACCTGGCCGGCGCCCGAGAACCCCGGATCCACATGGCGCAGGGCCTGGAACGTCCGAATCATCAGGCCTGAGCTAACGAGAAGAACCACGGCAAGTGCCACCTGTACGACCACGAGAATGCTGCGCGCGCGATGCCGGTCTTTGCTGTGGCTTTGCGACCTGCCTCCGCTGCGAAGGGCCATGGAAAGATGCGGACTGGCGTACTTGAACACGGGGATCAAGCCAAACACCAAGCCGGCAGCGAGTGAAACCCCTACCGTGAATGCCAGCACCGAGAGGTCGATCGAGATGTTTTCAATGCGCGGCAGATGCGCCAGCCCGGAAGCAGCCAGGGTCTGGATCGCTATATAGGCCAGCCCGATGCCAAGGGCCCCACCTATGATCCCCAGCAGCATGCTTTCCAGCAGTAGTTCACGGGCGATGCGGCCCCATCCGGCGCCCAGGGCCGCGCGGATCGCGAGTTCCTGCTGACGACCATCGGCCCGGACCAGCAGCAGATTCGCGACATTCGCGCAGGCAATCAGCAGGACAATGCCCATGGTGCCCATCAGCACCCAGAGTGTATTGCCGATGTCACCAATGAGATCAGCCTTGAGGAAGCGTAGGTTGGGGCCTATCCGCGCATCGTCGAACAGCTTGGCTGTGTAGCCGGGAGGCGGCGGAAACCGCGTCGTAGCCATTGGCAGCATACGTCCTACATCGGCATTGGCCTGCTCCAAGGACACGCCGGGCTTCAGCCGGGCAACGCCGCGATAGCTGAAATTACCTAGATGGACCTTGTTGCGGTCAAATCGCAAAGGCAGCACCAGCGATGGTTTGAGATCCATGAATTGAAACGACTCGGGCAATACGCCGACGACTTCAACAGCCTCGCCTTCCACCAAAATGCGGCGGCCCAACACGGACGGGTCAGCCCCGAACCGCGACTTCCAATATCCGTGCGTTAGCATCAGGGTGCCCGGGCTCTTGGGATCGTCGTCCTTCACGGTGAAAGCCCGTCCTAGAGCCGGGTTCACGCCGAGAATCGGCAGCAGCCGGTTGGTGATACTGATTACCGGCACCTCTTCCGGTTCGGCAAGGCCTGTGACCGAAACGGTGCCTTCGTTCCACATGCTGACATCCTGGAACACGCGGCTCTCATCGGCATAGACAAAGTAGAGCGAAGGAGCCATGTCGAGGTCCTTGATGTTGACCCCGGGCGCGGTTTGCCAAAGGGCGACCAATTGTTCAGAATGCGGGAATGGCAGCGGCTTCAACAGCACGCCGTTTATCACGCTGAAAATTGCGGAGTTTGCGCCGATGCCGATGGCCAAGGTCAGCAGCGAAATCACCGTGAAC
>JBDUEM010000434.1:0-4202 GCA_040002435.1 Bryobacteraceae bacterium
ATTGAAAAAACTCCTTTTAACCATTACACTTGGCCGTGGTGGAATCTTCCCAGCAGAGATTTTGTAAAGGCAGTATAAGCTGTGCATCACTATACCCCTGCCTACCAACCAAGGTAGGGATATTTGGACCAGGATCTACTCTATTAAGTCAGGCTATAAGAGCATCGAGGTAGAAAGTGGAAATTAAAATGAGGTATGCGCTGCCAGTTTGAACCCGAACCTGCCTAGCTGCTCGGTGGGTGGCAACACCCCGTTCATCCTGACTCCAACCAGCACTGGCACCTCGGTTACGCTTTCCGTATTCGGGACTGGTGAGTGACGGGACATTGCCCATCTCGAATTTCCTCGGCGCGTTCACGACGCAGATTACAAGCACAACCCCGGCGACAATAGCAGGTATCATCTCTACTGGCGGCACGGTGACCAGCACGAATTCCGGCGCATTTGACATCACTTTTGTCGGAGTGCCGGAACCAAGCACCATTTCAATGGCTGCCCTTGGTGCAATGTTGTTGGCCTTTGCATCCAAGAAAAAGAGGAAGGCGTAAGCTACTCGGCCCGGCGCGGCTTAAACCAGCCTCGCCGGGCTGCTATTTCAGCCCGGCATTAAAATCAATGGTGTCGCTTTAGTAGGCGAGCAAGTAGTATCAGGCCTTGGAGGCCAGCTCTCTCTTCACGAAGAAGGCAGGATCGTTTTCAAACGTCTGCTTACATTTGAGAGAACAGAAGTGATACTTAATTCCGTCCATAACACTGTGCTCGTGCGGCTTGTTCGGATCGACCTGCATGCCACAGACCACGTCTTTTCTGTCCATTTGAACCTCCGAAAGTGAGACGCCCGATTCTTTCGCTCGTTTCGTTTAATCAAACAACCATGCAGCCAACGTGAGCGTAGCCTATACGAGGCACGCACATGTCCGGAGAAGCCGCGCCCAGGCACCCGAGGGTGGCTAGCTTTTCGAGGGCGAGGCTTTGCTGCGCTTCGGGCCGGCGCGATCTGTTCCGCAGTTCGATTCGAATCGAGTCGGGAGATTTAGCTTTTGGTTTCGAGAATGCCGGTTGCCGGTGAAGTATTCGCCGCTCAGAGCCCCGGCCCGTAGCGGTTCGGATCGCGAGTGCACCTTCGGCCTACGATAAAGTGAAGCAGCTACTTCACCGCTAGCCGCGATTTCGACAGCGCCAGAATCACCAGTCCCGCCACGGCCGCAATCGCCGTATCTCTCGCTTCGCGCCAGCTACTGTTTGAGAGCAGCCAGCAGGCAAGCAGAATGGCTGCCGCCGCAAAACCCACACCGCCGGGGACGCGGAACCGCGCGGCGGGGGCGCCAGCTTTCTGCCGCAGCCTGGGAAGCGCGGCGCAAGTAGTCATATAAATCGTGAGTCTCGCCAGAGTGCTGATGGTCAGTGCATAAATAAAGGTGCCGGACAGGGCCAGGGCCATCATCACCGCGCCGGTGAAAAGAATGGCATAGTGCGGCGTGTGGAAGCGCGTGTGAGTTCTACCCAGGACACGGGGCATCTCACCACGCTCCCCCATTGCAAAAGGAATTCGGGCGGCCGCCAGTAGGGTGATGTGCAGGTTAGCGGCAATCGAAATCACCACTCCGGCGGAGATAATCGAAGCCCCGGCGCGTCCCAGAAACCGGCTCGCGGCATCAGCCAGCGGACGCTGTGAGGATGCCAGTTCCGGTAGCGTCCCGATGCACACCACCTGCACCAGCAGGTATATGACGGCGATCAGCGCGATCCCGGTCAACAGCGCCATCGGGATGTCCCGCTGCGGGTCGCGAATCTCTCCACTGGGAATCACGGCAATCTCAAAGCCGGTAAAGGCGTACACCAACAGCAGGACCGACGTGGAGAATGGAGCGTAGGATGGCACAACGGCGAATGCGAAACGGCTCCAGTCTGTAAACCATAGCCCGGCCGCAAGGAACAGCGCAAGAGGAACCAGCTTCCCCACCGTGAGGATATTATTAGCCTGCGTGGCGTTGCGGATACCGATAATATTGATGCCCACAAACGTAACGGACACCACGCACAGGAACACATTACGCCCCGTGCCGGTGGCTATCACCGGCCAGAAGTAGGCAGCGTAGCCCACCAGCAGATTGGAATTCGCGGCGAAAGAGCTCACCCGCGCCAGCCACATCAGCCAGCCGGTTTCAAAGCCCACCAGCGGCCCGAACGCTTCCCGGACATATAAATAAGGACCGCCCGTCTCGCTGAACCGGCTTGCCACTTCCGTAAAGCAGATGACGATCAGAGAGGCGAAGACGCCGCAGACCAGGAACGCCAGCAGGCTGTAATCGCCAACCAGGCCGAACACTCTGGCAGGCAGTCCAAAGATGCCTGCACCGATAACCGAATTGATGGTGACCGCCACCAGGTCCAATCTGCCGATGGACCGCACCAGGCCGCTTTGAACGATCTTCGCCACGAGGCTCTGATGGTAGCAGATGCCTTTTCACATCCAGATTCTAGTCAGGAAATAACATCACACGCCTTGTCCGTCCGGGATCCCCCGCGGCGTACATGTGCTGGGCGCAAGTGCTTCATTCGCGAGTATAGAGCTTGACCGCCGCCGCTTTGGCGGAGCTTTGGAGCTGCTTGTCGAGCGTCCAGAGAGTGCAGTTCGACAGCAAAGCAGAGGCGAGAAGATGAGCATCTGCCCAACCGATGCCTCGGCCCCATAGTTTGCTCTTGTCAATCAGCAGTAGAACTTCTTCGCCAGTCGCAGAGGTAGCAAATGGCAAAGCGTGAAGATCGGCCAGAATGAGTTTCCGGTTCTTTAGATTGCCACAAGCGAGCTCCCCGATAATGAACGGGTGAACCAGCACCGATCCATCCGCGAGGATCTCACTCAGCCCAACGTTTGCCCCGCGAAAGTGGTCGACCCACACCGAGGTTTCCGCGAGGATCATTGGCTGGATTCGTTTCTCCGTCGAGGTATGGAGCGCAGCTTAGGCTCCGAGCCCTGCAAGGCGGCCAGGCGCTTGGCGGCCTCGCGAGCGATTAAGGCCTCCAGACCAGCCCGCACCAGAGATGTCTTTTCGTGAATTCCCGTAAGCTGCCTGGCGCGATCAAGCAATTCCGGGTCGATGATGAGCGTAGTTCTCATATGTATTAGTATGCATGCCTGATGCATACTACATCAAGCGCATCACTGCCGCTTAAAACTCGTCTGTAAAAGCCACCTCGCCGGTAATCCCGGTCTGATAAGCCGACACGCGCCGCTCGAAGAAGTTGGTCAACTCCTGCACATCCTGCAGCTCCATGAAGTCGAACGGATTCCTCGATCCGAAAATCGGTTCGATCCCGAGCGCGGCCAAACGCCGGTCGGCCATGTATTGCAGGTACTGCCGCATGCTCGCAATGGAGATGCCGCTCACGCCGAGGCTCAACACATCCTCGGCAAAAGCAGCTTCGCAGTCCACCGCTTCGCGGATCATCTCCACCACCTGCGACTGGAAGGCCGCGTCGAACAGGTGCGGACGTTCACGCCGGATGGTCGCGATCACTTCATAGGCGAACTCAATGTGCGCGCTCTCATCACGAAACACCCAACTGGTTCCCGTCGCCAGGCCCTGCAGCAACCCTCGCGAGCGCAGGAAATACACATAGGCGAAGGCCGCAAAGAAGAACAGCCCTTCAATGCACGCCGCAAAGCAGGTGATGTTCAGCATGAACAGGCGCATGTCCTGATCGCTGCGAATCTCATCCAGGGCCTGCACCGAATCCATCCACTTGAAACAGAACTCGGCCTTCTTTTGGATGGACGGAATATTGTTGATGGCGGCGAAGGCTTCTTCCCGCTCAGCCGGATCGGTGATGTAGGTGTCGAGTAGTGTCAGGTAGAACTGAACGTGCAGCGCTTCTTCATAAAGCTGCCGCGATAAGTACATGCGCGCTTCCGGCGAGTTGATGTGCTTGTACAGATTCAACACCAGGTTATTGCCGACGATGGAATCGCCGGTGGCAAAGAAGGCGACCAGGCGCTTGATCAGATGCTGCTCCGGCCCCTTCATCTTCTGCCGCAGGTCGGTGACGTCGGTGGAGAAATCCACTTCCTCCACGGTCCAGGTATTCTTGATGCCGGTCTTATACATGTCGTAGAAGATCGGGTACTTCATCGGGCGCAGAGTGAGGTTAAAACCGGGATCTAGAATCATTGGCAAGTCCAGCTTCATGATAGCGTCAGG
>JBDUEM010000435.1:0-4195 GCA_040002435.1 Bryobacteraceae bacterium
GACCGCCTTACCTTCGGCCAGTGCCGGCCCCATGGTACCGAAACTGGTGGTGATGCCGGCGATGACGATTGATGCCACGGCGATTGTAGTGATGCTGTCCATTGTGTCTCCTTATGTTGACCGCAGCTCATGCTGGAACGGTTTGGGGCTTGCGAACTCTTGTGGCGGCAGCGATATAAACTGCTGCCAGGATGCTGAAGATGTAAGCCTGCACCATGCCGGTGAGTTGACCGAGCAGCGTCATGACGACCGGAAACAGGAACGGCGTGATTGTGAGCAGGATGCCGATAATCATCGCCCCGCTCATCATATTGCCGAACAAGCGAATGGCCAGCGCCAGCGTGCGTGAAATCTCGCTGATGATATTAAACGGCAGCATGATGAACGTCGGCTTTGTATAAGACTTGAGGTAGCTCCCCAACCCCTGCTCCCGGATGCCGAAAAAGGGTACGGCCACGAAAACGCACAGCGCAAGTGCTGCTGTGGTGGAAAGCGACCCGGTCGGCGGCTCGTAGCCAGGGATGACGGTGCAGAGGCTCGCTAAGGCGATAAAGAGAAACAACGTGCCCAGAAAGCCGAGATATTTCTGCGGCTGACTCAAGCCTACCTCTTCAATTTGTTTCTCGATGCCACTGACGACGATTTCGAGAAGGTTTTGCCAGGGAGCGCGTTCCAGGCCGATGGAAAGCTTGCGCGTGATGAGTCTTGAACCGACGGCCAGCACCAGCATCAGTCCCCACGTGAACACAATGGTGCCATTGAGTTTGAAGAACCCGTATTTCCAGAAGACCATCTCATCGGGAGTAAGGTGCATTGCCGGCCTCCTGTTCCCAGTCAATTAGTTTGTCTGGCACTCGCGTGAGCCGTCCCACGATGATGCGCGCCGTAACAAATCCAAACAGGCTGGCCAGTAGCCTCTCCCAATGCCCGTCTGCAATCAAATAAAATCCAGCCAGGGCAATGCTCATCCGCAGCAATAAACTGCCCAAGAACCAGAGAGCCGGTTGCGTGGCCGAAACACCCCTGCGGACCGTCCACCAAAGGCCGCCGAAGAATATTCCCCCGAGCGCGACGCCTGCCATCAGGGCCACCGACATACTCAAGAGCTCATTCATCGTTGTTCTGTTCCTCGCCCATTTCCTCGTCCTCCTGACTCACCCAATGCCAGGCATTCAAGCAGCCGACGACGAGTCCGGCAACCAGCAGCGCCAGCGTCCACGGATGCGTGCCCGGATGGCGATTGTCCAGCCAGATACCGAGCGCGGCGCCGAGGAGCGTGGGAACCACCACCGACCAGCCGATAAGCCCCATCATGCCCAAGCCAAACCAGACCCCCTGCGTAGAGTTGCGCCGCCCCTTGAGCTTTCGCGCTGCCTTCGCGCCGACCTCGCGGCTAAAGGCGGTTCCGTGCGGTGCGGGCTCGCTTTTCGATTTCTCACTCACGGTGAAACTCCGCTAAGCGGCTGATGAAATCGCTCTCCATCGTTGCAATCACGGAGCGGACACTCTGCTCCCGCTCATTCAAGTTCAAAAACTCACGCTCCACTGCTTCGCGTAGCCGGCCAAGATCCGCGCCGCCAATTGCGTTGCGTACCGAAACGACCACGGTTAGCCCAGTCTTGACCAGTACGCCTTCATCCACGGCCAAAAACACTTCACCTTCCGCCTCGTTTTCGTAGATCAGAATCCCCGGCGTGAGCGCAGCAACGCAGTCCAGCCGGTGCGGCAATAGTCCGAACGAGCCCTCGCTCGTCTCAGCAACAATGCGCGAAACACCGGACTTCTCAGCGAAGATTTGGAACGGCAGGAGAATCTTAAGATTGATGAGCGTCTGCGGTGGCATGTTCGACCTCTGGCTTTGATTTTGAATCGGCCTTAGCCGTAGGCTTGCCGGCTTTGTCCTTTGTCTTCGCCTCGTCAATCGCCCCGATCATGTAGAGAGCGCTTTCCGGGTAGTCTTTGAATTCATCGCGTAGGATGCGCTCGCAGCCGTCGAGCGAGTCCTTCAGGCTGACGAGTTTTCCCTTGATGCCGCTAAACTGCTCGGTGGCGAAAAACGGCTGGGTGAGGAATCGCTCCAGCCGCCGGGCGCGGGCAACTACTTTGCGGTCATCTGGCGCCAACTGCTCCAAGCCGAGCATGGCGATGATGTCCTTAAGATTTTCGTACTGCGCAAGCGTATGCCTGATTTCCTGCGCTAGAAGATAATGCCGCTCGCCCACGATGCCTTGCGTGGCCATTTTGGAGCTGGATTGCAGCAGGTCGATAGCCGGGTAGAGCCCTTCGCTCGCCCGTTTGCGTGAAAGTACGATGGAGGCGGAGAGATGTGAGAACGTGTGTACAGCCGAGGGATCGGTCAAATCGTCTGCCGGAACATACACCGCTTGAATGGAGGTGATAGCGCCGCTGTCAGTGTTGGCTATGCGTTCCTCCAATTGCGACAATTCGGTACCCATCGTCGGCTGGTAGCCCAGCCGCGACGGCATTTGACCCATTAGTCCGGACACTTCCATGCCGGCCTGGATGAACCGGAAGATGTTATCGATCAGCAGCAAGACGTCGCGATGTTCGTCGTCCCTGAAATATTCGGCCATTGTCAGGGCTGCCAGACCCACGCGGAACCGGGCGCCCGGCGGTTCGTTCATTTGCCCGTACACCATCACCATGTTCGGCAGTACGCCGGCGTCCTTCATGCCGCGATGCAGTTCCTCCCCTTCCCGGCATCGTTCACCGATCCCGCAAAAGATGCTTATCCCCTTCTGCTTCTCGATCATGTTGTGGATCATTTCGGTCAGCAACACCGTCTTGCCCACGCCCGCCCCGCCGAACAGACCCGCTTTGCCCCCACGCTCGATCGGCACCAGCACATCGATGACCTTGATCCCAGTCTCGAATATCTCGGACTTGGTGGAACGCCTCTCTAGAGCCGGCGGGGCACGATGAACGGTGCGCCAGTGGACGTCCGTCGGCGGTGCTTCCCGATCGATGGCGTTTCCAAAAACGTCAAACATCCGCGAGAGAAGACCCTTGCCGACAGGCGCCATCAACGGCCCGCCGGTGCTTACGACAGCACTGCCGCGGACGAGGCCCTGAGTTTCGGTCAGCGCAATCCCACGCACGCGATGCGCGTCAAGTTGAGCTAGTACCTCAATGGCAATCTCTCCGTCCTTCGCGTGCAGCAGCGTATAGATGTCCGGCAAATGACCATCGAACCGTATATCGACGACACTGCCGCGCACCGAGAGCACTGCGCCAGTGTTCGAAGAAGTGGTTACGCTGTTCATGGTTGCCTTCGCCGCCCCACGGTCAGTTGACGTTGGTCAGTTTTCATTAGCGCCAAGGCAGGAACGCCAAGCTGTCGCTCAGGGCATAAATGGTGATCGACGTCAGCATAAGAACCACGCCGACCCAAAACCACCAGGTATGGTGCGCGCGTTTCCAGTAAGGACGCGGGTCACGTTGAGCATGGTGATGAGCACTGCCTGGAACCGGCCCTTCGTTCCCTGGCTTTCCGTAATTATTTTCACTCATTGGTTCAATGGCTTCTCTCTTTTGCGGAGGATCCTCTCGTTCGAGAGGATCGCGCCACTACGCGGGCTACGATTCGCCCAACCACTTCCGCGCCTCAGTGGTATCGGCGTGATCGAAGTACCGGACCGTCGCCTCCGTGAACGGCTTGCAGATCGTCGCGATGAGGTGTTGCCACTTCTTTTCCCCCACTACTGCGAGCCGTTCGATGTCGGAGAAGTGCCTAATGTCGAACTTGATGTCTTCCCACATCGCGCCCGCATCCCAGCCATGGAGCCCGGTCATATCAAACAGCACGCGCAGCTTTCCGTGCTGCCGGAGGAGTCGCTCAAACTCAGGGACAAAGTGTTCGTAATCTGCTTTCACCAGCTTCCCGCTGATGTGAACGACGAGTGTGTTCCCGCCGCTTTCTTCATCGAGTTGAATGGGCATCGAGAGTTCCTTTCAGTGTTTCGGCCTGACCCCACTTCCAGTTCCGTATTTCCGGCAGGTCCTGGCCGTGCTTGTCGATGTAGTGCTTGTGCTCAATCAGCTTGTCGCGCATTTTCTGCTTCAGGTAGGCTCCCTTGGAACCCGAGTGCGGTAGCCGGTCCACGACGTCCTGGACCAGGTGGAATCTGTCCAGGTCGTTCTGCACTCGCATGTCGAACGCCGTCGTGATGGTGCC
>JBDUEM010000436.1:0-4176 GCA_040002435.1 Bryobacteraceae bacterium
GCAGCAGCATCTTCGACTTGATGTGGATGAGCGTGGCTGCCATATAGACGAACTCTGCGCCGAGTTCCATGTCGAGCGCGGCGGCTTTCTCGATGTACTCCATGTACTGGGAGGTGATGGAAGCGATGGGAATGTCGTAGATGTTGATCTGCTGCTTGCGGATCAGATCCAGCAGCAAATCAAGCGGGCCGTCGTACTGTTCGAGGTGGAAGTTTAACGGTGAAGACACTACTTAAACACCTTATCATGAGGGCTTTGAAGAAGTGTTTCGGGGTGGCCGGGCCAGGGGGGCCGGCGCGGACCTGGGGGTCCGCCTTCCATCGTCTAGCCGTTCTTTAGGGCTATGCTGCGCAGGGCCGTAGCGGCTTCGCAGCAGCGGACCACGGCGGCATGCGGGTGTTTGTACAATTCCCGCTTGCGGAGGAGCACGTTCGTGTCAGTTTCGGTGTCGAACAGCTCAGCCAGGGCGGAGTTTACGATCTGATTGGCCCTGGCGCGGATCCTTGGGAAGTCCCGAAACTGCGCCGGGTCCAGTTTCTTTCGTAAGAAGGCGCTTAGAGTATCGTCAAAAGCAGTGCAAGCCTCTGTTAATAAAGCACATAATTCGACGAGTGAGGCCGGCGGATGGACCGGGAACCAGAGCAGGAACAACTCGCTGGAGGCTGCGATCTCGTCCAGCGTGGATATCATCCGCCCGGACAGCTGAAATAGATCCTCAGGATCGAGCGGAGTGATCAAGGTGTGACAGAGTTCGTTGAAAAGCGAAGCCTTATGACGCGCGGCACATTCCTGGAGGACCTGGATCTGACGCTCCACGGCTGGCCAATCGCCCTTTAAAGGCTGTAAAAGTTCGGCCCCTTCGCGGACGGTGGAACTTACGGCCGGGAGGCATTCGGTAACGTCAGGAGTTGGGAAAAGGGACACGGCTTATCAAATTTACTACGTCTGTTTGACCCGTGAACAACTATTTGGTTACAGTCCCATTTCAACGCTGCGAAGTATGAGTAAGCACAGGATAAGGAGTTTCGTAGCCCTTGCTATCCCACCAGAGTATAGTGTTCAGCGTCTCCTGGGGAACGTCGTCCGGTTCCGACCAGTTCATGGACATCGACTGCCGCGCGGCCCAAAGCTTGCGTCCGGTGAGAGCGCGCAGCGGTGGGTTCATTTCGTCGAGGGCGACCTTCGGCGTCAACGTGGCGACTGGCGTCAAATTGGCTTCGTTGGTGAAAATACTGGTCATCACCCTGGCGTTTTCCACATAGCGGGTCTGGGGCTTGATATGCAGCAGATCCTGTATGGTTCGGACCATGCTGGTGTGATTGTAGTGATTGGAATCGGTTACGCCCCGCCGGACGTAGGGGCCAATCGCCAGGGCGACGGTGCGCCGGCCGTCCACATGATCGAGGCCGTTCTGGGCATCATCTTCCACGACGAAGATCATGGTCTTCGGCCAGAACTTGGTCTTCGATACCGCTTCCACTACGCGGCCGAGGGCGAGGTCGTTATCGGCCACCATAGCTCGCGGCGTGGGGGAACCGGGGCGCGTTCCATTGGTGTGGTTGTTATTCAACGTCATGATGGTGAGTTGGGGAAGGTGATCGGTCTTCTCCATCTCGGCCAGTTCCTGCAGGAAAACCTCGGCGCGCAATTGGTCCGGGATGCTGGTGCTGTTTACCGGGAAGCGCGGGGCGATGTATTTCTGCAGCGCGGGTACCCCGCTGCGGGAACCCACGGCGGACTGCCACGTTCCCTTCTTGTAAAGGTCCCAATATTCGGACCAGGTGCGTAGATCCTTTTCATCCATGTCGACGGCGTTCTTCTTTTCCGCATCCCAGCGCGCGGGGAGGCAGAACTCACCGTAGATGCGCAGGTCCACGGGAGTTTTGGTGCCCTGCCAAAAGAACCCCGAGGGCGCGACGGTGAGTGCGTCGCTCATGTTCCAGGCGTAACCTCGCGGTGATGAGGCAAAGGCGCGCTCCACGTAGTCGCTGACGAACGCCTGCATCAGCCATTGATGTCCGTCGAAACTGATGGCGCCGCCGGTGTAGAAGTTGTCGAGCAGGACGTAGCGCTCGGCCAGTGCATGCTGGTTTGGCGTGACGTCGCGCCCGTACTGCACCAGCTTCGGATCGCCGTTCCCGGTCGCGATGTCGCCGAAGACCTGATCGTAGGTGCGGTTCTCTTTAATGATGAAAATGACGTGCTCGATGCCAAGCTGAGAGGGCTTCTCGACTCCGCCCGCCGATTCGAACCGTGGTAAATTCGCGGCCACCACTTCCCGCGCTCCGGCGGACATCTGAGCGTCAGTCACCGCAGGGATTTGCGAAAGCGTGCCGATGTACTGCAGGCTGTTGAAGGAGCCTGTCTTGTTTGCGGTGTTGCCTGTCCCCTTGATATTCAGAACACGCAGCGCGCCGTCGGCATCGATCTCCAGCGCGGACGGGAACCATCCCGTGGGGACTGCGCCCGCGACCTTCCACTGCTTGCCGGACCCTGTGAGGATGGCGACGGAATTGTTGCCGCCACAGGCTACGTAGAGCCGCTTGCCGTCGGGCGCAAAAGCGAGGGCAATGGGCTGACTGCCAATCTGCTTGCCGGTGGCTGTGGGAATGGCGAGGTCGGTGCGTTTTCGCGTCGCAGTGTCGATCAACGAAATCGAATCGGAATGTCCATTGGCGACCGCTACTGTTTTCCCGTCGGGACTGATGGCCAGATTCGAAGGCGCGAGGCCGACGGCAACCTCTTGAGTGGAGAATGTCTTTGGATCGACGATGCTGAGCGTGCCGCTGGTGGTGGTGCCTGTGGTGGGGTCAGTAACAACCATGGAACCGCTGCTGGCCGCCACCGAATCAGACGGGGTGGGCCGCCGTCCCCCGCGGTTTGAGACGTAGATTGTGCCGCTATTCGATGCCACGAGAACATCGAAGGGCACCATGCCGACAGGGACCTCGCGAAGGATATGGCGGGTGGCCGAATCGATTACCGCCAGTGTATTGTTGCGGCTGAAGGCCACATAGGCCAGGGCGCCGTCGGCTGAAAAAGCAATGCCCGTGGGCACGGGATGGCCGGGGAGGTCGATCTGGACGGTGGCCGTTGGTTTCCCCGTCTCACTTATCTGGACGACGGCGATCTGGTCGGGACCATTGCGTGTAGTCTCGCTGGCCCAAATTTCGCGATCGCCGGGACGAAAAGCCAAGCCGGTGTAAGAAGTGTTGCCGAGCTTGAGGTCGGATTGAACGGCGCCGGTGGTTCCATCGACGAGCAGCAGGCTGCGCGTGTTCAAGATGGCCAGCAGGTGCTTGCGGGAATCGAAAGCGAGGTCCACCGGACGGCCAGGGATCTGCAACTGCTCGCCCCAGGGGCGGATGAGTTGATTGGTGGGCAGAAGGAAAAACGAGCCGTTACTGGCGATGGGTGCGTTGCTCTTGAGGACGGGGAAGAGTTCCGTCTCCTTGGCGGCAATGATGACAGCCGCGGTGATGAACACGGCCAGCGCGATGATTCTTGTCATTTACAGTCCCCTTTCGTCAAAGACGACGTTCTGCCTTGCCCCGGTATTGACCGAAAGGCGGAATATGTCAGGGCGTGAGTAGTGCCCGCAGGTATCGATCAGCAGCCGCCCTTCGATTGCGAGCGACGGACGGATCTCAGCCACGAGTACGCCCGGTTCATCATACAACGGACCGGCGAGGTAACTGCCGTCAGGGGCGCCGCCGCGCGTGAGTAACCGTTCCGGATCGCCTGGTATTTCATCCGGCAGCGAGTTGGGTTTGTTCGTGCAAAAAGCCTCACTTTTTTTGAGACATCCCCCGGCAGCTACAACAAAACATTGACCCTCAAAAGCGTACTCGCGAACGGCCACGTGATTCATTTCCTTCACCGCCGGCCATTGCGCGACGTGAACCAGTTCCTGCTGCTGGTGCATGGCGGCGCGGAGGAGCGGCATCCAGTGTTCCCAGCAGATGAGGCCGCCGACGCGGCCCTGTGGCGTGTCGATTACCGTGAGAGTGCTGCCGTCACCCTGACCCCAGATGAGGCGCTCGGTGTAGGTCGGCATGATCTTGCGGTGGATTCCCGCCAGTTCGCCAGTGTGAGCGATGTAGAAGAGGGTGTTGTAGAGAGTGCCGGCGCTTCGTTCGTGCGCTCCCATGACGACGGTGGCCTGGGCGGCGCGGG
>JBDUEM010000437.1:0-4166 GCA_040002435.1 Bryobacteraceae bacterium
AAGAAGATATCTGTCCAAGGCCCTGGAGGCATTTATTGGGTATTTGCAGGAGTCCTTGACGAAACGGAGCCCGTAAGGCCGGAGTTTTGAGCGTGCGATATTATTGCAGCACATGCGCGGATACGCTGTTCCCGGCCTCCTGCTCCTGCAGCCTGCGTTTGGCGAATATGCAGAGGTTCACGGGCTCAAAATGTATTACGAAGTTCATGGTAAGGGCCGCCCGGTGGTGCTGCTGCATCAGACGACGGAGCGCTATTTAGGCACACGGCAGAATCTGGCACAGGCGGTGAACGATAATCTGGGCATCGTACTTTAAGGGCCGCCGGAGGTTACCGCCATTACGGAATGGCTTGCACGGAGATCCACGTCTGCTCTGGGTCCCTTCTATCCGTAGGTGGGTAGGGAGGGAAGTTACGTCCAGCCTTTTTTATCGGATATGGACTGTTGTTATCTGGTACGACAGAAAGAGCCAATGGACAATCAGACCCCGAGCCCGCAAACCTACGCTGCCCTGTTGGCAACCATCAAGGAACGTATTCAAACCGCACAGGTTAGAGCGGCGCTTGCTGTCAATCGCGAGCTGGTGCTTCTCTATTGGGGAATCGGAAAAGAAATTCTGGCCCGGCAACAGGAAGAAGGATGGGGAACTAAGGTGATCGAACGGTTGGCCAAGGACCTTCGGTCCGCGTTCCCACAGATGAAAGGCTTCTCCAGGACAAACCTCCTGTATATGCGTGCGTTTTCAGACGCTTGGCCCGAGGAATCAATTGTCCAGCAGGTTGCTGGACAATTGCCCTGGTTCCACAACTGCACCATTCTGGACAAGATAAAAGATCGAGCGGAACGGCTTTGGTATGCCCAAGCGGCCATCGAGAACGGCTGGAGCCGAAACGTCCTGGTGATTCAGATTGAAAGCGGCCTCTATCAAAGACAAGGTAAGGCGCTCACCAACTTTCAGCGCACGCTGCCCGCTCCCCAATCTGACCTGGCGCACCATCTCCTTAAAGATCCCTACAACTTCGATTTCCTTACCCTCTTTAAGGACGCCCACGAAAGGGAGATTGAAGGCGGTCTCGTTGAGCATATCCGAAAATTTCTTTTGGAACTAGGCGTCGGTTTCTCATTCGTGGGAAGCCAGTACCCGCTTGAAGTTGCGGGCGACGAGTATCGACTTGACCTGCTCTTCTATCATCTGAAGCTTCGATGCTTCATCGTAATCGACCTGAAGGCTGGAGCCTTCAAGCCAGAGTTCACCGGCAAGATGAATTTCTATCTTGCGGCCGTGGATGACCTGCTCAAGCATCCGATGGATCAGCCGAGCATCGGACTGATTCTTTGCCGGACGAAGAAGCAACTTGTCGTTGAGTACGCACTCCGTGGGACGACAACCCCTATGGGGATCTCTGAGTTCCGTCATCTTGAAAAGCTACCCGAGGAGCTCAAAGGCAGCTTGCCGACCGTCGAAGAAATTGAAGCCGAGTTCGATGGGACTGAGGAACCCGAGAACTGACTGGGCTAACTTCTCTGCCAGTCGTCTCGACACATGTCCGCCCAATCTCCAGACTCGTGCCGGCTTAAAAGTCCTCCACCTCGTCCCAGAGCGCCGCCGGTTTTAAAGTCCAGTTCTATCTAAAGTCCAATGCTGATGTGATCTTCCACCTTGGAAACTCCGGGAGCGCCCCAGGCCGCATGCATCGCTTCATTACGCTCGGCCCGTGAGCGCGTTGCGCCGCGGAGGCTGACCACCCCGTGAACCACATGCGTTTTGACATGGCTTGAATCGACCAGGGCATTCCGTCTCAATGTTTCATCGATGGCTGCTCGAACGTCTCCAAGAGCGACGCCGGGCTCAATCGTGATTTCGTTGTGGATGCCTTGAATGCCTTTCAGCGGACGCAATGCGCGCTCGGCCTCTTCCTTCTGGTGCTGCCATTCCACCGCGCCCTTCAGCGTGACCCAGGCTTCCGACACCTGCACTTCCACCGTCTCTGGCACCAGGCAGTTCCATTCCAGGATGCCCATGGCGGCCAGTGCAATATCGTCATCGGCGCGAATGGCGGGAAAAGGCAGCTCGACACGAATCTCGTTGGTGACGCTCTTCACATGGACAATGCGCCAGGCGGCCTGCTCCGCCACGCACCTTTCCCAGAAGCTGTCTACATAGCCGCTGAGTTCCACGGCCCCGGCTTTCACAGCCACTCCGATCTGTTTCGGATGAACGCTGGGCTCCCAGGCTAATTCCTTTTCTACATCGTGTTGCAGGTCCGTATCGGTCCACATAGGCTGCCGTGAGTCTATCAACTTAGGGCGCAACTCGATTGGTCCCTCGGCTCGGGCGGAATCATCCAAGTAGATATGACCAATTTTTCCGTCCTGGATCTCGCCCTGGTGAAAGCCGGCGGAACCGTGACCGACGCGTTCCGGAGCACGCTGGATCTGGCGCGCCATGCAGAGGCGTGGGGTTATACGCGCTTCTGGCTTGCCGAGCACCATAATATGGGCGGCATCGCCAGCGCGGCCACCTCGGTACTGATTGGTTATGTGGCAGGTGGAACGTCCACGCTGCGTGTAGGTTCAGGCGGAATCATGCTGCCGAATCACTCTTCCCTGGTGATCGCCGAGCATTTTGGAACATTGGAATCGCTATATCCGGGACGCATCGATCTGGGCGTGGGACGCGCGCCGGGGAGCGACGGTCTGACGGCGCGTGCGCTGCGCCGCGGCTTAGGGAACGAAGACGATTTCCCGCGGCAGGTGCAGGAACTCCTCGCCTATCTTGGTCCGCGAGTGCCGGGGCAAAGGGTGCGGGCCGTTCCTGGTGAGGGCACCCATGTTCCTGTCTGGCTGCTCGGGTCCAGCACCTACAGCGCGCAACTGGCCGCGCGGCTTGGATTGCGGTTCGCGTTCGCCAGCCACTTCGCGCCGGAACAGATGTTTGAGGCTCTGTACATTTACCGCCAGGAATTCCAGCCTTCGGAAAGCCTGCGCATACCGTACACAATGATCGGTGTTCCAGTGGTTGCCGCTGACACCGATGAACAGGCGCAGCTCCTGGCCACCACACCGTATCAGCGGTTTCTTCACCTTATCCGTGGAGAACCTATTTATACGGAGCCGCCTGTGGAGAGGATGGACGGGCTGTGGAGCGCCGAGGAGAGAGCGGTTGTGGAGAGCAAGCTGGGAGCCGCCATCATCGGCGGTCCGGAAACCGTGAAGCGGAAGCTGGCGGCGCTGGCGCAGGCCAGCCAGGCCGATGAGTTCATCTTCACTTCGGATCTTTATCATCATCCCGACCGCCTGCATTCGTATGAGATTGTGGCCGGAGTGATGACCGGTCAACCGGCTGCCGCGGAAGCCGTCCTGCACGGCGGACAAAACCGCTAATCTATGGGAGCCGCCGGCTTTCGCGCAAAACCTCCCACCATGACGGGTCCTGGAAAGCAACTGCCTTGTCTGATCGCTTCTTCTCTTAACTGTTCCGCCAGTGTGTCAAAGTTCAGATCCACGTCAGGCGCCAACCCCAGTGCTTTGACCTGCGAGTAAATGGATCGCATCGATTCAGCCGCCCATTCATAGACCTGGCTCTCAGGTCTGCCGCCAATCGCATACTCCGCCCAGCACTCGGGTGCGATGAATCCAGCCTCGAGGAACAGGTGGTATAGCTGCGTGCCAATATTGGCATGCGTCACTTTGCTGAAAAAGTTCCGGAACAGGCGAATCAGATCTTCTCGCTTTGGACAAAGCGGGTAGGACGGATGAATTGTGGTGAAGTCGTATTCGTGCAAGCACGCCACGCCGCCATCTTTGAGGTATTTCCAGATCGTGCGCATGATCTCGAACGGCTCACGTGTGTGGATCAAGATATGTCGCCCGGTCACTGCATCGAAGAGTTCGTCCGGGCGGAAATCCTGAATGGAACTATGTACAAATGAAGTGTTCTTGCATCCTGATTCGCGTGCCCTTTTCTGCGCTGTTTCGAGCGCTGCCGGGTCTGAGTCGATTCCGATCACCTGCCCTTCGTTGCCAAGTAACTTCGATACGACCATCGAAACGTCTCCGATTCCGCAGCCGATATCGAGAACACGCATCCCTCCGCCGATACCGGCGCGGCGCAGGAGGTGCTCAGTAATCGGATTTAACAGGGACCCCTGTAGCGCAAGACGGCG
>JBDUEM010000438.1:0-4149 GCA_040002435.1 Bryobacteraceae bacterium
GAGTCAGAATGCGGTGCTAACGTCCTTTGTCAGTTATCTTCCTAGGGGACTTCAGAGTGGAAAACTTTGGGTGACAGAACTTTGCCACTTCGTGTAGACTGAGCCGAAAGAGAGAAGTCGCGCCAAATGCGCTACTTTTGAACTTCATGCTCTGTATCGAAACCGCTCCTCTCGAAGCCCTCGGACGCCTTTGCACGATCCTCAGGCGCGACACCGGCCAGTCCCGGCGCGTGGCGAACTTTCTGCTTGCTTGGCACAATGCCGAGGAAAACGGCGGCAGGGACCCGAGCGACCTCTGGAACGTCGATGCGGCAGTAGCCGACGATTTGCTGATCATTCTAAAACTCGCCAGCGAGAGCCGGCGATATTCGGGGGATCTGGGCTTCGAACCGGAAATCAGCGCGATCTGGCAACTGTGGAGGGGCGCAAAGCCTTAAAGACTATGGCCCGCCATCCAGAATGGTTCGAACGCCTTGACGCCATTGTCGAAGTCGTCAGTCAGTCCCATGGACTCGAATGGCTCGGCCGGCAGGAGGTGAAAGCCGTTTTTTGTTGTAGCGAGCGCGACAGCATCCGCCTTCTGCATAAGTTCGGGGCCGAAGAGAAGAATAACAGCCTTTCCCTGCCCCGGTCCGCCCTGCTGGCGCAGCTTGAAGCCATTCGGGACGGCAGCACGTACGCAGCGTTTCTGCGGCAGCGCCAGGATGTAGCGAAGCATCTCAGCGCCGCACGGGCGGAAACTGCCGCCCGTCAATTTCGGGTGCGGCCCGCGGTACCAGAGGGACGTGGGGCCCGCCTTGAGGAACTGCCGCCAACGATCACCTGGCGGAGGGCCTCGGCGGTTGGACCGGGCCGCTTCGAGGTTGTTTATGACGATGGGGCGGACCTCATGTGGCAACTCGCGGAGTTTTTGAGTGCCGCCGGCGTCAGTCGCGAAGAGTTCTTTGCGGGCACGGAGCCTTCCGATGACCCTCCCCGCTAGCGCCAGTTCCCTTCCCTCGATTCAGGCCGAGGACTTCGAAGGTCCTCTCGACCTCCTGCTGGACGAGGTGCGACGGCAAAATGTAGCACTCGAGAAGATCAGTATGGCGCCGATCGTGGCGCGCTTTCTCGCGTACATGCGGACGGCCACTGAGCGGAATCTGAATCTCGACATCGAATGGCTGCACATGGCAGCCACGCTGATCCACTGGAAGTCGCGTTCGTTACTGCCGTCGGACGCGATCGCAGGGCCTGCGGCGGACCCCATCCGCGACAGCCTGGTCCAGCAGCTGCTGGCGCACCGGAAGCAAGCGGCTGAGGAACTCGCCCGTCGTCGCGCTCTGGAGCAGGCCCAGTTTTCGCGGATGGATGGAGAGTTCCGCGAAGCCGCAGGCCCCGACGAACCCGAGGATGCCCCGTTCGTCAGCGTCTGGGACCTGATGCAGCAAGCTCGGGATCTCTCGCGCTGGGTGCAGGAACATCGTGAAAGTCACCCCCAATGGAAGGAGCCTCTCGGCGTCGAGAAGGATGACGTAACCGTCTCTGACATGATCGATTACCTCTGGACGCGTTTGGGCTCACCGGAAACGAAACTTGATGGAGCCAGCCTGATCCACGAGCAGCCTACGGCATCACGCAAGGCGAGCCTGTTTCTAGGGATGCTGGAATTGGTTCGCAGCCAAGAGATCAAACTTGAGCAGTGGGAACACTTTGGTTCAATCACGATACAGAAAATGGCCAGAATCGTAAAGACATAAGTACGTAAGCACATCTGCGCAATATGGCTGCGTAATGCCGTAAAGACGTAAGGACAGCTCTTAGCGTTCGTCGGTTCCCCAGGTTTCAGGCGGTACGGAGTAGTGGCCGGATTCAAGCTCTGCCTCGATCCCTCGAAGGAGAATATCCGTCATGCTGACATCATTGTATTGAGACGTGCGCTTTAGGCGAGTGTGCAAACTGACGGGAATTTTGGCATTCAGCAATATGGTTCCCTCTCGGCGAACATTCCGCGCAGAGGATGCTCTCGATTGACCTCGCGACACCTGGGGTGTACTTATGTCTTTACGTACATCCTCATGTACTTCCGGGTATACGGGTTCATCAATATGCTTATTGCCCATGATGCGCCGCTCCATCTCCTCTGTGGGTTGAATCGGCGCAACTTTCGGCAGACTCGTTTTGAGATTCATTAAGCTGCCGCGGTCATCTGGCTTAGGCACTCCAAGACCTCCTTTGTGAGCGACTGAATTTCCTGGCTTGCCTTTGACTTCGGGTCGTAATCGACAACGACTTTTCCTGCCGACGGTGCCTCGGCGTATGTCTGTCGGGTGCAGATCTCCGTGTCCAGAACATGAATCTGCATACCCTCGGCAGCAAATATTTGCTCCGCCGCTGCTCTGGCCTCCGCGCCAAGTCTGGTTCGGCTCGGGGGCTTGCCGTTAATAACGAGCAGCACGGCGAGCTTCTGCTCATTGCGCATGAAGGATACGTCCTGCAATAGGGGCAAAATGATGGCGGACGCTTGGTAGTCGAGTGGAGTGGGTCGCACTGGCATCAGAACCGCGTGTGCCAACAATAATGCAGAGCGGGTGATATCCCCTTTGCCATCGGCCTTGGTTGCAGCGCCAGGAGGACAATCTATCAAAACGACGTCATAGCCAGCTTGTTGAATCTGGGCGGGCAATTCTTTGTGGAGAGTCGGGAACGGAAACGATTGGACGTGAAAGGGCAGGGCACTGTCTTCGCGATTGTTTCGCCATTGCATAGCGCTGGCTTGGGGGTCAGCGTCAACCAGAAGCACTTTGTAGCCACCTCGGGCCAAGCAACCCGCAACATTCATAGAGATCGTCGTCTTGCCGCAGCCGCCTTTCTGGTTCGCAACCGCAATGACATATGCCATGGATTCGACTATACCAGCTTTACGTACTTACGTAAAGACGCCTTTACAGATCTGGGCTTTGTTGGCTGGATGCGCTTTAGAAATTTGGAACATTCTAAGGAGCCGGATGCGGCGTGAACCGAGTGCGTTCTAAAACAGTGTGGATTGCCTGTCGCCATGCCTGAATTCATCGAAGCTCAATACGGGAAGAGCTTGGCGCAGGTCGCATCTCACAGATGACTCTGCAATTTCTATAAGTGTCGGCTGTGGGACATTCGGATATTTCTTTTTGCACTCTGGAAGACATGCCTTCACGAGGAGGGAGAATTGCTCGTCGCCTAGAACTTCGGCTATATGGCGGTCTAGCTCCGTTCGAAGATATTCTTCGTAGCGAGAAGTTTGCTCGAATTCCAATGTCTGTTTTTCGAAGTACTCGCGTTCACGCGCTTGGCGGGCCGTGCGGCGGGCACTAGTCTCGAAACAATCCGGAACCGGAATATTCTCTTTGAGCACGGAGACATAAAAACCAGGCGGGTTTTCGATTCGTCCGCGCTGGATGATGGAATCGATGTACTCAATTTGATCCATTACGGGCTGGGCGGCCGGCAATGCCCTTAATAGTTTAACGGCCTGCGATTCGACAACCGCCCTACTGACTAGAGCGGCGAGCAACATAGGCGAACGATCCGCTTCAACAACCCTCGTCGCAGTTGAGGTTTGGGATCGTTGATCAGCAAAGAATTTAGGACCGTGGGAGGCTGTTATTTTATGGCTACGACCGTCATTGGTCCGTTCCAGAGACCAGGCTGATAGAAAACCCTTAGACTGCAACTCGTCTAGCGAGGGTCCTACTTGCTTTTGAATGTCGGATGCATATCTCTGGGGTCGCAGCGACAGCAACTCACAGAGGTCGTCGTATCGCTTTTCAAAAACACCATTGCTTCGCGAGGCATATAGCCAGAGTTGCAATAGCGGGACTAGCGCTTTCGCAATATTGTTCTTGAGCCCTCGGTAGGTTTCGAAGTCCACCGGCAGAAGGTAGTTTTGGTTGATATTCTCAAGCTGCCAACTCGACAGCCAGACGTAGTTGGAATCTGCTAAGCGTCCATCAGGTAACTCGCCACCCATAATCACAACGCGATCGAACACATGGAAGATGTCGCGAGCGTACATCTTGCGCTTTGCTAAGAAAACTACCCCTTGTGAACGGATAGTGGTGGCGGCCATCCTTTCTAGCCATTCATAAACTTCATGGTAGTTTTTGCCCGCTTGCCCAACACCCAATATCG
>JBDUEM010000439.1:0-4088 GCA_040002435.1 Bryobacteraceae bacterium
TCGAAAACTGCGGATGCGTTAAGCAAAAGTTTCAGCCTCTCCTCCGCAGAGTGCCTCGCCCGGTTTGCCCCTATTTGACTATTCTGATCCGATCTTAAGCCGGCTTCAGGCATCACCTGGAGTGATATAGGGTTAAGAAGCGCAGTTAACTTCCACAAGCCGCAATATTTTCAGAGGAAAGGCTGCCGGGCCGCGGGAGGCAATACGTCAGCTAAATTGATCTATCTGGGGACCGGATGTTCTTCCACCGGATGCCTCTTCCTGATTCCTTCCGCAATCAAGTCCCGAACGCGAGCCAGAGCTGGCCGAAAGTTCTCCAGGCCGCTCACACGCCCGTGCTTGCCGGCGTACAAACAACCGGCCACCTTGCGGTCCACCACCACTGGAAATAAGGCGAACGCGGCTGCATCAAGTTCCTTAACCAGGGCGGAGTTGTTGTAGCGGTCGTCGCGCGTCCCGTCCACCAGCACGTCCAGCTTGCTTCGCAGTGCGGCCGATACAGGACTCTCCCCGCGGTCAATCGGAAAATCGAAGCGATCGAGGACGCTCTCGCTGCAATCGCCGTTCGCGAGCCTGCCACGAATCACGGTACCTGCTTCGTTCACCAAACCGAATATAGCCCGGTCAAACCCTGCGGCGCGCAGGGCATCAAGCAGTTGAGTCAGGAAGCGGCTGATCTGGAATTCGCCCGACGCCATGGACTGCGCGGCTTCCGAGATGGCCTCTTCGAGGGCGTCCGCCCGCGCCACGTCCAGCGTGGGCGCTGCCTCCAGCATCGTCTGTGCTTGCTCGGCCTGTTGCTCCAATCGCAGCCGGTCTACGGGGATGTGCAGTGCCGACAGCATTCTCTCGGTCTCGGTCAGTGCCGATTTGGTAATACTGTGTAAGTCCCGCAGGGGGATGAGCGTGGAGCGGCATTGCGGATCGATGATCGTTCCCAGATGAATGGATTCGATTCCAGCACCTTTACGGTAGAGCGCATGCGTCATACGGTGCCCGTATTCGGCAATCGAGTGCAGGCAGCGGTCCAGCGGCGCCGGGCCAGCCGATTGCGGGCCGCCCAGACAGATTTGAACGCAGGGCGGAAGATTCCACGTGGCGGCGGTCCGTAGGCCCACTTCCTCCCAGGGAAAACTCAGGATCCGGACGCAGGCAGCCTGCGGCGTCAGCTTGTATCTGTCCATGGCCAGGATGATCTCTGCGTATTCGCGCGGTAAGTAGCAGGCGATGAGCACTTCTCCTACGTTCCGCAACAGGGAACAGAGAAACGCTTCTTCTGGGCGCGGATAACCGAGGGTCGCGGCGACTTCCCGTGCGTGGACCGCGCTTAAAACCGATAGCACCATCAACTCGCGTAGACCGGGCGAACGGCTTGCGTAGTGTTCAATGTAGCGCACCGCGCTCACCCTGCTCCGAACGTTATCCCATCCAAGGAGCGTGACTGCATGTGACACGTTCGCAATGGGTCGGCCAGATCTGTTGTAGAGGGCTGAGTTTGCCACCTGCAACATCTGTGCGGTGAGACCGACGTCCTGCAGAATGATCTGTGAAAGACGGGCGGAATTGTTGTCCACCACGTAGGTCTGCGTGATCAGCTCGGCTGCGTGCTCCTCAAAAGGCGGAATCAGTTCGTTGGCAGCGATTCGAGCTAAACACGTCTCCAGCTTCTGTTTGCGAGTGGTTTGCCCGGAGTTTGCTATCGTGGATGACACGGCTTCTTCTGTCTTGTCGGCCTTTTTGTGGGCAATGTTAGGGCGACTTGCAATTGGATAACCAGTTTGTTACACTTTTGTTTTCACCTGCAGTCATGTGGCGCAGTGTGCCACGTCACCTTGGGAGGCGGAGAGCGCCGAGTGCTCGAAGCCGTTTGTACCAGTTGAGGATTACATGAGCCAGAAACAAGGTAAGAAATTTTTGTCCGCCGCCGGGCAGGTTGAATCCCGTGCGTATGCGCTAGAGGAAGCAGTTCCGCTCGTCCAAAAGATCAAGTTTGCCAAGTTTGACGAGACAGTGGAGCTGCATATGCGGCTCGGCGTCGATCCCAAGCATGCCGATCAGATGGTCCGGGGCACTCTCGTTCTGCCTCACGGTCTCGGGAAGAAAAAGATTGTTCTGGTGATCGCTTCCGGGGACAAGATCCGTGAAGCCCAGGAAGCCGGCGCCGACTTTGCCGGTGGCGAAGAGATGGTTACGAAGATCCAGACCGAAGGCTGGACCGATTACGACGCTGTCATCGCTACGCCGGACATGATGCGCTCCGTCGGTAAACTCGGTAAGGTACTCGGCCCCCGCGGCCTGATGCCGAATCCGAAAACCGGAACGGTGACGCAGGATGTGGCTGGCGCGATCCGCGAAACCAAGGCGGGTAAGATTGAATTCCGTGTGGATAAGACCGGTGTCATCCATGCTCCGGTCGGTAAGGTCAGTTTCGAAACGCCGAAGTTGCTTGCCAATGCAGAGAGTCTTCTCGCCGCCGTCGTCAAGGCGAAGCCTGCCGCCGCGAAGGGTAAATACGTGAAGAGTGTCACCATCTGCTCTACGATGGGCCCCGGCGTCTCGCTCGACGTCAGTTCGTTCAACGCAAAGCCGATCGCCTCGTAGGGCTTCGGGAGATCAATCAATGAAGAAAAAATCTGAAAAAGAAAAAGACCTCGAAGCCTTGCGCAAAGAGTTGCAGCAGTCGCCCAACATCTTTGTAACTGGTTATGAGAAGATCACGGTCCAGCAGGACTTCGAGTTGCGCAAGACCATCAAGCAGGCTGGTGGGAAGTATCAGGTTGTGAAGAATAACCTGGCGGCCAAAGCATCAGAGGGTTTGCCCTCCGAGGCACTTTTGGGCGGACTGAAGGGCATGACATCCATGGCCTACACCACCACCGATCCTGTGGCTCTGGCCAAGGCGCTTACGGCGTACGCTAAGACGGTTCCGGCGTTTACTTTCAAAGCGGGCTTCGTCGAAGGCCGTGCCGTCGAGGTGAAAAATATTCAGGAATTGGCCAGCCTGCCGTCGCGTGACGAGCTTCTGGCAAAGGTCTTATGGCTTATTCAATCTCCGGCGCAGCGTCTGGTTACGGCGATGAACGGGGTCGGGCGGAATCTCGCCGTCGTAGTGGATCAGGGCGTCAAGGAAAACAAGTTTAGCAGTTAGGATTTCAGTTCTTAAAATTATTGGGAGTATAACAGGAAAATGGCGGACATCAACGGTATTGCAGAACAGATTCAAGGGCTGACGCTTCTCGAGGCGTCCCAGCTCGTTAAGTTGCTTGAAGAAAAGCTCGGCGTTTCGGCCGCTGCTGCCTCCGTGGCAGCCGCACCGGCTGCTGGCGGCGCTGCCGCGGCCCCGGTGGAAGAAAAGACCGAATTCACGGTCGTACTCTCCGCCGTAGGCGCCAACAAGATCAACGTCATCAAGGCAGTTCGTGAAGTCACCAGCCTCGGACTGAAGGAAGCCAAGGATTTGGTGGATGGCGCGCCCAAGCCCATCAAGGAAGGCGTTACAAAGGACGAAGCCGAAAGCATCAAGAAGAAGTTTACCGAAGCCGGCGCTACTGTCGAAGTGAAATAAGTACTTTGCTGGTATTAAGATAGATTGTTGTTGGGCCGTTGGTAAATGTTTTGGGGGCAGTCTGATCTGCAGTTGGACTGCCATCCTCTTTGACGCTGGCGATTGCGTCTGCTAAACTGTGAATTGAATAAGGTCTGACCGGATACGTAGCCGGACATTTGCCTGTGAATCTTTCACCCTGCGGTATCGTGCGTAGCTCTTTACGGAGTACGCACTGCACAGCCTTGCGTTTTTCCCGGTTGGGAGAGGTGTGCGGTCGTGTTTATCGTAGTCTAGGTTCGCCTTTCTCAGTGCAGAGTCTTTTTCCCGATTGTTCAATTTCCTCCGGTTTCCTCAGTTGTCTTCTTTTTTCTGGCTCTCATTGGTCATTGCTTGCGGATATGGGAAGCGTGCAAGGCGTTTTTCCTGTCCGCTGTTGTGCTTTTTGTACCGGCGCCTTACAGAACGTCCGAGCCTGATGCTCTGGCGTGCCGGCTTTCAGTAGGAGTGGAACATGCAAATTCAGCCTAAAGGCACCACCCGC
>JBDUEM010000440.1:0-4074 GCA_040002435.1 Bryobacteraceae bacterium
CATCTACTCAAACACTTCGAACTTTGCCATTCAGTAAGTAGTGTTCCGCTCCTTCAGGATCGCGGCTCAGACCGGGCCGCGATCCTGAAAAGCTACCTTCAAGCCGCCGAAATGCTTTGCTGCAGCGCCTGATCCGAGCGCGCGGTCACACCTTGTCCCTGGCTGTAGTAACTCCCCAGCACCAGCCCCGCGTTCAACCGGCTCCCATTCGACAGAGTGATCTCGCGCGTGTCCTTATCTGCCAGCCACGGCCCCCCGCCGGAACCGAAGCGAGAACTCCCCAGCGAAGCTCCAGGATCGTACTGTTTCACCAGCCGGAGCGCCTCCTGAGCCCCTTCATCAGTAGCAGAGTAGCTGGTACTGACCTCGGCCGTGGTGAGTCCGGAAACATGATTCCCCTCAAACCAGTTCGAGAAACCCGTCACTAATCCATCGCGCAGGGGGTTGCTGGGCGTGATGAAGTACGGATTGTGGGCGGCCTCCCCGGCATAGCCCCATTGATTGGCAACCGGCGTCTGCAGGCGGACGATGGAAGGTGCGCCGGTGGCCGTCACCTTCCCTGCCGCATCGCTAACACCGTCCCGTTTATCCTGGGGACCGTCATAGGTTGGCGCATTGGGCTTGGCAGCGGACGCCAGCGGCGTGCCGGCAGCCGTCAGAATCGTTGGCGGCTGATCCATGGGAATCTCCAGCAGGTTCCGGCCTGCGGTGTCGTCCCCGCGGTGAGCCCCCGCCGAGGCGAGCTGTTGTTTGCGCCCGGTACCCGAATTGGAACGTTCCCGTTCCAGAGTGGAACTTCCGGCCGCCCGGGCAACTGCGGCGGTTTGCTGTGGCGAAGTACTGGCCACTGCCGCCGAAAACCGGCTGGCAAATGATTGTAAAGAGTTACGATTACTGCGACTTGCGGTGGCTGCCTGGGCCTCGTTCGGAATGCCCTGCACCGGAGTTCGCCGGGTGGATACCAGCATAAGCAATAACTACCTCCATACGGGGAGTAGCACGCTCATCGCCGAATGGCGCGACCCGATCCAATTCTAGTGATTTACATCCTGACTACGGACAGGCCTTGGAACCGCAAACGTCACGGTGACCGGAAATGTCTGATTCAAAGGTTGCACTACGATATTGCCGGTGATGGTCCCCTTCGGATTGGAATTCGGCGGCTTCGAGTCAAACGAGACCTTGGCCGATTCTCCCGACTTCAAGGTTTTCTTATCGACTGAAACTGTCAACCCTTCCACAGGCGGGAAACTGAAATCGACGGTGACTTGTCCCGGCAGATTGTTCGTAACCGTAATCGCGCCAGACGCGGGCTCGTAGCTGCTGAGCGCCACCGCCGAGCCGCTTACCTTCACCTGACTCACCAACTCGGCAGGGGACACCTTCTTGAACTCAGCGATCTTGCGCTCCCTCTCCACCTCCTTCTCATCGGGAATGACGCTGCGCCCGAAGGGGGTTTCCAGGTACTTTTCAGCCATGTGGTACCAATACCACTGGCCGTCTTCCAGCTTCCATGCGCTGACAATGGGAGGAGTAACCACAATCTTTCCCATCCGGGCAATGCGCAGTTCCGCCTTCACCACGGTGATCACTTTCGCCTTGGTGAATTGATCTGAATAGGTGATCTGCGGTTCCTGGAAACTCAGATACCGCTGCTTCTCAATCTCGAAGAAGAAGTCCTTGCTATCCTCGGCTACGAACTGCTCGGCCGACCGGAATTTGCCATCCACGTGGGCCTGATAAAACTTCGAGATGCGCGCCTTCAACGCCTCGTCAACTTCAGCCGGAGGCTTCTCTTGAGCAAACACGGGAAGGCACGCTAACGCCAGGACAGCCGGTAAACGCATACACCTCCAGTTTAGCGGTTGAACAGGAAGCCATTGCTATTCAGCAGCGCCCAAAGCAGATCCTGCGCCCGTTCCGCCCTGCTGCCGCCGCGGCCCAGATAGGTCTGCGCATAGTCGAGCTCGGCGGTCGCCGGCATGCGGTTTAGCGAACTCAAGTAGAGCTCCTCCACAATCTGGTGGTCTGTCTTACCACCTAGCACCAGCTTCGCCACGCGGCCCCGCGAATCCGCGATGGCATCCGCGATAGTAGAGCCGTTCAGCAGATTCAACGCCTGTACCAGGCTGACGTCGCTGCGCCGCTCGCATTCACAACTCGTCTGCCGCTCCGGCCTGCCGAATACATCGAGGAATCCGCCTTGCCCCACATGCGGATCAGGGAAGTCCTGCGCTTTGGATTCCTCCGGCAAATCCTTCATCTGGACCTTCGTACCGGCTGCGATATTGACGCCGTCGAAGAGTTCTTCAGCCGACAATCTTCTGGGAAGCGCCTTGGAAAAATTCAGTTCGTCATCGGCGTTCCACTCATTCGGCTTGAAGCCAAGCTGATAGGTGCGCGACGAAACGATGGTGCGGATCAGGTGCTTCAAATCGAAATTGCTATCCGAGAAATCCTTCGTCAGTGCGGCAAGCAGCTTGGGATTGCTGGGCGGATTACTGGCCCGGATATCGTCTACCGGATCGATAATCCCGTGCCCGAAGAAGTAGCTCCACATGCGGTTCGCCATCGCCTCGGCGAAAAACGGATTGTCTTTGGACGTCAGCCAGTCGGCCAGGCTCTCGCGCAAACCCACTTCATGCACGCCGGACTTCTCACTGCCAAAGAGAAACTTCGCCGTCATCACACGCCCGTCCTTCGGATGCGTGACCTCGGCGCCATCCCGCTTCTCATAGACAATCTCCTCTTCACTGTCGGGCCCTGGCTTGGTGCCCACGCCCGCAAAGAACGCCGCCAGGCTGAAGTATTGGTTCTGTGTCCACTTTTCAAACGGATGATCGTGGCACTGCGCGCAAACCATGCGCACGCCCAGGAACAACTGCGTGGTGGTTTCCATGGCAAGCTTGGGTTCCTTGGTGAAGCGCAGGAAATTCGCCGGTGGATTCTTAAAGGTGCTGCCCTTGGCGGTTACCAGCTCCCGCACCATCTTGTCGTAAGGCTTGTTCTCCGCCAGCGACTCGCGAATCCAGTCGCGGAATGCCCACATGCCCTTGTCGCCCAGCTTCGTCCGGTTTACCTGCAGCAGGTCGCCCCACTTGACAGACCAGTGATTGACAAACTCCGGCCGCGCCATCAGCTTGTCGATCATCGCCGTGCGCTTCTTGCGGTTCTCTGTCTTGTCGTTGAGGAATGCCCTCACCTCTTCCGGCGTGGCGGGAAGACCCGTCAGATCCAGCGAAACCCGCCGCAGAAATTCGGCGTCGGTGGTCAACTCGGATGGCAGCAGGTGCAGCCGCTGCATCTTCTCGTTCACCAGCGTGTCAATGTAGTTGAACTCGGGAACAGGTTTCCATTGAAAGCCCTGCTTGTCAGATAAAGCGGTGACGTTCACAACGGAGAGCTTTCCCTCGTACCGCACCAGCATCGCCGCCTCGCCCTTGCGCAGCGTCTTGATCACGCCGCCCTCGGAAATCTCCGCCGTGGTGGGAATGCTGCTGTTATATTGCGCCAGGTCCGTCACATCCCGTGATGAGCCGTCCGCGTAGTGCGCCACCACTTTCAACTGCTGCGACGGGCCCGGTTTCTGCGCGAAGAATTCCGGTGGATTCACGTCGAGCTTGGTCACCTGCGAAGACACCGGGTCGCCATACACCGCGCCTTCCGATAGCCATTGCAAGACAGTCTTGTAGTATGGCGAATCCTGTTCCAGGCGGGCGCCCCCGCCATGCGGGATGGCCATGGTTGGCTTCAGCAGGATGAGACTCTGCGCCGGCTCGGTTCGATTGATGCGGCGGCCCGAAAGATCGGTCATCACCGCACGGAAATCAAATTCCGGGTCATAGCCGCGCAGCGACATCTTGAAGCCGCTCTTACCCTTTGCGCCCCCGTGGCAAGGCCCGGAGGTACATCCAACCTTGTTAAAGATCGGCTGGACGTCTTTCACGTAACTCACTTCTGCAAAGCCCGGGATTGCCGCGGCCATCATCAGGAAGCCTGCCAAACGCATTACATTCACCTCGCAGCCCGTTCTGTCTTACCAATTTTCAGTTTCGCGTCGATATCGGAAATCTT
>JBDUEM010000441.1:0-4036 GCA_040002435.1 Bryobacteraceae bacterium
AACAATATACGGAATAGCCTGTAAGGACTTTCTCACGGCGAACGTGTAAGAATCTGTACAGATGCGCAATAGCGCAGAGTCGTACGGGTGATTATTCGTGAAATGTTTCCCTTTTGAGTGGCTTGGCCACGGAAGCCACGGAAGAGGGCTTCGGGCGTGGCACAGTCTCATTCTTTGGAACGGTTGCGGCCCGCGGGAGAATCCGGCGGGTGCGATCACAGCTCGAAACCTGTCGCCCAGGGCCACTGGTGTAGTCTGCGCCGCCATTGCGGTCCTATCGTTCCTGGCCTACGCCCGGGCGCTCCAGTTGCCGTTTATCGCGGACGATTACGTTCAAATTGCATTGGGACGGGAGTACGGCGCTCTATCGGGTTGGCCGGCGCTGCTCCATGACGTCCTATATCGCTGCCGTGCGACATCGCTGATCCTCACCTATTGGACGGATCGCTGGTTCGGCGCGGACCCCTTCATTTTCCATCTCTCCAGCCTGCTGATTCACATTCTGAACTCGCTTCTGGTCTTCGCGATGGGGATGTGGCGGCCCATCGGCTGGAGGGTGTCCGCCGTGGCCGCCTGTTTTTTCGCCGTCTCCCAGCGGCACCACGAGGCGGTGATCTGGTACGCCGCGCTTCCTGAGCTTCTGGTCTTCTTTTTCATCCTATTGAGTTTCCTGTCCTGGGTGCGGTGGTTGCAGTCGGAAAGCGGCTCCACCGCCCCCTATTGGGCCTCATTCGCGTTTTACGGATTGGCCATGTTATCGAAGGAATCCGCGGTTACCCTGCCTCCGCTGCTGCTGCTCGCAGGCGTGTTCCAGCGCCGGGACCTCCGCGTCCTGCTCGCCCGGATTCTACCGTTTGCTCTGTGTGCGGTCGGCTACTTCGGGCTGATTTTTGCCGCGCGGCACACCCACTTGCATTTCAACGATGCGGGCACCTTTTCTCTCGATGCCCCCTTCGTCCAGGTTCTCCTACGGAGTTCTTGGAAACTCGCGTGGTTCTGGGGCGTCGCCGCCATCGTTGCGCTATTAGTTTGGAAAGCGCGGGAATGGTCGCGGCTCCTATGGATCGCCAGCGCGTGGGTGGCGATCACGTTCCTGCCTTATTGCTTTCTGACGTACATGCCATCCGTGCCCAGCCGCCACACCTACCTGGCAAGCGTCGGGATGGCGCTCCTGGTCGCGGTGGCACTCGTCGAATTTCATGCGCGCACGGCGCCCAGGCATGGCAGGGCGGGCATCGCGCTGCTCTCCGGTGTGATGATTTTGCACCAGTGCTCATATCTGTGGATTATCAAGCAGGCGCAATTTGAGATTCGAGCCCAGCCCACGGAGCGGTTGCTGAAGATGGCGGCGCTCACAAGGTCGTCCATCCATGTAAAGTGCTTTCCATACGACAGATCCGTTGCGGACTTGGCGCTGCAAATCCGCGGGCGCGACACGGCCCCTACGGCACTTGTGTTTGACACATCCGCCGCGATCCATGACGATGGCGTCGATTTCTGCTTCGATCCCGGGCAATATCACAATCTGCCATGAACGCGGCCTTGGGCGGTAAGTTGCCGTCGTGCTTCTCCGGCGCGATGAGTTAGATGAAACAGATGTTTCTTGCGGTTCTCCGGCTGCTGGGCAAAGGTGAAACCAAGATCGCTATGGCATTCGGAGTCGATCCCGAAAGCTCCCACGCGGCGGTGCTCTACATTCGGCGCGGCGCGCCAGGCGTGCCGGTCCACCTGTTCTCGCACACAGAGCCTTTACCCGAAACCATTCCGCTCTGCCATTGCGTTGATGTGAGCAGCAATTCATCGGCGCTGCTTTACAGTGCCGTTCGCCGATTGTGGCCGTGCTGGGTTGCAATTGCCGTCACCACCTGGTCGGGCAGGCCCGGCCAGTGGATGCTGAAACTGGCTCCGTTTTGGATACCACCTTTCCACGCGCTCGTCCAGAACGAGAACGGGGATTTTCTTCCCGGCCAGCCGGCCTTCATTCTACATCACTGCCGCCGCCGGCTCCGAGAGGGCCTGCGATCCGCCGAACTCCGCGCTTGGGACCTGGCGCGAGGCTACGGGCTTTTGTGGGCATCCCTGGTTCTGCGTGTCATCTCCTGTTTCTGCGGTCCATTTCATCGCTGGCGGCAACAACAGTTCCAGTATCTGAAGTCCGGTGAATCGTTACCGGCGGGTCCACCCACGATCGCTCACGGACGTGTCCTTTGCTTTTGCCAGAACGGATCGCACTGGAGCGGTTCCACACTCGAGCAGATCCTCAAACGCGGCGATGCGGGATGGGTGCTTTGGCGGGAGGACAGCCGGCTGACCGAAGGCTTCAATGACCTGCTGCCGTTGTTCGACGATGAGCGAACATTCGCGGTTTCGAGGCAAGTTCATTTTCGGGGCTGGAAGCCGCTCCTGTTTCCCACGGCGCCTTTCCGCGCGTTGCAGCAGTCCGAGGCCAGTCAGGTGCTTGCGCCGCTCTCCTCCGTAATGCTGGTCGACAGTCGCAAACTGGGGGCGCTGGGCGTGCCACGTTGCAGCCTCGCCGGAACGGCGTGGATGATCCTTTTCTGGAAGGCCGCCGCCGCGGGCTGG
This sequence comes from Bryobacteraceae bacterium, assembly GCA_040002435.1. GTDB lineage: Bacteria > Acidobacteriota > Terriglobia > Bryobacterales > Bryobacteraceae > JANXXV01. Next base: position 2,584 of record JBDUEM010000441.1, read on the forward strand.
CGCTCTTACAGTGTGGGGCAAATCGGTCCCGTCTGCGAACAACCCGATCTTCCGCTCCAGGAAACCGGTTTCCGATTACACCTCTTCTTCAACCGCGCCCTCCGGCGCTTGGGACCCCGCGAGCCCAATCTTTGCCGTGGCAACATCGCGTTCGCGGCGGTGCCCCGCTCCCGCGTCGGTCGGCCGGGGCGACTGAAGGTACTGCTGGTCTCGGCATTTTTGCCCTACCCTCTATCCCACGGCGGCGCTGTCCGAATTTACAACCTCTGCCGGTCGCTACAAGACAAAGTGGATTTCGTCCTCGCTGCGGTTCGCGAACACCATGATGTTGTGCAGTACGACAGGCTTCAAGAGATCTTTCGCGAAGTCTACGTCGTCGATAAAGATGAACCGGCCGCTGATGACGAGCGTCTTCCGGCACAAGTCCGCGAACACGAGTCTCGCAGCCTGCGAGCCCTGGTGGCGGAGATCTCGCGCACGTGGAAACCGGACTTGCTGCAGATTGAGTACACCCAACTGGCGCGATTACGCGATGCCGCGCCCGAGATTCCCGCTATCCTCGTGGAGCACGATCTTACGTTCCAGCTCTACCGTCAGCTCGCACAACAGCCGGACTCCGGCACGGAGATGCGGCATGAATACCAGCGTTGGCTGGATTTCGAACGCCACTGGCTGGGAGCATATGAGGGCGTTTGGACGGTATCCGAAGAAGACCGGCAGGTAGCCATCCACGAAGGGAGGCGGCACCCGAGCCGGACTTTTTGCATACCCAACGGTGTGGATACTGAGCGATTCATGCCGGGGGATGAACCCGCGCCAGTGACGGAGATCTTGTACGTCGGATCTTTCCGCCACCTGCCTAACATCATCGGGTTTGAGAAACTACGCGAAGAAGTCTTGCCGCGCCTGTGGAAACGCTTTCCCGAAGCGCGCCTCCGTGTGGTGGCAGGCCCGCGACACGAAGAATTCTGGCACAATTTCCCGCGCGGCGGCGCTTGGCCAGTATTTGATAGCAGAGTACAAGTTCACGGATTCGTGGAAGACTTGCGCCCGCTTTACGCCCACGCGTCGGTGGTTGCCGTACCGCTCGAGGTGTCGGCCGATGTGTTGGCGCCCTTCTATCGGACGATGGCTTGCGGGCGCGCCTGGCCGCCGCGGCTCGCCGCACTGCCGAAGAACGGTTCGGCTGGCAGACCATTGCCGGCTCCGCATATGCCAGTTATCAGGCGCTCAACCGCGCGAAAGCTCATCCGGCCCGCTCGGTCATCGAATAACTGCATCCCACTGCTCAAAGTGATTGAGGTGCCTCCGGACAGGCGGACGTGCACAGCATAATCCAGCGAATCATGACAATACCAATGTTGCGTCAGGACGCAGCCAAGCGGTAAATGGTGGCCTCGTGTACGTTGAACGTCCTGGCGATGTCTCGAACCGGCTTGCCTTCCGCGAGCAA
>JBDUEM010000442.1:0-4036 GCA_040002435.1 Bryobacteraceae bacterium
TCGGAATCGACGAATTCCATTCTCCACGGCAACCGCGACGGGGAGCGCCCGGGGACCGGGTTGGAGCGCAGCGGCGAGACTGCCCTGCAACGGCGCGAGTATACGGGCGGCATCGGAGTAGCGGGCCTGGCACAGCTGGAGAGTTTCGTGCGTCAGGGAGGAAATCTGATCGCCCTCGACGCCGCGGCGGACCTGCCTGTGCAGCTATTCCCGCTTCCGGTGCGCAGTTCAATCCCATCTTCCGCAATGACGGAGGGCGGCACGCCGGCGGGTTTCTTCAGCCCAGGGTCCATCTTGCGCATTACCGTGGACAATACTCACCCATTGGCTTTCGGGATGCCGCCGGAAGCGTACGCGTTTTCGAGCGGGGGACAAGCTTATGACATTACACTGCTGCCGGAGTACAACTCCGGCGATAGGGAAGTCCGCTCGGTCGCCAAATATGCGTCCAAGGATCTGCTTGCCAGCGGATGGATTTCGGGGGAACAGGCCGTGCTGGGGAAACATATCCTGCTGGACGTAAGGTATGGCAAAGGCCACGTTATTTTATTCGGATTTCGACCGCAGTTTCGCGGGCAATCTTTCGGCACGTTTAAGTTTCTGCTGAACGCTATCTATCTCGGTTCGGCGCGAACTCTATGAGCCGGCCATTTCTGGTCGGGATCACCCCTGACTTCTACACCGACGGCAAGCTGCGATCGACGATTTGCTGGGCGAGGAGCTTGGCCTGGTGGCCGGTCTCGACTACAGGCGTATGACCGTTGCCTCCGGCAATACCGCGACGCCGGACGAGTTACAGCCCTTCGATGCGGTGCTTTGTCTCAACACGAAGATCACGGCGCAAAGCCTGGTGGGAGTTGACCGTCTATCGATTGTGGCAAGGTGGGGCATCGGCTGCGACAACCTGGATGTCGAGGCTCTTTCTCTGGCCGGCGCCGCCGTTACCACCACTGCGGAAGCAGCAAGACGGCCCACGGCCGAGTCGATCTTCACCCTGATACTGTCCCTCGCCAAGAACCTGGCTCAACAGGACCGGCTGGTGCGAAGCGCCGGGTGGCGCGACCACGCGCGCAAGCCCGCGATGGATTTACGCGGCCGGGTTCTGGGCTCCATCGGTTGTGGACAGGTCGGCCGCGAGATGTTTCAGGTGGCACAGGCGTTCGGTTTTCGCTGTTTGCTGGCCTATGATCCTTACCGCAGCCAATCAGAGGTGGTGGATCTGGGTGTGGAACTGGTAGATCTGGATACGCTTTGCCGTGAGAGCGATTTTCTGACCATCAATGCGCCCCTGACTGAGGAGACGAACGCGATGGTGGGTTGGCGCCAGTTCCGGCTGATGAGACCAACTTCCTATCTGGTGAACACCGCGCGGCCACAGATTGTTTCCCATGAGGCGCTCGCGGCCGCTGTCACCGACGGACGAATTGCCGGGGCGGCGTTAGACGCCTCAATGGGGGACCGGCTGCCGCCGGACGATCCCCTTCAGGCATGTGAAAACGTGATTCTGGCTCCCCAATCTCTCGCCTGGACTCATGACATGCTGGCGGGGGCAGGGAAGGAAGCGTGCGGGCATATTTTGAGCGTCGGGCGGGGTGAAATTCCAGCCGCGCTCGTCAACCGCTGCATTGTGGAAAGCTAGGCCTTTCAGGCCAAGCTTGACTATTACCGGATCATTCTCGGGCTCTGAACTACATGTACATTCCGCCATTTACGTCCAGCACATGCCCTGTAATATAGCCGGCTGCATCGCTGGCGAGAAAAGCGACGGCGGCGGCGATATCCTCAGGCGTGCCCATGCGTTTTAGCGGAATGCCGGCCAGCACCTTCTCTTTCACTTCGGGCGAGAGCACACTCGTCATATCGGTCTCAATGAAGCCCGGCGCCACAGCATTCACGGTGACTCCGCGGCTAGCCATCTCCTGCGCCAGCGACTTGGTTACTCCAATCAGCCCCGCCTTTGACGCTGAATAGTTCGCCTGTCCGGCATTGCCCGCCTCGCCCACCACAGACGTGATATTAACGATCCGTCCCCAGCGTTCGCGCATCATACCTTGCAGAACCTGTTGAATGGCGAAGAACGATCCGCTCAGGTTGGTATTGATCACCATGTCCCAGTCGTCCTTCTTCATGCGCAGCGCCAGCCCGTCTTTGGTGATGCCCGCATTATTCACCAGGATGTCAATACGCCCGAACTCCTTCGATGCTTTTGCGAAAGCCTCCTTGATGGAATCGATGGAGCCCAGGTCAAGCTCAGTAACATATGCTTCCGCGCCGTTCGCCCGGATCTCGCCGGCTACCTCCTCCAGTTTTCCGGTGTTACGCGCCGCCAAAACAACGCGGTTTCCCGCGGCTGAGAGTGCCAGGGCACAGGCCTTTCCGATACCGCGGCTTGCGCCACTGACAAAAGCTACTCGAGTGTTCATGTGATTTTTGAATACGCAGTCTGAAGATCAATCATAATAAAACTTCACAACTATGGCACACAATGATCTGCGCGAATTTGTCGGCGCGCTGGAAAAGGCAGGAGAACTCAAGCGGGTGGCGGTGGAAGTGGATCCCTACCTCGAGATTACCGAGTTCGCTGACCGGTCAGTGAAGACCGGCGGCCCGGCCTTCCTGTTTGAGAATCCCAAGGGCAGCAAGGTGCCGCTGTTGGTGAACGCATTTGCCAGCATGAAGCGCATGGAAATCGCGTTGGGCGTCGGTAACGTGGATGAGATTGCAGCCCGCATTTCCGAGTACCTGGAACTGCGCATGCCCCAGGGCCTGATCAATAAGCTGAAGATGCTTCCAAAGCTGGCCGAGGTGGGATCGTTCTTCCCCAAGATTGTTTCCAGCGGGCCGTGCAAGGAAGTGATCAAGCGCGAGAACTTCTCCTTGAAAGATTACCCGATTCTGCACTGCTGGCCGCAGGACGGCGGGCCGTTCATCACCCTGCCTCTCGTCTTCTCGAAGAACCCCACATCCGGCAAACGCAACTGCGGGATGTACCGCATGCAGGTCTACGATGAGCGTACTACGGGGATGCACTGGCAGACCCATAAACAGGGCGCGGAACATCATCGCCGGCTGATTGCGGAAGGTAAGAAGCGCATGGATGTAGCGGTGGCCATCGGTTCCGACCCGGCAACGATGTATTCGGCCATCCTCCCGCTGCCGCCGGACCTGGACGAGATGATGATCGCCGGCTTCCTGCGCGGCAAACCGGTGGAGATGGTGAAGTGTGAAACGTCGGAGATCGAAGTTCCCGCTAACTCGGAGATTGTCCTTGAGGGGTACCTGGAACTGGGCGAATCCCGATCGGAGGGACCCTTCGGCGACCACACCGGCTTCTATTCACTCGAAGAGGATTACCCGGTCTTTCACCTGACGTGCATCACGCAGCGCAAGAACCCAATCTATGCGACGACCATCGTGGGTCCGCCGCCCATGGAGGACTACTACATGGGCAAGGCGATCGAGCGGATTTTTCTGCCGTTGATGCGTCTGCAATTGCCGGAAGTGCGCGACATCTGCATGCCGGCCGAGGGCATTTTTCACAACCTGATCCTGATCTCTATACGGAAGTCGTATCCGGGGCACGCGCGGAAAGTGATGCACGCGATCTGGGGGCTGGGCCAGGCGATGTTCAGCAAGTGCATCGTCGTGGTGGATGAAGATGTGGATGTTCAAAACGTGAGTGAAGTGGCGTGGAAGGCGCTAAACAATATCGATCCGGAGCGAGACATTCAATTCGTGATGGGTCCGGTGGACTCGCTGGATCACGCCAGCCGGTTGATCAATTACGGTTCGAAGATGGGTGTGGACGCGACGAAAAAATGGCCGCAGGAAGGCTTTTCGCGCCGCTGGCCGGATGTGATCAAAATGACCCCGGAAGTGCAGAAGCGCGTCGATGAACTGTGGAAAAAAGCGCGGCTGTAGTGTGAGGGTTATGGAGTCATGTTAGACTAAAAACTCACGGTGGCTTTAGCTCAGTCGGCAGAGCATCGGGTTGTGGTCCCGAGGGTCGTGGGTTCGAGCCCCACAAGCCACCCCA
>JBDUEM010000443.1:0-4014 GCA_040002435.1 Bryobacteraceae bacterium
CAAAGATGCCGGCGGCAACACATCCGACGCGCCTATTACTCTCACATACAAACCCATCTAGATATGAGCCTCAGAATGGCGCGCGCACCTTCCGCGTCCGCGTTGACCGGCGCGCGCCGGTGACTACCGCCTGCATTTGTTCGCGTGATGCATCAACCGGGTGAACACATCCCCGCATCGAGCCGCACACTCTGCGATCCGGCTCGATGTCGACGAGAACGCAGTTCACTACCAGGAATTGGCGCACTTCCATCGCGTTCTGCGATACATGATTACGGGAAACTCAGGTAGTGGGTCAGTTTGAAAATGGGGTATCTTGACAAAATGGCAGTGATATGCAATAGACAAGTACAGCCACCTATTAAGGTTACGCGCCCTGGGATTACGCGCTGTTCTCCATTTCGCCAGCAGATAGCATATCGTCAGCCTTATCCGAAACCGCTCAAGCACGCGGTCGAAACGCGGTATGCTAAGCGGACTATGACTGTTTGCATCGCCGGAATATGTACGCACCAGGACGTTCCTTGCCTAATTCTTTGTACTGACGCCAGGGTTGAAAACGATTCGGCAGGTGGAGACGCTGCCATGAAGGTGGATATGGTAGGTAACGGCTGGATGGCCATGATTGCCGGAAATGCTGGGAAGGCGAGGCAGTTGGTCGCCAACTATCGAACCACGCTGAATTCTGAGGGATTGACTATTGACCACGCTAATATCCATGACCACCTGAGTATGGCTCCACGGCTTCAACGCAGAAAGCTAGTTGAGGACTACATCCAATCCAAACTCTCTATCTCATATGAAACGTTCTTGAGCGACGGCAAGTCTATTTTGCCAGAAGAACTTCACCGCCAGATTCTTTGGGATGTGCAAGCCATTACGCTTGACTGTGAGATTGTCCTTGCTGGCTTCATAGGGACGGCTCCGTATGTTTTCTCTGTGTGGCGAGATGGCTCCGTTTCACAGGCCGAGGCTTTTGTGGCGGTAGGCAGTGGGGCCACTGTCGCACAGGCGGCTCTATTTCAGCGGGGATTTGATGGATCGCTGGATATTATGGAGGCCCTGTACTATATTTACGAAGCCAAGAGATTAAGTGAAGTTGCCCCCGGCGTGGGGCAGACAACGGGAATGTTTGTTATGCTTCCATCGCGACGGGTTGGTGGTGATAGCGCCATTTTCGGGATCTCCCTTGGGGCTTTCGAGTCACTAAACGCGCAGTATCGCAGGTTTGGTCTGAAGGCATTCAAGCCAACCATTGGCTTCGGTGACTTGATCCCAGAAGACGCGGAAGGAAAATTAATCAAGTAGGGCGACGATATCCGTAATTGACCACAAACGATCAGTTACCCCAGCCTCCATGGCCGGAGTTACCCGCAGGGTCTGGTGAATCCGGCAAAAGTTGTAGTGCATGTAGTGAAGCGCGATAGCGGCAGCATGATTCTCAACCTTCTTGGAAAACGCGTTAGTCAATCGGGTGAATCGGCGCATGGACATTCTCATGGTAAGATTCTGGCGCTCCACGAAGCTGGTCGAAACGTGTCTGGCATCAGGTCTTCCAATCACTTCGCGCTTCTCGCAACCAAGGCACTCTGCGGGGCTGTAGCGCTTCTGTCCCTCGCTCGTTTCGCCGTAGATTTTAACGAGCATCGCGTAATCGATATCGTTGCCAAATGCGCCAGCCGCCGCATTCAGATAGGGCTTGTGGCCGTCCGTGGTGAGTTGTACGCGATTTGCGAGGCGACTAGCAAGGTCTCCGATGAATTCGCGGGCCGCGTTCGCGTCACGCTGGCCAATGGTCCAGCAAGGAACGAGTTTGGTGTCGGCATCGATTGCGATCCAAGTCCAAACATCGCCAGCATATCCGCCATCCTCTAACATCTCAGATTTAACGTTCTTGGCTTTGGCGTAAACGAAGGACCAGATTTCGTCGCATTGAACGCGCTTGCAGGGTAGGTTGCGCATCACGCTGTCCTGATATTCAGAACAAGCTGAGCCAAGTTCAACCAGGAGCTTGGCAATTGTGTTCTTGGAAACGCCAGTCATGCGAACGGTTGCGCGGATCGAATTGCCTTCTACTAGGGCCGCAACCACTTGTACTCGTTTCGCGTTGTCTAGCTTGTTCATAAGACCATTCTAGACCAGTCAAGCATAAGGAGTCAAATAGAAAATGAGAAAAATACTTTGCGTGGCTCTCTTGGTCGTGCGCTTATCTGCCGAGGTCTATAAGTCGAATAATGAAGGCGGCGGTTTTGCCGTAAGCGAGGCCAGTTGCGTCCCCAATACCACGAGCGGTAATCATCCCGATCACCTTTCCGCTTCTAAGGTAGATGGGGCTGCCGCTAGCTCCGGGCCAATTGTTCTTGTCAACAACGATTGTCATGGGGCCACGATTATCCTTGGTAGCGTCTTGATAGCCAGCGATGGAACCGATGGAGCTGATCGGGACAGAACGACTCAATGGAAATCCAGTGAAAGCCACTGGCGTTCCATCCGGTGGGAAAGAGGATTCGAATGTTACAGCGGGAACGCCATCGAGTTTCTCGATAGTCCGGCAAATCGCAGTGTCAATATCTTTACTGATTCTGCAAGTCGAGTGAATGAACGCCTTGAACTTGACGCGAAAGTTCGCTGCGCTAATCTGCCATCCATTCTCTGGAAGGTAGATAGCAGCGACAGGGCAAGGTTTTATTCTATTGGGAAGCGTCAAGCCTTCTATGACGTGCGCTGGGGTCACGAATTCCCCATCCGCCCCAATGAAGAAAGCGGTCCCTTCGACAGATATCAGTTTCCAATCTGGAGTTCCCATTTCCACGCAAACAACCGGAGCGACCGAGCGCTTTATATTCCCTATGGCTTCAATAAAATCCTCCCTTGGGGAGATTGGCGTAGGTATGGCGACTGGCTGATGGGTGGCGCAACCCTCCGTGGCCGTAATAACTGCGAACGTGAGAACCGCCAGGAGTCTGGGACTGGAACAGTATCCAACGACGGATCTTTTCAGGGCAAGTGCGACATCGTAAGGAACGGCGAAGATTTGGATTATCGGTGTGAGCACTAACGATCCTTCTTTCCCCAACGCGCTTGTGCAGCCTTCGCCGCGATCTGCGAGCGCTTCTTGGGGCTTAGTGCAGCGGCTCTAGCAGCCCCACCCTTGAGCCCACCGAGACGACCTAGCGCAACAGCATTGGGATTCTTGGTAGGATCTGCTGGCTTGGGTTGGTTTGGTATGAACTTCGGAGCTTCGCCGATGGATTCGAGAAAGATCTGGTGCGCAAGCTGGTTTGGATCGCGCGGGCGTTTCGTTGAGCGGTCAGGCATGACACTTTTAGTATGACAGGGTGAACCATGCCGTCAAGATGTGAAAATTTCAAACTGACCCACTACCGAAACTCACCCTTTTCCTGTGCTGGGGCCGGTGAAAAACTGCACTGGTCCCAATGCCGCCAAGCCTCGGGTAGAATCAACCTGTGGTGAACGTAACTCGCTGCCTCCGTTCCTGAACGAATACCCGTGACTGCCGGGCTACGTGAGCTTTAGGTCCCGAATCAACGAAGAACCGGGCGCATGGAAAGTGCTTGGCCGCTAAGATACAATCCGTATTCGCTGGGATTTCGTCACATTATTCGAAGCGCAAAAATAGTACTCATTGCGCGGCGGAGGGTAGCGTCATGAAAATGCTGATACTGCGCGGAAAAGCTGGGAGGTACGCGCTTCCGGGAGAACAGGAAAGAGAATGGCCGAGAGGCGCGCTCGACGAACCCGCGGCGCTGGAATTTTCACGCCTGCGGGGCTACAGCCCGATAATCTTGGACGTCGCTGGTTACTCGGCCGCAGGCAGCAGGCAGATGCAGATGGCACTGAGTGAGATCCGGTCGGACAATGAGGTTTTCGCACTCTATGGATTTTCCGCCGGCGGCTATACCATCTATCACATCCTCAGGGCGCTGAAGCCGAAAGAGCGCGACCGCCTCGCTCTGGTCGTCGTTCTCGGCGCGCCCCCTCCGCCGGACATCC
>JBDUEM010000444.1:0-3998 GCA_040002435.1 Bryobacteraceae bacterium
GCAGCAGCAGGGAGAGGCCAAATACCTCATCGTCGGCGGTTACGCCGTCATGAAATATACCGAGCCCTTCACCCCTGAAAATGCCCAGCGAATCTATGATGCGCTGCTACTCTTTGGTGCCCCGATGTCGGACCTCACCGTCAGAGACCTCGCTCAACCACGCGTCGTTTTTAAGTTCGGCATGGTGCCTACCCGTCTGGCAATTCTCACGGCCATTGACGGGCCGAATTTGGCGAAGCTTGGGAGCAGCGCGTTCAAAGTCAACTGAGCGACATGCCGGTGCCGATCACTCACTCCCACATTTGAAGCTCCACAATACCACCTCAAACCCCGGATGGCGATCGAACCCACAGGACACAAAAAAAGCCAGGAGCGCGGCCGCCGCTGCTCCTGGCTTTTTCAATTCTCGACGGAATTTAGACCGCTACGTCAGCGTGTGAGTCCAGCATCTTCTGCATGTCCGCCTTGCCCATGGTCCCCACATGCTGTTCGACAATCTTACCGCCCTTGAACAGAAGCAGCGTGGGAATGCCGCGCACTTGGTAACGAGCCGCGGTGGCGCCGTTGTGGTCCACATTCAGCTTGCCCACCTTCACCTTTCCCAGGTTATCGGTGGCGATGGCGTCCAAGGTCGGCGTCATCTGACGGCACGGACCGCACCATTCAGCCCAAAAATCCACGAGCACGGGCACTTCTGAATGCAGCACATCTTTCTCAAAATCCGCTTCATTAAAGGTAAGCGTGTTGTCACCAGCCATAATATCTTCTCCGTAGTTGTAATGATGGTTGAGCCGAGCCAAAGGATTCACCCTATTAGGCGCCGATAGAGCGCACTGTACTCCGCAGCGGAAGCATCCCAGGAAAAATTCTTTTTCATTCCGTTCGCCATCATTTCACGCCAACTCTTTTTATCCCTGTATAGGGCTAGAGCGGCGCGGATCGCTTCCAGGAGAGCCAATCCAGAATACTCCCGGAACTTGAAACCCGTCTCTTTATCGATAGTATCATCAAGGCCCCCCGTCGCGCGAACTATGGGTACCGTGCCATACCGTAAACTATAGATTTGATTGAGGCCGCATGGCTCATACCGGCTAGGCATCAGGAACATATCCGCGCCCGCCTCCACCTTGTGGGCGATCTCCTCGCTATAGCCGACCTTTACGGCGAACCGGTCGGGATGAGTCACGGCCAGCGACCGGAAGACATTTTCATAGCGTGCTTCTCCGCTCCCGATCACCACCAGCGACACGTCCTCCGCAGCCAGATCCTCGGCAATCGCCTCAATCAGGTCGAACCCTTTCTGCCCGGCGAATCGCGACACGATTCCGAGGAGCGGGCGATGCATTTCGGCCTCGCCGGCAGGCAGGCCGAAGGTGGCGAGTAAGTCGCGCTTGCAAGTCTTCTTGCCGGACAGATCGGCGCGGCTGTAGTTCACGGCGATATAGGTATCCTGCTCCGGACTCCACTCGCCGTAGTCCACACCGTTCACTATGCCGGTGAGCGACGCACTGCGTTCCCGCAGCAGATCGTCCAAACCGAAGCCGTGCTCCGGGGTCTGGATTTCTTTCGCGTAACCTTTACTGACGGTGCTGAGCGCATCACTGAACAGAATGCCTCCCTTCAGGAAATTCACCTGCCCATAAAATTCCAAAGCGCGCATATGGAAAAGACCAGGGTCGAGGCCGATGTCAGACAAAGCGGAGCGCGGGAAGAGGCCCTGATAGCCCAGATTATGAATCGTGAGCAGAGTCTTCGGACCCAGGAAGGTGGGATCTCCTGGAAAGCGAAACTTCACGAGCGGGGCGAGGACAGCAGTCTGCCAGTCGTGGCAATGGATGATGTCCGGCCGGAACAGGTACCGAACGATTCCCAAAGCGGCATAGCATAGGGCCGCAAAACGAATATGGTTGTCCGGGTAGTCCCCGGCCTGCGTTCCGTAGATGCCGTCGCGCGCGTAGAGCGGCGGGCAGTCCACAAAATAGAACGGCACTCCATCCTGCACCAAAAGCCTGATGTCGACGCTGATTCGCCTGGAGCCGAGCCATAGCTGCAAGCCGTCGTAAACGCGGGAAGCATTTCCCAAAAACTGCTGAGCGCTGGGATACAGCGGCAGCACCACCGCGGCCTCGTCTCCCAACGAATTCAGCGCGCGCGGCAGTGCGCCAATTACATCCGCCAGACCGCCGGTCTTGGCAAAAGGGGTGGCTTCAGAGGCCACCATAAGGATTTTGCTCACTGCCTATAGAGTATCTCTAAGCGTGTGTTACGGTGTGACCAGAATGGTGAAACGGTGGATAGGAAGGTATCTGCGTTCGGCAGGCTATGCTGTGTTCCACACACGAACTCGGGAACACTACTCCCGCGACGGCTTGTTCACGGTTCACAATCAAAGCTTTCGCCGCGACCCGGGATTCCTGTCAGCGTATTCGCGCGGCGTGCAGGCAAGTGACGGCGTGGATCCGGAGATGGAGTGGCGGGTGCACGTTGCCCTCTGGGTGGCGCGGAATGCGGCTCGCGTGCCCGGAGATTTTGTCGAGTGTGGTGTTAACGCGGGGTTCGTCAGTTCGGCCATCATGCAGCGCCTCGACTGGGCAGCGGTTGGCAAACAGTTCTATCTCATCGATACATTCAACGGTCCCGTCGTTTCGCAATTCACCCATGAAGAGGTAAAGCTGGGCCGCAGGAGGCTGGCGGAGAGCGCGATAGAGTGCGGCGCCTATGTGACCGATCTGGACCGTGTCCGCGCCAACTACGCCGAGTGGCCAAACGTGAATATCATCCAGGGGATGGTACCGGACGTACTGAATGGGCTGGCCATCGGGAAGATCGCTTTTCTTCACCTCGACATGAATTGTGCCTACCCGGAGCGGGCGGCGCTGGAGCACTTTTGGGAGCGGCTCTCCCCCGGCGCCATGGTGCTATTGGATGACTACGCGTATGTGGGCAACGACGGACTGGCCCAGGCGATAGCAGAGGCGGCACAATCTTTCGGCGCGGACGTCCTGTCACTTCCCACCGGCCAGGGCCTGATCATGAAATAATCTTCAGGCATCCCGCAGGGCGATGAGCGGGTCCACGCGAGTGGCGCGCCGCGCGGGGACGTAGCAGGCCAGCGCCGCCGACGCCAGCAGCGTGATCGCCGTCACTCCGAAGACAAGCAGGTCATCAGGGCGCACGCCGAATAAAAGCCGTTCGCCGACCTTGGCCAGAACAATTCCCAAGGCAACGCCAAGTAGAACGCCTGCGCCCGCCATCGAAAGTCCTTCGGCGATAACCGATCGCAGAATGGCCCCTGGCGCGGCTCCGAGGGCAATCCGGACGCCCATTTCCTGTGTGCGCTGCAGCACGGATTGAGAAATGGCTCCGTAAATGCCGATCGCCGCGAGCAGCAGTGCAGCGATTGCGAATGCCGTCAGCAGCCACATGAGGAAACGGCGCTCCGCGGTGGAACGCTGAACCAGTTGGTCCATGGAATAAATGTTGTAGGCCGGCATGTTCCCGTAGGCCGTCCTGACGACAGTGGCGAGCGTCTGGGTGAGAGAAGCCGGGTCGTTCACCGTGCGGATCACGAAGACGGGAGCCGCCAGCGGATTGATGATGGCAGGGCGGTAGATGGTGGGCCGCGCTTCCGCCTCCAGACCAAAATGCCGGATTGCGCCTACGACTCCGATGACTTCAAACCAGGGGCCATTCGCATCCGCCAGAAACCGGATGCGGCGGCCAATCGGGTCTTCGCCTGCAAAGTACCGGCGCGCGGCCACATCGTCAATCAGAAGCTTCTTCTGGCCGGCGCCATCGGCGTCATCGAACAGCCGCCCCGCCAGAAGCGGAATGCCCATGGTTGCGAAATAGGAAGGCGTGGCCGCACGGAACTCGACTTCAGGTGGATGTTCTGCAGTATCCTTTCCTTCGATGTACAAAAGGCTCGACAGTGTCTGGCCCAGCAGCGGTAAACGGCTGACCGCTGCCACCGCCGTTACTCCGGGCACCGCGAGCAG
>JBDUEM010000445.1:0-3992 GCA_040002435.1 Bryobacteraceae bacterium
GTTTCCATCTGGCCCTGCGCTTGTTTCTGTTGCGGGCTGGTCATCTCCGGCAAGGCTTCGGCAAGGCTTCGGCCGGCGCGGCGCAGGATGGCAAGCGCCATGTCCAGATCGCGCTCCACTTGTTCGACCGCCGCCGGCCTGGCTGCCGGTACCTGCCGCTGCGTTTTCAAAAACAGTTCCGGCTCGGTGAGAATGCGTTCGCGGACGGCGCGCGTGCCTTTGCGCCAAGCTGTGTACAGTTGCCCGGCTTGCCGCGTATTGCAGTGATGCGCAACGAAAGCGGCCGCCATGCGCGTGCAGTCCTCGGCGTTGACTCGCGCCACCGGCACCAGATACTTCATCGCCACTTGCGCCGCCAGTTTCCCTTCGCGCACTTGCTGCTGGATCGCTTCCGGCAACAACTCCACCAGCGCCAGGCGCCGCGAGACCCAACTGGTGCTGCGGTCGAAGCGGCGCGCCAGTTCGTCCAGACCATAACCGAAGCGCTGCTCCATCTCCGCCAGCAGCCAGCCTTGTTCGAGCGCGCTTTCCTGCGGGCTCAACCGCAGCGACCTCGACAGCAGGACAGCTTCAGCCTCGCTCATCCCCCAGACTGTGGCTTCGACCGTATCTCGGCCCAGTTGTTCCAGTGCGGCCACGCGCTTGTGGCCATCGATCACCAGGTAACGGTCCGGCGTTCCGGCGGCCACCACGACGATGGGCGTCTGCTGGCCGCTGTCAACCAGCGATGCCAGCAATCGACGTTGCCGTTGCGGCTCACGGACTCGCAGATGTTCCCATCGCCGGTCCAGTTGGTGAAACTCCAGGTGCATCGTTGCCTGCTCGGGATTCAGTATGCGGGAGGCTGGGACTGGTCTTTTTCGGGGGCAGGGGAAGTCTGCTCGGAAGTCCCGTCGGATCAAGAAGATACGGAAGGATCTGGTCTTTCGCGAAACGGAGGATTAGTGCGCTCATAACGCCAATGAAATCAGCGCCTTGCACGCCGAACTGGTCTTTTGCGAACTCCCAGGGTAGTTGGTTCAATGGAGCCGGAAAACGGAGTGGCTCCGGCGGTGGGGTTTGCGCTGCCCGCTGGTCTAATCTCCAGGCGATGGCGTAGTCCGGATTCTGCCTTCGCCAGTCCGTCTGCGTCTTCCGCCGCCGGGCGATTTGACACTCCAGCTTGCCGCACGCTCGCTGCCGTTCTCCCACTCGCGCCTCCGGTTGGAACCACCGGCGGCAGATTCTACATGGCTTCTTCCGGGCCTTCGGCATCGTGATGTTCCATCGTGGTCATCACGCACCGTTGCGGGTCAGTTCAGAATGCCTGGAGCGCCGAAGCGCTGGAACCCAATTCTTTTTCAATGGCGTCAGGAATTCCGGTAGAACGATGTCTCTGTCGCATTCGTTCAATCTGAAGGAATGGTTGCTGCGGCCAGATTCGGAAGTGCTGTAGGGCTTGCTCGGCGGGTTCAAGTGCTGCTTCTGGCAGGGTATCTACAAGTCGGTGCAGTTCTTCGCGGCTCATGAATTCGAGTATGGAAGGTTGTGAAGCTTCTATCAAGTCAAGTGCATTTCGGACGTTCACAATGTGACCGCGTCGGCGGCGGTGAACGAACCAAAGTTACCTAATGACATCAATGGCTCCTGGTGTCCATGGAGCCGTTGCACAATCTCTCTATGCCCTCACCCGAGACACCGCCGCCGATCTACCAAATCCGTGTCGCAGTCTGAAGGCGCGTCCAGGTTCCGGGCACCATTCAGGGCGGCAGCTTCTGCTAGATAATCCAATAGAATTGGGTTGCTTGGCACGATCCGACCGGACAGGCCCATATCAACACGCTGTCGATCCTGATCAGCGCCATGTACTCAATGTCATGATTCAGGCCGCAACGGTGCTGCTCAACTAAGGACCTAATATCCTGTTGATCCATCCCCGAGGAGAAATAGCCGAATCCTCGCGAATAGTGCCTATCGCAATACGGATGCGTGCAATGAGCTTCAGTCAAGCCCTCAGACCGCTTGACAAGATGAATTCTGATGTTTTCGTCTGCCGCCAATTCGTACTGTGGATGCAGATCGCAGAAGGCAGTCGTGATTGTCATTCCTGAGTACTTTTCCCATTGTAAGTGGATATGGGCGGGTAGCTTTTGTCACCAGGGGCGGCGGCATCTGTATTAGAAAATTAACCGTCGCTTTCGTCAACCTAAACAGGCGAGTACGACTTGCAGGTCCGACTACTTCAAGTCGCCCGTCGTCTCGCTCTGTTTTTGAACGTCGTGCCAGTCTCCCAACACGTGGTCGATCTTTGACAAACAGTCCCGACAGAAACCTAGCACCGATTCTCCATCCGCCTCGAACTTCCAATCAGTCATCGAATCGTCGTCTGCGTGGTGACCACCGTTGTTGAACCGCCAGACAATCCTGCCGTCATGGTCAATGGTACTGTTGAATTCACTGCCGTCGCTTGCGGTGAGATTCCCCTGCATCTTCGGTCCCGAGTTGACCACCAAATTCACAGGATTGGAATAGACCGCCTCGGCCCGCAAATTATTCAGACGGATGAGCGTTGCGTCTGCCATCAGTTCATCTTGAACTTTGGCATACCACGTTGCAAACTGGCCGCTTGCAGAGCAGTGCGTCTGGAGATAAAAGATCGTGCTGCCAAGAGCGGACAAGAAGGCGCTAAGGTGGTAAGGAAACTCCCTTACGCTGTTGACAGATTCGACCATTCGATTGTAGAAGTAAACCGCTTCGCCGAACTTCTCGGCGGCGGTGAGCGACAGGGGAACAACTGCGATTTTCACTTTCACGTGATAACTTTCCAAGGCCCGTAACCGAACGGACGCCATAAATCCGGGAGATGTTGACAGTAACACACCTTCGGCGACGGCGAAGTTCCGAGTGTTCATCCGTGTCGCGGCTTCCGATTTATCGTCGCCGCGTAACAAGGCAACAAGCAGCCGGGATATGGTACGGGACTGCGCTTCAGTTTCACTCGGTACAATGTTGTAGAGGGCATCGCATTTCTGACCGTACCGTTCCTTTGGGTTCCGCCCAGAAGGTTGATCAACACTGTCTCAAATCATGTAAAGCATCGTTAATCGGCACGGTTGCACCGCCGAACTAGCTCTGCCTCGGCCCGGTCGAGTTCAAGCCAAAGATCTTTGGACATGCGCGATGGATTGTCGGGTGGACGGGTGATCGACTCGGCTGGCTCTTCCTGCCTATTCGCGACGGAGAGGACATGGCGAATCCAGTTCATTGGCATAGACAAACCGGGTGGAAGGCGAATTTGGAACGGGACTTCATGTAAGTAGATCGTCAGAATTGGAGAAAATGGATAGCCCGCCAACTAAATGCGATAAGCTCGGGGACGGCGCTGGCCGTTACTCTAGCCGGAACACTGGTATTCCTCGCCACCCGGCTCCACTGGGCAACTTGGCACGAAGGTTTGGACCGTGAGCGACGATGAAATCAAACAAATACCGATCAGGAACCTCATCAGTGAAGACGGGGCGCACGAACTAGCCTCATCCCCGGACATGGAGCCGTACGTTCGGCTGATGATGGCCGGGACAAGTGGGAACTTAGGTATTGGGCGTATTCGTTCTACACCAAACTAAACTTCTCCTTCCGATATGCCGATCAGCCCATGAGTTGCTTATCAAAGGGGACCTGAGATCGATCCGTCATTTGTTGCAGAACGCCAGCCAGCTATAGCGAACCCGGCGAAGCAGGGAAAGTCCAAATGGTCTGCTCTCATCTATTCGGGCTGTATGGGTCTCATTTCGCTGATGATGCTGACACGGCTAAACGACAGCAGGGACGGGTCGATCATAGGGTCACTACCTGAATCTGTGGCAAGTTCACCGGATGTAACACTCGCACCAGTAGCTAGGTCGCTCTCTAGAGTGTCGCTGACGGAATTGACGCGGAGCAGGGCTGCTTCCGATGAGGCGATGATTGCTGATTTCTCGATTCGCAATGACAATGCTTTCGCTGTTAAAAAC
>JBDUEM010000446.1:0-3985 GCA_040002435.1 Bryobacteraceae bacterium
TTCGACCGGTGCATGCATGGCTGCAAGGCAGAACCAGCCCGGAGATGCTTTATCTCAATTCCGAGACGGTTCGTAAACACATGCAGGCAACCGCAGAGCGGATCGAACAAAGGAGCCGACGTAGCAAAGCGGTTGGAGAGTATCAAGCTTTTTCCTGTGGCATGGGAACACTCCCGAAGCCCCTGAACGGCTAACCGGCCTTTCCATCGCTCTGAGCATGATCCGGGAACACTCCGTTCCAGCCGCAAAGGTTGCAAACGGAGTGGCGGATTTCGAGACCTACATAAAAAACAACAGCGAATTCATTCCTAACTTCGGCGAAAGATGGCGGCAGGGAGAAAGAATCAGCACGGCGTTTGTCGAATCGACGATCAACCAGGTCGTCAGCAGAAGGTTCGTGAAGAAGCAACAGATGCAATGGACGCTTCGGGGAGCTCATCTCTTGCTCCAGACGCGAACCAAGGTCCTCAACAATGAACTAGAAGACGCGTTTCGGAAATGGTACCTACAGTTCCGCCCTCAGGCTGCCTGACCCCCGACTTTCTGGTGCTCTCCTACGCTCGGGCTTCATGGACGACAAAGCCGAAAAGATTGCCTTGTTCCGCTACGGACTCATCGCCCCGCTGGTGCTCGCTCGCTAAAGCTTTTGTGTTTCAATGTTTTCGCCCCTACCGGAATTGCTTCTTATAAATGAAATTGAGGCTGACGATCCCGTTCTCGTCGCGATTTGCCGTCGCCGACCATTGCGGGCTCAAGGCCCACTCCACACGGACAATCTGCGTGTTCGGATCGTCTAGTGCAGTCACATAAGTGAACGTGACATTCGTAGCAACCTGTTGCTGCAGCGTGACCCTTGCCTGCGGTAAATCCGAGCCGCTCGTGAATGTCGGGTCGATCTTCAGTTGACTCACGCCGAACACACGCTGAAGCCGGCTTGCCACCGGGTCGGCCACTGCCTTGCTCACCAGCGCGGACGCACCCATCTGCTGGAAGCTTTGCTGTGGCGTCGACGGCTGATTGGCGAGCAGAGTTGGATCGGAAGTTGGGGTCTTACCCGAAGCAAGTAATGAGACAATTTCCTGAAACTGCAACGGCGGATCGGAGGTGTAGCTAAGCTTCATGTTGTCGATCGGTCCGGTTACCGTGAGAATGACCTTGACACCCTTCGCCTGCGTTTCGAGCGAAATATCCAGAATAGGTTCGATACGCGTCGGATTGTAGAAAGAGATGGTACCGGAACTGACGTGATATTGCGATCCAAAAAAGACTAGATCTCCCTCCGTGATGACCACCCGGCCTTGCACTCCTGGAAGCGCCGCGGTGCCGCGCACGCGAATATCGGCATCCAGTTGCACATTTTGCGCCAGTGACGCTTGTACGCTTGTCGCCGTGGATGTCCGTACTCTGATATCCAGCCGCATGTTGTCCAGCAAAGGATTCTCCGGGCCAGGCGCTTGGATGGGAGGTGCGGAGCGCGTCAAAATCGAACCGAAATCGCTGTGCGGAGCGTATGTAATTCGATTGATGGTGATGGTTCCGGAGGCGAGGCTTGATTCCGTAGTGCCTGTCAAATTGAGGAAGGCATTGGCAACGATACTTACGCCCTGCTGGGTCCGTACCCGAACGGAATTCGCGGTTGCTCGCAATCCAAGCCGCAGGGTGTCCGTGTAGGTGGCGAAGCCCGATAGGGTCACCTTTCCTCCACCGGACTCGGCTGTCAGGCTGCGGATCGTCGCGGTGTTATCGCTGAAGACAATCACGCCGTTTGCGTTAGAGAGACCATTCGGGAAATCAACGTAATTGATGGAAGCATTTTGTAGTTGAAGCTGGCCATTCACAAGCGGCTTTTGAAGCGTTCCACGTACCGTGGCGCCCAGATCGATATTGCCGGAGGAATAGATATCCTGATCGAAACTTCTCAGCACCTCAAGGTTCGTCTTTGCACTGAGATTCAGGTTCACCGGTTGCGTTTGCACAAGCGAGACCGTGCCCGTCACATTCACATCTGTCTGGCGGCCGGTCATGTGCGCGCTGTCGATTCGAACGACGCCCCGATCCAGGGTGGCGGCAATGGGGCCTTGATTGCTAATGGTTATCTGTTTTTCGGACCCGCCGGTGCGGGGAATTGTATTCAGTTGCAGCCGGGCGATCCGGAGTGAACCACGTAATTGATCGGTCTTGAGGGCCGGACCGTTTACGGTCAACTGTCCTTCCGTTACGGCGTCAAAGCCGGGCGACTGCTCCGTAGTAGTGCTGAGAAGCGGCTCAAGGTGACTCCACAACACGTTGCTGAAATTGACCTCCGCGGTCATGGGGTAATCACCGCTCAATTGAGCGTTTCCCTGCCCATGGATGGTGGAGTCTGCCAGATTCGAATCCAGCGAAAAAGTAACGCGGCCGGCATTCGTTGCCGCCTTTAGGGTGAGATCTCCCAGATTCTTTCCCTGAGCCGTGATCTGTCTCGCGGCTATATCCGCATTTAGGTCGCGCAAGAGCAGGGGGGGTGTCGCTTCCCGCACTACGGCCCCGCCTGACGCATTGATCTGTAATACGCCGGCAAGCCCTGGGCGGGCTTTCTGCACGCTGCGGATCCGGCCAAGTTCAACTCGATTGCTGTTGATATGAAACTCCAGGTCACCGGCGTTCAAGTTTCCGGTGGGATGTTTATATTGTCCCGTCAATTGGATTTGTGATGGTCCGGAAACCACCTCGAAGAGCGGAACATCGATCAGTTCAGGTTGATAACTGACGCGGGCACGCAGGTGATCGATGGGCTCGTCATACAGCACACCCTTTGTAAGGTCAAGATCCGCGTTCCCTTGCGGATTCGTCATCGTACCCGTTACGTGAGCCGTGCCGGATAGATTACCGCGCGCCGGAATCTCGGACCGCTTGGCCAGTGCAAGAATCCGCTCTACGGGCAAGTGTTGCAGATTCAGATCCGCGGTTGTCGGATACTCCTTAGCCAGTTGAGTAGCGCCGTTTATCTTAATTGCGGAGCCTGCAAAGTTAGACGTGACATCATAATTCACGGTCTGTCCTACTGTCGAAGCCTTTGCGGTCAGATCCCCGTAATTCTGCCCTTCGAACTGTAGATTCCGTGCTGCGGCATCGAGATTGACGCTGGTCGGCAGAAACTCCGTCTCCTCTTTTCCTTTTACGATGGTCGTGGATACGTTGCCGTTCATATCTGCATTCAAATTCACCAAGCCGCCTGTATTCGGACGTTCCCGTTGTAGCGACCGAATCTCGGCGAGATTGATTTGATTGCTCTGGACGTGCGCATGAAGTTGGCCAGTGGCCAAGCTCTCGCGAGGGTGCCGGAACTCCGCCGTCAGATTCACTCGGGCATTTCCCGCATTCATGGATGCGGCCGGTATTGTGATTAGTTGGTCAGACAGATTAACCGTCGCTTGCAGACGATCAAAGGGCTCGTATTTGACCATCCCGTTCAGCACTTGGAGATTGGCAGTTCCGGAGGGGTTCCCGATGGTTCCACCCACAGTGGCGTCCAGACTGAGCGCACCTGAATATCCGGCTGGCGGTTGAACGGCCAGCGCCATTACATCCGCCAGATCCCCATTGCGCGCGGTGACCGTCGCGGTGACAGATTGATTCGGCTTGGGCGACCAGTTCTGCAACCCGGTCGAGGCGGTAAACTGCATTTGCATGGGACCACGTAGCAGGACGCCGTTCGAAAGGCTTGCCCGGTTTTTAGTCGCGGCTACATCGGTAGAAAGCGAATCGAAGCGCCGTCCCTCTATGCGGAACGAATTCACAGCAAGATGCCCGGTGATCTGAGGGGATGTCAGTCCGCCCGCCAGCGTACCTGTAAATTGAGCCTGACTGCCATCGAGTGAGATGAAAGGCTTGCTTCCCGGCGAGGCGGCCGCGAGTAAATCATTCAGGTCCTTCGTGGTCAACTCCAAATTGAGCCGGTTGTTCAGAGACCCATTCAGGTTCAGCCGTGTGTTCGGAAGCGCGA
>JBDUEM010000447.1:0-3952 GCA_040002435.1 Bryobacteraceae bacterium
TTCCTCGCGGCTTAGCTTTTGGTCAGGCATGAAGCTGCCGGGAGGGTTGCCTTGATGATCCTGGCGAGTCACGGCAGCGTAGAAGCCCCAAAGCGGGTTCGGATTCTCGACCGGTGTGTCGGAACCGTTAGCGATGGCGACGCCCGCCGCAAGAAACCGCTTCGGAGCCCATGCGCCCATCATGCGGTCCGGCCCCAGGCGCGCCGAGGCCCAACGCATATCACTGGTGGCGTGGGTGGATTCAATGGACGCGATTACCTTGAACTTGGCGAAGAGCGCAAAATCCGGGAGTGAGACCACCTGCGCGTGTTCGATACGGAATCGTTTATCATTACTGCCGCCCAGAACCGCGCCGTAGGCATCGAGGACGGTGCGGTTGGCGCGGTCGCCGATGGCATGGGTGTTCACTTGGAATCCGGTCTTCACCGCGTCGCGAGCGACGGTTTCGATCTGTTCCTTGGAGAGGATGAGGAGCCCGGTGTTGCCCGGGTCGTCAGAATACGGTTGCCAGAAAGCAGCCCCGCGTGATCCCATGGCGCCGTCGGCCATCAATTTGATGCTCCGAACGGTAAGCTGTTCGCCGATTTCAGGGCCTTTCTGCTGATACTCCTGCCAGAGCGGACCCACGCCGCCGATCATTGCGTAGACGCGGGTGGGGAACCGGTGCGCGGCGATCAACTTGCGATAGGCGGTGAGTTCGGTCTGCCCCATACCGGCATCGTGTACCGTGGTGAGACCGAGCTTCGCGCATTCCTGCGCAGCCCGCGCGATGGCGCTTTCCACCTGCGCCTGCGAAGGCGGCGGGATTTTCGACGCCACCAGGCCTTGTGCGCGGTCGATCAGAACGCCGGTGGCTTCGCCCTGGGCATCGCGGATGATCTTGCCGCCTTGCGGATCTTTCGTGTCTTTGGTGATGCCCGCGGCTTCGAGAGCTTTGCGGTTTACCCAGGCAGCATGGCCATCGACGCGCCGCAGAATCACCGGGTTCTCGGGCGCGGCCGCTGTCAGCGGCCCGGCTGTGGGGAATTGTCCGCCCCAGTTGGTTTCATCCCAGGCGCGGCCTTGAATCCACTCACCCTTGGCCGATTTCGTAGCGGCATTGCGCACGATGGCGGCTACCTCGGCGATGGACTTCACGGCGCGGAGGTCGAAGCTCTGCAGTATGTCGCCCAGGCCGTGCATGTGAACGTGGGAGTCGATCAGGCCCGGAATGATGGTGGCTCCCTTCGCGTCGATGCGGCGGGTGCCCGGTCCGATGACGGCCGGGACACCGGACCCGACAGCCAGAATCCGGGAGCCTTTGACGGCGATCGAAGTGGCTTCCGGTTGCGCGGGATTTACGGTGTAAATGTGTGCGTTCTCAATCACCAGGTCGGCGTACGTGGCAGCCGGGAGGTTGACCGCTAGCAGAGCAAACAACGCTAGAATAAGAAGCATGGAAGACAGTATTGCACACCCGTCATTTCGCGCCCGTGCGATAGATATGCCGGCGTGGAAAGGCGTGATTAGCGTGATTTCGGCCGTTCTGATCGGGCTCCTGTTTATCGTTTCCGGAGTCTACAAAATCACAGACCCGCTTACCTGGGCCGCGGGGCTAATTCAATTCAAAGTACCAGCGGCCCTGAGCATTCCGGCCACTCTGTTGCTGGGAACAGGCGAGACGTTTGCCGGTGTGCTGCTGATGGTTCCCCGATTCCGTCGCTGGGGCGCCTGGCTTTCCAGCCTGCTGCTGGTGGTCTTTATGGGGTATATGGCCATCAACTACAATGCGCTCCACGGAGCCGATTGCAGTTGCTTCCCGTTAATCAAGCG
This sequence comes from Bryobacteraceae bacterium, assembly GCA_040002435.1. GTDB lineage: Bacteria > Acidobacteriota > Terriglobia > Bryobacterales > Bryobacteraceae > JANXXV01. The sequence continues at coordinate 1,813 of JBDUEM010000447.1, forward strand.
TGTCGTAGGGCCGGGATTCTTTGTTGGCGACACTGTCATGCTGCTGATGGCCATTTTGGCCGGCGTCTGGGCGCGCCCTTCGGAGAGCCTGCGCAGCGCGGTGATTATCCTGGGCGCCGTGGCGGTTTTCGCCGGCGTCTGTTTTGGTGTAGTGAACGCCCGGCAAACCGGACTGCAGGCGCCGGATTCCATTACAGTCGACGGCCAGCCTTATTCGCTGCAGCATGGGAAGATCTTCCTGTACTTCTTTGATCCCGAATGTTCGCATTGCTTCGCCGCCGCCAAGAACATGTCGACCTTTACATGGAAGGGTGCGAAGGTGATTGCGATTCCGACTGCACAGCCGCGTTTCGCCCAGGGCTTCCTGACGGACACGAATTTGAAGGCCGGTGTTTCCAATGATCTTGAGTTCCTGAAGAAGACGTTCCACTTTATCGCCGGACCGTATGGAGTTGCTTTGGAGAACGGCCGGCAGAAGGAAGCCTACATCAATTTTGATGAGAAGGAACCGAAAGAAGGGTTAAAGAAACTCGGCTTTATTGAGTGATGCGCGAGACGGCCAGTTACCGTCTCGTTCCGGTAACTCACCGGCCTTCCATTGAAGGTGTCGCGAATCACGCAAGTCTGCTCTTCCTGGCATGGGCGTCCCTCAGTTCGGCGATTCTGCTGTCTGCGAATACCGATGCCTGGTTCTCACATTTGCTGGGGAGCCGCCTGTACTGCCGTGAACTACGCCCGTCACGTAAGCCTTGCCCGCGCTATCCACCGGGATGGCGCGTGCTTCTTCATCGCCGCTGCCGCCGAGATAAGTAGCGTAAACCAAGCGGCCCGCGGAATTCGATTTGGCAATGAACGCATCCTTGCCGCGTAGCTTCGTTTGTATCGCTCCCAGGGTCACAGCCTGGTTAATTCATCGTCTGCATCAGTATAAAGCTCCGAATCGGCCTTGAATCCCTGCCAATTCTCAAAGCCTTTTCGATTGCTCTACCCCTGAAAATGACCTTCCGAAATGGCCTTCCGACCTATCCGTATTGAAAATCACAACTTTTTTCAAAAATCTTTCCCAATCAATTCATGCCATTACAGACAATTTTCAAACAGCCCGCACACCTCATCTTCTAAACTGAAGCCAATTAAGACCCGCCCGCTCAGAACAGAAGCCGGCGGCCATCGTCAACTCAACGAGCGTCAGCATTCTCAGCTCCCGGCCAGTGCAGGCCGGTATTGACGACCACGCAAGGCCCGGCCCACGGCTCTAACCGGAGCACGCCAAGCCGGGCTTTGCGTCCGAACAGTTTCAGGCCACAGCGTGCCTCAACCGCACGCCGCCATGCGCAAGCCGTCTGACACAGCGGCTTGCCACGGCCATCACACCCGGGCGTCTGCGTTTGGACAGCGCACGGGCGGCGAGCCTACCTTTCCGGCAGTGCTCCTCTGCCGGTCGCACGCGGACTGGATATCCGCGTTGATGGTGGTTCCAATCCCCGGTTCAACGCCCGCAGGTGGGCGCTTGCGCGCCGATGAGCCGGGGATTTTTTTGAATTGGCAGATTGGGCCCACCCCGCGCTCGACCGCCATCAGGCTGCATCGCTATATAAGACGATACAGCCCGTCATCCCGTCTGGACCACGGGCCTTGTGCCTCACGATCCGGATACGCGCAATGCTTCACCGGCAGCCTCCACCTGCCGTGCGATCCGGCATCACCGCCGGATGGATGATGCACCGGTTCGGGTGGTCCTCGTCCAGCTTGGCGGCTGGAGGGGACTGCACGCGCCGGATAGACTGAAAGGAACACACAAGCCAATGGACAATTTCGCAGCCGCAGTGGTGCAGGACACTCCCGTCTTCCTCGATCTCCGCCGTAGCGTCCAGAAAGCCTGCCACCTCATCGCCGAAGTTGCGCGCACCGGCGCGAAGCTCATCGTTTTTCCTGAGACGTGGCTCCCTGGTTATCCTGTTTGGCTGGATGAGTCCCCCAAAGCAGGGCTCTGGGACTACCCGCCGGCGAAGGCGCTGTTCGCTGAGCTTTTCGAAAACAGCCTGGAGCTGCCTGGTCCCGAACTGGAAGAACTCGGCAAGGCGGCCCGCGCCGCCCAGGCCACCGTCGTCATGGGAGCGCACGAACGAAGCGCCGGCAC
>JBDUEM010000448.1:0-3927 GCA_040002435.1 Bryobacteraceae bacterium
GCTGGCGGGAAAGCCGCTGAACGAGCCGGTTGCCCGTTATGGCCCGTTTGTGATGAACACCCGCGATGAGCTTTACGAGGCGTTTGAAGATTATCGCAGCGGCCGGATGGGGACGATCGCCGCGCGCTAATCGCCCAGCATGCGTCCGTACGGCTGCAGATGTTCGATGTTATCGAGGACCGATTTCACGGCGGCAGTCATCGGGATGGCCAACACCAGCCCGACGCCGCCCCATATGGTGCCCCAGAACATCAGAGCGATAGTGACCGAAAGCGGATTTAAGTGCACGCGTGCGCCTACAATCTTCGGATACAGGAGATTGAGCGCAATCAAGTGGAAGAAAGCGACAATGGCGGCGATGAAGAGATAGGGAGAGGCAGTGGAGTATAACGCCAGCGCCGCCAGCAGCGGAGGCGCCACGGCAAGCGGCAGGCCCACGTACGGAACGAGGCTGAGAAAGGCGCTGATCGGCCCTACCAGCATCCAGTAGGGAAGGTGCCACATATAGAATGCCGTACAACTGGCGACGGAAAGCAGCAGTCCGAGCAGAAAATTTCCGAACACATAGGCACGCGCCATGTCTGCAATTCCCTGCCAGCTCTTGCCCGCAATCACTCGGTCCGTCCCTTCGAACAAGGTTAGAAAGCTGCGCCGCACATGGTCGCGCCAGCTCAGCATGAAGTACACCAGGAACGGAACAAAAGACGTCATCAGCAGTACGTTGTAGTAGGAACTGACGTAGGAATACACATAGTTCACCAACGAGGTGCGGTCCTGCTTGATGCGTACTTCCTGGATGACGGGTGGCGGTACCGGTTCCGGCACTTTGGTGCGGCGCTTTTTGGTTTCGATCTGCTGTGCCGCCTGCACTTGCGCCATCTTCTCGCGCTCCTGCAGACGTTTAGGGATCAGCAGCTTATACGCATTCTGCTCCATCCGGTCCAGGCGGTCGGCGACACTGTCCACCAGTTCGTTCGCCCGTTCGCTGTAGGCGGGAAGCTCCGTGGAGAGAGTGGCGATTTCGGTATAGGCGCCCAGGCCCACCAGATAGAAAAGCGATAGAGCGACCGCACATACAATAAAACTGGCAACTCCGCGGGCTATTTTCAGGCGCATCACAAATGCGACAAAAGGGTCGAGAATGAAGGCGATCATCACCGCAATTACCAGCGTGATGCAGAAGGCCCTGCCGTAGTAAAGCAATCCAACCGTTGCCGATAGGGCGAGCAGAAACACGCTCGCGCTTTGCAGCCGGTTGATCGGCGAGACTTGAGTGAATACCGGCAAGGGAAGGCCCCGAATGCTTCTTCCAGTTACTCTATCATGGGACCCTTATACTGAGTCTTGGAAGATACGACTCTTCGCACCGGCCGCATCCTCGCGTTAGACCTGGGGAAACGAAGGATCGGCCTGGCTATCAGCGATGAACTGGGGATTACCGCGCAGGGTTTGGCGACGCATTACCGGACCAACCTGCGGGAGGACCTCAACCAGCTGGCAAACCTGATTTCCGACAAAAATGTGGGACTCATTCTGATGGGAAATCCGATTCACATGAGTGGCAGGGAAGGACGGCAGGCGGAATATACCCGTGACTTTGCCGAGCGTTTGGTTGAAAAAACCGGGCTGCCGGTTGTGTATTGGGATGAACGGCTGACGTCGGTAGAGGCCGGCCGGGTGCTTCGCGACAGCGGGATCAGTATTGAAAAGCGCGCCCGTGCGGTAGATCGTCTGTCGGCGGTGATTCTTCTGGCCAGTTACCTGGATTCGCTGCCCTCCTCAACGGAAGAGGAACGATGGCCCGAATGATTCGCCGGGTGCTGTTACTGTTGCTGCTGGTGATCGGCGGTGGCGCCTCCTACGTGTTTTACACCCTCAGCACGCCGTACGCAGGTTTCGACAAAGAGGCTTTTGTCGACATCCCACCCGGAACATCCACGCGCGGTATCGCCCGCATGCTGGAGGAAAACGGCGTCATCCGGTCGCAGTGGGTCTTTCTGGCCGCGAGGGCCTTGCGGCAGGGGGCGACTTTGAAGGCGGGCGAGTACCATTTTGACGCGCCTGCACCGGCGTCCGAGGTGCTGCGCCGGATCGCGGCGGGCGATATTTTCTATTACGAATTGACAGTTCCGGAAGGAAGCAATCAATTCGATATTGCCGCCTCCCTGGAACAACTCGGCCTGATGAAGTCCGCCGAGTTCCGCAAGGTGGCCACCTCGCCGGCGCTGATTCAGGATCTGGCCCCCGATGCACCGAGTCTCGAAGGCTTTCTCTTTCCGGCAACCTACAGGCTGACGCGGCATACCAGCGCGCAGCAACTCGCCAAAGAGATGACCGGGCGATTCCGGCGGGCATGGAAGGAACTGAACGCACCCGCGGCGCAGGTAAACCGGACTGTCACCCTGGCCTCCTTGGTAGAAAAGGAAACAGGCGTCGCCGCCGATCGCGCGACGGTGGCCTCGGTGTTCGAGAACAGGCTGACCCGGAACATGACGCTCGATTGCGATCCCACCACGATCTATGCGGCGCTTCTGGAGAATCGGTACCGGGGGAAGATCTACCGCTCCGATCTGAATAACACGAACCCGTACAACACCTACCGGCATCCCGGCCTTCCGCCCGGACCAATCGCAAACCCGGGGTTGGCGTCGCTGAAGGCCGCGATTGCCCCTGCTGAGACGGAATATTTGTATTTCGTCGCCAAAGGTGACGGTTCCGGCAAACATACTTTCTCCACCAGTCTTGCCGAACACAACACGGCGGTGGCGGCGTACCGGAATGGCCAGCAGCACTGAATCCAAGCGCAAGCGGATGGAGGCTTTGCTCGAGGCGGAAAGCGTGCAGAGCATTGACGAGGAGGTGTGGGAGCGAATTGCGGCTGCGCTGGCTCCGGTATCCGCAAACTACTTGCGGAAGCTGGTGCGGAGTACCGGGCTGCCGATGTCGCCTTTCGTGGAAGGGGTGAACCAGAAATCATTTGCCAATCTGGAACGAACCCTGGAGGCGCTGCAGCGGGAGTACGAAACCTCAGCTCCCGACCGCAGGCGGCGCATCCGTGCAGAAGTGATTTCGGCGAAGGATCATGCCCGCTGGGCTCTGCAAAAGCCCGACTCCGGCGCCGTCAAGGAAGAGATGCTGCTGTGGATCCTGACGTGGCTGGAGAATCCAGCTGTGTTTTCAGCCTGGCTCGTCGTACGCAAACGGGCGGCTACTGAATTTCTATCGACTCAACTGTGATCACGTCGTTGTCGAGGGTGCCGCTGACTTTTGCTTTCAGATCTTTCTCCTTGGAGGTGGCTTTCAAAGCGGCGAGGGCTTTGGCGTTTCCGGTCTCGTTGAACTTCACAAATTTTCCATCCGAAAGCACCAGCCCGTAACCGCCCTTCGAACAGGACACGGCGCATTTGGCGGTGTGGCTTGCCAGATCCTTGCCCTTGCACATGACATCGACTACTGTTCCGGTCCAGCTTTCCGCCAGCGCCACTGCCGAGAATGCCAGAATGGCTGCCGGGATGGGAATAAAACGTTTCATTGTGAACCTCCAGTGATTTAAGTACATGATAACTCCAAATCAAGACATACGGTTGCAAACTGGAGGCTGAAGTGCAATTGGGCTGGGCATGTTTTTACTGGAATGGATAATTCGTTCGCTGCCCCCGGTAATTTGGATTACGGCCTGGCGGCGCAGCGTGAAACGGGATCGCATGGAGCGCCGTCTCCTGGAATGGAACCATAAAGAGTACGCAGTGGCGCGCCTGCGGGCGGAATAGGTGAAAACAATTCCACGGACTACTTGCTAGAAACTCTTTCCCTGTTTATACTTCAATTTTGCAGTGGTGGCTTGTGAGAAATCCTCAACTCGCTGGAATGGAAGATTTCGACCCCCTGGCTTCGCAACGGGAAGCGGCGATGTTCTACGGCCTGTTT
>JBDUEM010000449.1:0-3910 GCA_040002435.1 Bryobacteraceae bacterium
ATTATAGCCTGTGTTAGTGCCGATTACCATAGGCTAGTATTTGATGTTTTGCGCTAGTGCGCATAACCGCATTTTGTGGTGCTATCCTGGAACGTGCCACACAAACCCCTCTGGCTCCGCCACTTAGACCCTATCCCTTCCGTACCGGAGGCGACCACTACCCCAAGATTTAGCGAAATAACGATCCTCACGAAAGGTAACCAACCCCTTGTGGTATTCCGCCCGAAGGGGTGATAATTTAGACCCATGTCTCCCGCAGAGATTCGGAAAACACTCCGCGATGAGGTAGCCCGGTTCAGAGCAGAAGCGCAAATCACCTCCGACCGGTTCGACGACATCATGCGCGAAGTTCCCACGGGTTTACCCCATCCAGATGGCGTACAACGTATCCGTAACGCTTCTGTTCAAGCCGCTGCAGCGCGCACTCGGCTCATGCACGCGATACGGCGGGAAACACTTTCGTGGTGCACGGGACCATCCCGGACGATTTACTGGAATAGGATCCCGAGAACATGCATTCGGCGGTGGTGCCTGACAAACCACGGTGGCTCGGTATTTAGCCGAGCTCACTTCCCTGCCCGGCTGGGTCGACCGCGCCACCGTCGAACGGCTGTTCCAGGTCGGCGGCCGCCGCGCCCAACAAATCCTCGCCCCCTGCGTGTCTCTGCAAATCGGTTCCAACGGCTTGGCCGACCGGGATCTGTTTGTGGACACCTGCGGCAGCTCGCCGCCGGCGATGGAGCAGCTATGAGCGCCGCCTGGCAGTCCCGCGTTCCCGTCGAAGCTCCCATCTCCATCGTCAACCAGGCTTCGCCGACCTCCCGCCCGGTATCCAGCTCACCCCCGGCCAGATCACAGTCCAGTTCGAGACCACGCAAGAGACCCTCGAAAAACTTCTTGCCCTCGCCATGGCGATTGGGAATGATTTTGAACGGTTTGATGAAGCGGTGGGAAAGCAGCACTGTGACGAGTTTGCATACGGTTGTTTAACACCGCAGTGATTGGAAGACTGCGAAGAGAAATCATACAGGTTATGACGTCATACTGACGTTGGATAGATATCACTAAGGTGTAGCAATGACGTGAAGTCAGAATACTGGTCTGATTGATGAAATACCACGAGAATCCTGGCTGCTGACCGAAAAGCCAACTGCCAGGAATGGCAATGTGTAATTACGAATCGCGGGAAGTTATAGGCTTCCAGCCTCCCCTGCGATATCCATACCACCGGTAACCTTGTCTATGGTCATCGGCATCGGTTTGAAGAAATTGCCAGATGCGGCTTGAGAGTGTACTTACGTCAGAAGGACGTTGACACGATATCAGTATCACGTCACGGTGACGTTGGTGTAATATCACTAGGAGGGCTCAAGGTATGATCATAACCGTGGGAGGAATTAAGGGAGGCACGGGCAAGACCACCGTTGCCACCAATTTCGCCTGCATCGCGGCGGGACAGGGAAGCAAGGTTCTTCTTGTCGATGCTGACGATCAAAAAACTGCATCCGACTTTACCTCTGCTCGTAATCAAGACCATCCCGATGCATCCAGCTATACCTGCATACGACTCACAGGTAAGAACGTCCGCAGCGAACTAATGAAGATCGAACGCGATTACGACCACATCATTATCGACACAGGGGGGAGGGATACAACCAGCCAGCGCGCGGCACTCTCTCTTGCCGACATACTACTCATTCCGTTCTCGCCACGTAGTTTCGATATCTGGACGATGGACCAAGTAGCTCAGCTCGTCGACGAAATGAGCGCCGCCAATGATCGTCTGCAAGCCCTTGCGTTTCTCAACAACACCGATCCGGCAGGGAAGGGAACCGAGAACGAGGATGCTGCCGAGATGCTCAAAGATAACAAATCTTTAAATTTCATTGAAGCCCCTCTTGGGAGACGCAAGGCTTACTCTCACGCCGCTACAGCGGGTCTTGCGGTAACGGAGTTGCTGCGCCCGGCGCGGAATCAACAAGCTATTGATGAAATAATGACGTTATTTCGATATTGCTTTGACGTCACTGAGATCTCAGAAAAACGTCACAAAGAGGCGGTGAGCTAATGGGATTACGAAAAAAACCCGAAGAGCGACCCGCGAGAGCGGTCGTGAATGAACGTGAGGTAGAACAACTGATAGAAAAAGGCGGTAGCGTGGCAACTCAAGAACGCCGACGCGCCAAGACCTCCAATTTTCCGTTACGCTTCATGACTGGCGATATGGTCGATCGGATCGAGCAGTCTCGCAAAAAGCGAACCGTGGCGCCATCCATAAACGCCTGGATCAACGAGGCCATCCTTGACAAGTTGAAGACTGAGCAATAAAACGGGACTCACCGGCTCACATGAATACACGCGACGACAATGCGGAATTCGCCGCCCTCGGCGACCTTATCCGACAAGATTCGGTTTTGCGCAAGGTAGCAAGACCGCTATCTCGCGTTGAAACACGCTTGGCCCAGACGGCCGAGGAGATCCGTCAGAATGTTTCGGATGAAATCAGTTACCAACACACAGTTCTATGCCAGACAGGCTTTCCTTACCGTGAAACCAATCTCAGACGGTGGGAACGCCGGAATGGACGTGTGTTTCTTGAGATTGAAGCGGGCAGGGCACTTGATCCTGAAACTGAGAAATATGTGGATTTGCCGCTTCCCTTTGGCTCCAAGGCCCGACTTATCCTGATCTACCTTTGTAGCACCGCTGTACGTTCACAATCACAGGTTATCGATGTTGACCGGACTATGACCGCATTCATTACCCAACTACAAGGCAGAGAGCCGAACGGTCCGGAAATTCGCAAGTTCAAACAGCAAATTGCCGCCATCGCCGGTGCAAGCATCCGCATGGCAACTGTAATCGAAGGCCGGAGCCTTCAGGTCAACAGTCAATTGGTCAGCAAGTTCGACATACTCCTGAAGAAAGACGACTATTCACAGCGTGTTCTGTGGCCGGAAACAGTTGAGCTGACGACGGATTTCTTTAACACTCTAAAAGATCATGCGGTACCGCTTGATCAGCGTGCGGTGGCGGCTCTCGCGCACAGTGCAATGGCTCTGGACATCTACGCTTGGCTTGCGCAACGCCTTTGCCGTATTCCCAGTAAATCAGACGCTTTGGTGCCATGGTTCAGTCTGCATGAACAGTTCGGTTCCGGCTACAAACAAATCCGTCAGTTCCGCAAGGTTTTCCTCGATACGCTGAAAGATGTTCTCTCGCAGTACCCGGCCGCTCATGCCTCGCCGACAGGGGAAGGGTTGGTCCTAAAGCGTTCCTCCCCACCGATTGCAAGCTCTAAACTCCTAAACCCATAGATCCATTACATTATTCCACGTGTACTTTGTGACGCCAGACGACATGCAAACTGTTGGTTTCAGGCTATCTACGTGTACTTTATGACGCTTACAGCGAGCATTGAAAAGCACGTGTACTTTGTGACGCTTGGTTTTCCAAGCTTATCCACAAAGCCACTGTGGATAAGTAAAGTTTCCCACGTGCAGTTTGTGACAGATTCCACGTGTAGTTTATGACGAATTCTCAATTCTCCCACGTGTAGTTTGTGACATAAGCCTATATAGATCCTATACCTAACCTCTAGTAGGTATCCCCGATCTGTGGAAAACGTGCTGGCAGCTCCTCGAGTTTGAACATACGTTAGGCCCATCGGTCCTCACAATCAAAAACCCTATCCTAAAAAAACACATCGAGAACTCTGACCTTAGAAGCGAAGACCCCCGGCCGTCCGTTTTCGCAGGTTGAATTAATGAGTCCTTCGCTTATGCTGCCTTGGGAAGAATGGCAGGATGGGATCCTTCCTTGAGAAAATGCTCTTCTTCCTCCCAGCGGAAATAGTATTCACTCCATCCGCGGTACTTCGGGTTATCCAGCATGTAGCGAATAGTGGACG
>JBDUEM010000450.1:0-3901 GCA_040002435.1 Bryobacteraceae bacterium
TTTCATCGTCACGCATCGTGTAGGCAGCGCCGGAATCCACACCCTGAAACTTGAATATAGAGTAGACCTCGCTTGGGCCAATCGGGTTATCAACCACGTCCCAGCCAAATAGGGAAGTGTAGAAAGTCTTGGCGGCATTCTGATCGCTGGTGGCGAGTTCAACCCAATTGAAAGCGCCGGGAGTATATGATTTGGTGTGCGGCATTTCGAGATTATACCCGCAACTACTCCCTATTGTTGCAAGCCTTCCAAGGTGATAAGATCGTCCCCGTGCAACACATTGCGAAACTCCGTCTCACCGCCGCAGGCGCTGCTATGATCCTGCTCTCTTCCGCCTATACCAGAACTCATTCCGTTCCCATCATGGTCACGCAGGCGAACTCTTTCCTCAGCTCGCTCACGCCGGACCAGCTCGCAAAGGCGAAATTCGCATTTACAGACGATGAACGGTTGAACTGGCACTTTATTCCCAAAGAGCGCAAGGGGCTACCGCTCAAGGACATGACCCCGCCGCAGAAGCACCTCGCGCAGGCGCTCCTCGCCGCCGGGCTCAGCCAGCGCGGCTACATCAAGGCCACCAGCATCATGAGCCTTGAAGACATTCTGCGCATTTTGGAGAAAGACAGCGGCGTCCGGCGCAACCCGGATGGCTACTTCTTCAGTATCTTCGGCGAACCGTCGGAGAAGGGAACCTGGGGATACCGCGTTGAAGGCCACCACTTGAGTCAGAACTTCACCATTGTGAACGGCGCGGTGATCGGTAGCCCGAGCTTTTTCGGTAGCAATCCCGCCGAAATCCGCGAAGGTCCGCGGAAGGGTCTTCGCGTCCTGGCGCATGAAGACGATTTCGGCCGTGAACTGCTGAACGCCCTCACCGCGGAGCAGAAGAATGTGGCCGTCGTAGACAAGACCGCCTATAAGGATATCTTCACAATGGCGTCCCGCAAGGCCGCTTTGGAAAATCAGCCGAACGGACTTTCGGCGGCGAAGATGAATGGCAAACAGCGCGAACTGCTGCAGCAGTTGCTGGATGAGTACGCCTATAACATGCCCGATCAGCTCGCAATGGCGCGCGAAGAAAAGATCAAGAAAGCAGGCAACAACGTCTACTTCGCCTGGGCCGGCGTCGCCGAAAAGGGCGGCCCGCATTACTATCGCATTCAGGCCCCCACGTTCCTCATCGAGTACGACAACACACAGAACGACGCCAATCATATTCATTCGGTCTGGCGCGATTATGAAGGCGATTTCGGGATGGATTTGTTAAAGCAGCACTACGAAACCAGCCATAAATAACGTTCGTGATACGATGCCTTTATGAAGGCAGCTTTCTGGTCGAGGCGCTCATTTCTGAGCGTCGGGGCGCTGTTGCCGCTTGGGGAATCGCTCGTTGAAGCGGAGACCCTTCCCTCTGACCTGCGCAAGTTCCGTGATCCGGCCACCGAATTCGATCTGGTCCGGCTGACCGATCCTGCCCACAGCAGCTTTCTGCCGCCTGCCCATCTGCGGTCTGTTTCGCAACGCAGTAACAGCGTACTTTTTTCATCGGATCGCGGCGGTTCCCTCCAGCCCTATCGCGCCGATACGAAATCGGGCGAGATTCGGCAGATCGGCAACCTGGGCGCGCTGGATTCGTCCACCCTTTCCTTCATGCCCGACGAGAGGTCGATCTGCTGTTTCGACAATGCTTCCCTGGTGCACGTTAGCGGATCGAGCCAGAGAACGCGAACAATCTATGCAGTGCCTGGCGATTGGAAGCGCACCGCTGGTTTCGGCTTGTCCGACGACGGACTCCAGGCCATCCTCACCGAACAGAAGAATGATGTATCGAGGTTGCGGATCATCGGCATGCAGAAAGGGACCGCATCCACGGTCCTCGAATCGAAGGAACCGATCGGCGATGCCATGCCGCGTCCCCGCCGCGCCGGTATTCTTTATCGCCAGGGTGGCGATTGGTGGCTGGTGAACTTTGACGGCCAGCAGAATCGCAAATTGAAATTCGCCTCGGGCACCGCCGGGCCAGCACTCTGGTCCATCGACGGCCGGACCATCTTCTATCTTCTATACCCCGACGACAAAACCAAACTCCATCAGTTGAGGGAGTACACGCCGGATACGAATGAAGACAAGCTGGTGGCGAATACCAGCCAGTTTGTCAACTTCACCCGCAACGCCGATAGCTCCGTCTTCATCGGCGTTAGCGCGAGCAAGGCATCTCCGCACATCCTGCTTTTACTGCGCGTTACCAGGCGCGAATTAACCGTCGCCGAGCATCACGCAACGGATCCGTCGGCCGTTGTCGTGGTCTTTTCCCCTAACAGCCAGCGTCTTTTTTATCACACCGACAGGCAGGGTAAGCCGGCTATCTTCATGATGGCGGTGGACCGCTTCGTCGAAAACACGGAGTAAGCTACTGCAGCCAGTTGATTTGTTCACGGGACGCGGTATCGGCAGATAAATCCCTCTGCTGTTTCACCTGGAACATGCGCCGGTCCGCTTCGCCGATCAGTGATTCGGCGTCCGCTCCGTCTTCGGGGTAGGAAGAATGGCCGGAGATGAGCGTCAGCTGGTGCTTGCCGGCCCGCGGAGAGGCGTTCATCAACTTCGCAATCTTCGACTGCAATGTATCTTGGCGTATACCGGGCATGACAACCGCAAACTCATCCCCGCTCAATCGCGCCAGGTAATCGAACTCGCTGCAGTTGTCCTTTAATGCGGTCGAAACCGCGCGCAGCAGCTTGTCGCCTTCCAGCCGTCCTAGTCGCTGATTCACCTGCTTCAGTCCGTCCACGCAACACACCATGACACCCAGCGAGATGCTTAAGCGTTTGCACCGGGCCACCTCGCTCTCCAGATGCATGAAGAGAGACTGCGCAGCCGGAAGACCCGTCAGGTAGTCCAGCGCGTGACCCGTATCCGCCGCCGCGCCTCTCGACGCAAGCTCCATGGATAGGGCCAGCTTTGGGCCGATTGTTTGTATCAACCGCAGGTCTTCGCGCGTGAAGGCGTCGCGTCCTTCATGGTAAAGACTTAATACTCCAATCACGCCCTCGGAACCTTCCAATGGAACCGCCAGGGCGGAGCGTAGTGTACTGAAAATACTCGGATCGTTCAGATACCCCGGCTCCACGGACGGGTTGCCATTCATGATGGCCTTTCGATTCTCAGCCACCCAGCCGGAAAGCCCCTGTCCCATCGGGATTTTCAACGACGCGAACAAACGGTAGTTATCTCCGCTCACGTAAGTGGGCACCATCTTGTCGTCAATGAGCGAATAGAGCGCGATGGCATCAAACGGAATCAACTTCTTTAAGCGGACGCTGAGAACGGCGATAATCTCATTCAGGCTCAGCGGGCTCTCCGATCCCAGGCCAACGTCGAAAATTTCATGCATGTCGCGCCGCGCGACCGCCGCGGAATACGCAAAGTCGATCGCCGCTTTATCTGCCGCTGGCGCCGCAGCATTGGCGCTTTCAAAGCCGGTGGCTGGGGCGGCCCCGCGTTCGATTTTCACGCTGGTCGAAAGCTTGATGCCGATCGGGGGAGTGGATTGAGCCTTTCGTTCCAATTCGATGTGGTAGCGCTTCAGCACCTCCACAACAGCGGGATCAAAACTGCTGCCCGATTCGGCTTCGATTTTCGACATCGCCTCGGACAGCGGCAGCGCGCGCCGGTACTGGCGGTCCGATGCCAGGGCATCGAAGGCGTCAACAGCGCTCAGGATTCGCGCGCCGATGGGAATGTCCGTGCCTCTCAGTCCCATCGGATATCCCGCGCCGTTCCACTTCTCGTGATGGGCGCGCACGATGGGAACCACTGCGTACGGAAACTGCACATGCTCCAGGATCTCCGCGCCAACCACCGTGTGGATCTTCATCTTCTCGAATTCTTCCGGTGTCAG
>JBDUEM010000451.1:0-3829 GCA_040002435.1 Bryobacteraceae bacterium
CTGCTTCGCCGATGGGTCGATGCTGCTGTTCCAGGATGGAGATAACGTCCTGATCTAGTTCTAGCGTTACGGTGCTCATAGATCTTTACCCCTCTCGGCCCAGCTTCATTTTCTCATTCCGTCACTCGAGCTAATTCCCTTCCCCGCTCAGGAATTGACGCGCCCAGCGCTTATCTTCTTCGCTTGCGTCGGGATCGGCCAGTATCTGTTCCTGCTGGCGTCTATGCTCGGCCGCCCAATGCTGAACTTCCGCCGCTTCCCTCCCCTGGATCAATTTGTCTGCGCGATATTTCCGTACCTCAGTTGCATCGCCGTCAAAATAGGCTGGGACTGCAGATATAAGCATACCGGGCCAGTTCTCGATATTCTTTCGCTTGGCAAGCTGCTGAACCTTGAGTTCAGTGAAATGAGAAATCTCTTCCAAGGTGGCGGTTGAGTCTGCATTGCGGCATCGTTTTACGATTTTTTGGGCAGCGTCGTCGTCAACTGGTAGTCCCAAGTTGCTAAGCTTCTGCGCAAGTAACGAATAGTTGTGTGACGACGACGTTTCCTTAAGTACTTCCTTTACATTTCCTATATAGATAGGGGTGCCAGTTTCTGGTACCGTGCCAGTGCCAGTTTCTGGTACCGTCTCCGTGCCGGTTTCTAATACCGTCCCAGATTCCGGTACGGTATTAGAAAGTGGTACCGTACCAGTGGAAGCAGGTGCCGCAAGAAATTTAACCCCGCGACCCTTTTCAACCCAATCTAGACCTGCAGCTCTTCGACGCTCAAGAATTAGCGTGAATGAATATATTCGGTAGATCCTCCCGAGTTGCTGATTGGGATCCGCCTGCCCTATTGTCTCGATGGCCAGTTTAGACTCCAGGCTTCTGAGACAGGCCTTGGCAGTTTTCCAATTGACATTTGCAAGCGTTGCGAGCTTGTCATATCCAATTTGAATTTGTCTGGAAAGTTGATCACCTGCCGAATTTCTCCACAGAACCTCGTAGATGATATGCTCGCCCGAGGAGTGCCCGTGCTCGACCCGAGTTGCCCGGAAAACTCGAACTCTAGGTTTATTTTCGACCGGAACTTCATAAGAAAGCACAGGAGTCGTACCAGATACTGGTACGGTGGTAGAAGGCGGTACGGTGGTAGAAACTGGTACCGTACCGCGATGTTGTAAATGGTTAGAAACTGGGACGGTACCATTTTCTAAATTGGCTAATTCTTGAGGACTGGGGTCACTCCGATTCCAAATGTCCTTCGTGGCTTGGTCATCAATAGCAACCAGATTACCGGCTTCTGGAAACTTCTTGAAATCAGAGGGTCTCTTCGAGAGAGACTCCATAGTCCGAAGGAACTTGCTCATGTCAAGCCACGGCTACTGCGGTTTCTCTATCATTGTGCATCTTCAGCTTCGAAGCGGCCTCGTCAATAAGGGCAGGATCGACCGTTTTGAGTTTGTGCTCATCAGCTAGGCTGTATGCGTATCCGCAAATCAAAACAATCTCTCGCGGAACTCCAAGTGATTTTTCATGAGCTCTCTGACAGGCCTCCGGCGTGAACCGATTCGGAACTTGCCAATACTCATGTCGATACGCGATCATTGCCGCCGTCTCCTCAGGCGTGAAATACTCCAGTACCACTGGGGCCACGATACGAGCTCTAAACGCCTTATACCTTTTTGTCATCAGGCGATCGCGCAATTCTAACTGGCCAGCTAAGACTACCTGGCACAGCTTTTCGGTGTGGGTCTCGTAGTTGAGCAGGGAACGAATGCATTCAAGTGCTTCTAATCGAAGCAGTTGAGCTTCGTCAACCATAACAATGACCGTCTTTCCCAACTTATACTGATCAACCAAGAATGATTCGATCGCATCCATCTGTGCGTAAGCTGAGCGTTGTGGGGGAATGTCGAACTCTTTCGAAATCGTTTTCAAGAATGCAAATTGTGGTGCATTAGTCTGTTCGGCAACCATGGCGAGGCGAAAACTAGCGTCATGGTCGTATCCGGACGCAAGATATCGGAGCAGGGAACTCTTCCCGAATCCGACACTACCAAACATGCATGAAAGCCCCTGCTTCAGTGCGATAGCCCGACGGATCTTGGAGACAGATTCCTTCAGTGCGGGCGTCTGATACATACAAGTAGGATCTGGCGATACAGTGAAGACAGGAATGTCCATTAATGTTTTATACACCACTTAGGCCTAACTCGCCAGTTAATATTTACTCACCAACATCTCGGCCAGTCCACAATTAGAACATGGAACGGTACCACAAACAGGTACCGTCCCAGATTCTGGTACCGTACCAACAAGAGTTGGGAGTGACAGATTAACCATATGTGGTTGATTCTTCGCAAGATGTGCCTGAAAACAATCTCAAACCATGTCAAAATAAAGTGCTTGTCTCCCACCCGTTTTCCCAGGCTTCTGACGTTTCTCAAACTGGACCGGTGATCTGGCCGGGGGCGAGCTGCATGCCGGGCAGCAGGTCGGCGAAGGCCTGGCTCACGATGGAAACCGGAGCTGCGACGTGGAACGCTGAGCTCCGCGCTAGCAATCCCAGGCCGTCGAGGGTCTGGGGGAGGCGCTGGCGGCGGACCCGTTCGTAGTGGGCTGGCTCGTCGGCAGCGAG
This sequence comes from Bryobacteraceae bacterium, assembly GCA_040002435.1. GTDB lineage: Bacteria > Acidobacteriota > Terriglobia > Bryobacterales > Bryobacteraceae > JANXXV01. The sequence goes on from JBDUEM010000451.1 coordinate 2,626, forward strand.
CTGCTGTAGATGGGCCATGAAAACTGGTCGCGATCGGCGAGACCGCTCGAGCCGATCTGCAAGGAGACGCAAGGGCGAGGATTTGTTGGGTGCGGCGGGAGGCCGACGCGCAGCACGCGTTCGACGGTAGCGCGGTCGACCCAGGGCTGGGGCAGGGAAGCGAGTTCAGCTAAATGCTTCTAGTGGCGAAGCCAGAGGATTTGTCGAACCCACCTCAGACAACCCCAAGGGAAAACGATCGTGCGCACAGCACAATGCCAATTTTAAGAGATTTATGAATCAGCGGGCGGGGAGCACCACCAATTGAATGAATCAATTCATCCTGCCAGCAGGCGAACCCATGCCTTTGACTCCCGTCGTCTACCTGCGTAGAGTGAAGGTAATGACGTTCACCGTCCAAATCCCAGACGATCTCGCCCGGCGCCTCGGCGAGGCGGGTGGCGACTTGTCGCGGCGGGCGCTCGAGGCGTTGGCGCTGGAAGAGTATAAGAACGGGCATCTCACCAAGCCGGAACTGAAGCGGTTCCTCGGTTTTGAAACACGCGGCGTGCTCGACGGCTTTCTTAAAGCGCACCATGTTTTCGAGGAGTATAGTTTCGAAGATCTGGAGCAGGAGCGCGAAGGCTTGCGGCGTCTCGGCTTTTGATGCGCCTGGTTGTTGCCGACACCGGGCCGATCCATTATCTGATTCTGATCGGCCATATCGATATTCTGCCCACGCTGTTTGAAACGGTGTTCCTCCCTTCGGTGGTTCGCGAGGAACTGGCCCATGCCGAAGCCCCTACGGTGGTGCGGGAGTGGATTTCCCAACCCCCGGCCTGGCTGGAGGTTCGCAGCGGATTGGTTGCCGACCACACCGATGCGGCCTGGCTGACACTCGACGAGGGCGAAAAAGCGGCCATTGCTCTGGCCACCTTGGTGGCGGCTGACCTCCTGCTGATGGATGATCGCGCCGGCGTCCTGGTGGCGCGGAAGAAGGGCTTTGTTGTCACCGGGACGCTGGGGATTCTCGATTTGGCGGCCCGGCGAGGTCTCATTGAGTTGACCGAGGCGTTCGACCGCCTGAAGAGGACCAATTTCCGCTATCCGCCGCAAGTGATGGAAACGCTGCTGGAACAATACCGTACGGGCGGTGGCGCTGCAAAAACCGGCCCCTAAATCGGGTCAGTCTGGCTAAGACTTCCGCGAACGGCGGTCATGCGCA
>JBDUEM010000452.1:0-3805 GCA_040002435.1 Bryobacteraceae bacterium
AGCATCAAGGAGGTTTACACCATTACCGGTGGCACGGGTCGATTCGCGGGAGCTCAGGGAAGCTTTTTGATAGAGCGGGTGGCAGACCCACAAAGGTTCCTTACCTTCGGCTCATTCCACGGGACCATTACTCCCCCTGGCGCGGTTAAATGAGAAGACTGAACCTCGCGTGGCGAAGCAATGGGCAGAAAAGGCATCTGACCCACTCTTTCTGAACTCGCAGTCATTGGAACTATCCGGTGACGGCCCTGGCATAGTCTGCGGTCTGCGCTGCGGGCTAAGACGGACGTGCGCTCGCTGGGCTCGATTCGTTTGCCTGCACCGATCCGCGGACGGCGTTTCGGCCTTCCACATGAACGCGTAGACGCCGTCTCGAATTTGGCTCCAGCGACTCACCAGAGCCGGCGTCCTGACGATAGATCCTGCTTTGTCTTCTTTGCGTTACCGACGTCTCGACACGCCGTTGAGCGCTCCCGCCGTAATACGGGCCACTCGAAAACTGGGCAACTGGCCCTGAAACCGCGATCTCGGCAAGTGGCCCACACGGAACTCCCTTGGTGGGGGATGTGAGCGTTCATGCCACCCACGCCGGCTGTGTGGGCGCGGACCACCCAACGTGGTTTCCTTTTTGAAGCCAGTTGCAGTTTCAGCCGCCGCCCGTTCCACCACCCGCCAGTGCGTAGGGAGACGGCGTTCCAAACTGGCCCGCCGAAAATGGCTTCATACTCGCGAGCGGGGAGCGCCCTCTCTCCATTTCGGGCTGAACCAACACACGCCGAACTGTTTGAGATATTGGGTCGCCGCAGTAGTCGATGTTGAAACGCAACTTCGTTTCTTTCGGGGTCGACGTCATGTCAATCTGTGTTGCCCTCTGGGCAATAGCGCCGGGATGGTCGAGTAGTGGACAATAAGTAGAATGAGAGTCACTGTCACTGGAACCGGATATGTGGGCACCGTCACCGGAGCCTGTCTTGCTTACCTCGGACATCGCGTCACCTGCGTGGATACCGACGCACACAAAATCGCCGTGCTCCAGCAGGGTGGAATGCCGCTTTATGAGCCGCATCTCCAGGAAGTCGTCGAGATCGTCAGGAAGAACGGTTTGTTGGACTTTACCACGGAGATTGAGGCCGCTGTCGCCGAAAGCGATGTCATCTTCATCGCGGTGGGTACACCGCCCAAGCCCAGTGGCGAGGCGAACCTGACTTTTCTGGAAGCCGTCGCGCGCAGTATCGGTGCGGCCATGGATTCCTCGCGCTTTCGCGTAGTGGTTAACAAATCAACCGTACCTGTGGGAAGCGGCAATCTAGTAGGGGCTCTCGTGCGCGAAGGAATCTGCGACGCCCACCCCGGACAGGAGAAACGCATTGCCTTTGCGGTGGCCAGCAATCCTGAATTTCTGCGTGAGGGTTGCGCGCTGGCGGATTCACTCTACCCTGACCGGATCGTAGTCGGCACGGAAGAGTCGCGTTCTATGCAAGTGTTACAGGAGCTGTATCGTCCGCTCATCGACCAGAAGTTTGCGGCGCCGAAATTCCTCCCCAGGCCTAAAGGTATGGGGCAGGTTCCGCTCGTGACCACGACTTTGACCAGCGCGGAGATGATTAAGTACGCGTCCAACGCATTCCTGGCGACGAAGATCGGCTTCGCGAACGAGGTCGCAAACATTTGCGAGCTGGTGGGCGCGGACTCCAAGGAAGTGATGGCCGGTATCGGCCTGGACAAGCGCATTGGTTCAGGCTTCCTGAACGCCGGCATCGGTTGGGGTGGCAGTTGTTTCGGCAAGGACATCAATTCGCTCCTCCATACCGCGCGCGATTACGGCTACCAGGCGCGCTTGCTGGAGGCCTCCCTGGAGGTCAACCGGGCGCAGCGGCATGTAGTGATCCAAAAACTGCTCGAGAAGCTCTACATCCTGAAGGGCCGGACGATCGCGCTTCTGGGCCTTGCATTCAAGCCCGATACCGACGATCTGCGCGATGCACCCAGCCTGCAGATCGCCGAGCGGCTGCTGCAGATGGGGGCGCGGATAAAGGCCTACGATCCAGTCGCGATGGATGCCTGCCGCGAGCAGCATCCGGAACTGAAGATCCAATACTGCTCCTCGGCAATGGATGCCGTAAAGGATGCCGATGCCGTGGTTATCGTGACAGAGTGGGATGAGTTCCGGACCGCCGATCTTGCCGAACTGAGTCTAGGCATGGCGCAACCAGTGCTGGTGGACGGACGTAACATTTACAATCCGGAAGCGGCACGCAATGCCGGGTTTGAATATACTGGCATCGGCAGGCGGCAGATGTCCACCAAAAAAGCTGCTCCCCCGGCAACGACGCCGGCCGTACAGGTTTAATCGCCGTGGCGCGGTGGAAGCGCTTACCTGGGCGAAACCACGCGAGAGCATTCCGGTATTCACACAGCAACCCCGGATAAGCTACCATTGTGGTTCACTAGAGTTCCGGCAATTTCCATCCGATGCAAATCGACAACAAGGTGGTCGTCATCACAGGTGCGTCTGAAGGGATCGGCGCCGCTTGTGCATCCGTCTTTGCACGGCGCGGCGCGCTCCTCTCGCTCACCGCCCGGTCGCAGCAGCGTCTTGAGGAGGTGGGCGGCAAGGATGCTCTGGTTACTCCAGGTGACCTGCGGGATGAAGCCACACGAACTTCGCTCGTCAATGGCACTCTGAAACGCTACGGCCGCATTGATATCCTGATAAATAATGCTGGTGTCGGGCTTTATCAGCCTGCTCACAGCGCCGATCTCGCTTCCGTCCGCGCCATGTTCGATCTCAATGTTTTCGCGCCGCTCGACCTCATTCAGAGAGTAGTTCCGCACATGAGGAAAGCGGGCTCCGGCGCCATCGTCAATGTAGGTTCCATCGGCGGGAAGATCACGCTGCCCTGGTTCACGCTCTATTCCGCTACTAAATATGCCCTTGGGTCCATCACCGACGGACTTCGCATGGAGCTTCGCCGGGACGGCATCCACGCCATGACGGTCTGTCCCGGCTACGTCAAGACGGGGTTCCAGCGGCATGTCCTGGCCGGGCGACCGCCGGATCTCACGGGTCTGGGCCGCAAGTGGGCCATCACTCCCCAACGGTGCGCGGAAGATATCGCCAAAGGTCTGGAGCGGAACGCACGCACTGTTGTGTCTCCGAAATCGGGCTGGTTTCTCATTGCGCTGGGACGGCTGTTTCCGGCAACCTTTGATGCCAGTCTGGAAAAAATATACTGGGAGCAGCAAGCTAACCGATGATCCTTAAGCTGAAACGAACGCCCGGCATCTACCTCATCGGCTTCATGGGATCCGGTAAGTCCACAGTAGGCCGCATGCTGGCGGACCAGATTGGCTGGCGGTTCGCCGACATCGACGACGACGTCGAGGCCGCCGCCCAGACTTCGATTACGGATCTCTTCACACAGCGCGGCGAGGAGGAGTTTCGCCGTTTTGAGAGCGAAGCCATCCGCCAGCGGGTGCGCCGCATTCAATCCGGCCATCCCATGGTGCTGGCCCTGGGCGGGGGAGCTTTCACCCAACAGGACACTATTGATCTGCTCGGCAACAACGGCGTGACCATCTGGCTGGACGCCGATTTTCCCGTTGTGAAAAAGCGGGTGGGTATGGCCAATCACAGGCCGCTGGCTCGAAACGCCGAGCGCTTCGCCGAGCTTTTCCAGGAACGCCGGGAGAACTACGCGAAAGCCGAATACCGGATTGTGATCATGGAAGATGATTCGCGCGAGGCCCTGCAGGAGATCCTGCGCCTTCCCATCTTCGAGTGATGAAATCGAGTAATGAAATC
>JBDUEM010000453.1:0-3804 GCA_040002435.1 Bryobacteraceae bacterium
GGAGATTGTAGAGCCATCCGGCGATCTTTACGACTTCCCCTTCATGCTGTCCTATCGACGCGATAGTGACGCGCGGCGCATCACTCATCGAACGGGCTCCGGTACTGCGAGGTTTTCCAGCTTCTCAAAGATGTGGCGCACGGCTTCGAAGGGCTTTTCCATTTCCGGCTGTTCCTTCAGTTCCAGCAGTAATGGATACTGATTCGGCCTGGAACCCAGCAGTTCCATGGTCTGCCGCCAGTCGATGCATCCCTCTTCGGAAAAGAACGGGAATAGATGCTTGTCGGCCTTACCGTCGTTGTCGTGAATGTGCGTGGACCGGATACGGTCCTTCATGATGTTGAACTCCCCTTCCACCGTGGCCATGAGGTTGGCGTGGCCGGTATCGAAACAGAAGTTGAGATTGAGATGCGTCATTTCGATGAACGCCATCAGGCGTTCGGCGCTGGACAGCCCATTCGGGATGTTTTCCAACAGAATCTCCACTCCGCGCTGTTTGGCGAAAAGGCTCAGCTCTTCCAGTGACGAGAACGCCGCGTCCAGTTTCCGTTCATCGTATTCGTCGGTGGCAGTACCAAGGTGCTGCACCATGTAGCGGAACGGAATGTATTCGGCGATCTCGATGGCGCGCTTGATCTCATCAGTCATCGCGATGCGCTTGGCCTTGGTAGTCTCAGTGATGGCGATGATGGACTGCGGGCCACTCCGTCCCCAATGCTTATCGCTGAAAAAAGGCGCGTGAATAGAATGCGCCTTCAACTCGGCATCTTTGAACCAATGGCCCAATTCGACAATCTGGGCACGGTCGCGGTAATCCAGATGCTGCCGGGCGCAGAACAATTCAACCAGGGGAACACCGGCGTCCCAGATGCGATCCAGCCAGACCGCCGTGAGCCGGTGTTGCACAAACATGTGTGTGGACAATACGTGATTCATTAATAGCCTTCCGCTTTGCCGTAGCCTCTGCCGTCGGCTCCGCCCTGCAGTAAGCCGTTGTCGACGACGATAGCCTCGATGCGGGCAACTGAGTTGGATAATTCCACTTTATGCCCCAGCGATTCCAGGATCTTTATCGTGTCCGGAGAGAATCCGCGCTCAAGAGTAATGATATCCGGCTGCCACTGGTGATGGAAGCGCGGCGCGTCTACAGCATCCTGCACGTTCATTCCGAAGTCAACAATGTTCAGGATGACTTGCAGCACCGATGAGATGATCTTTGGACCCCCCGGGCCGCCGACCACCAGAAAAGGCTTTGCGTCCCTGACCAGGATTGTCGGCGTCATGGCGGAGAGCGGGCGCTTTTGAGGTTGAATCGCGTTACCTTCGCCTTGGATGAGACCGTACATATTCGGGACGCCCGGTTTGGCTGAGAAGTCGTCCATCTCGTTGTTGAGAAGAATTCCCGTCCCGGGCACCGTGACTTTGCTTCCGTAACCCGCGTTCAGCGTGTAGGTCATGGCAACGGCGTTGCCGTCCTTGTCGATGATGGAGAAGTGCGTGGTTTCCGTACTCTCGTAGCCAGCCAGTTTGCCGGGGCCGATTTCAGAGCTTGGCGTGGCGCGGTGCGGATCGATGGTGCTTTTCTGCCTGGCGATGTAGGCCGGATTCAACAGCGCCTCGACAGGCACATGGAAGAAATCGGGGTCGCCAAAGTATTCGCTGCGGTCGGCAAAAAAGCGCCGCATCACTTCCGCCACGTAATGAATACAGGCAGCCGAGCCTGCACCGGATTTCTCGTAGCCGGAGTTTTCGAGCATGCCCAGCATCTGGAGAATGCCGATACCGCCGGAGCTGGGAGGCGGAGCGGTGATGACCTCAAACTCTCGGTATTTGCCGGTGAGGGGTTTGCGTTCGGCGACCTTGTAACCTTTGAGATCGTCTAACGTGATGAGGCCGCCATTGGCGGCCATGCCAGCGGCGATCAGCCTCGCGGTTTCCCCTTCATAGAAATCGTTGGGATTCTTCGAGACTCGCTTCAGCGTGCGGGCGAGGTCTGGCTGCGCGAAGTGCGATCCCATTTCGAAGCCGGCGCCATCGTTCAGAAAAACCCGTTTGGATTCTGGAAAGTTTCCGAGCTTTGCACTGGCATCCTTGAGTGAGGTGGCCAGGGAATAGGGAACCGTAAAGCCGTTCTTTGCCAGGGCGATGGAAGGAGCAAGCAATTCCGGCCAGGTCTTCCGGCCAAACTTTTTGTGCGCTAACTGCAAGCCACGCACTGTACCGGGCACGCCGCTGGCGCGCCATCCGTCCACGCTCTCCCTGGTCACGTTGCCAGCCGGGTCAAGATACATATCGCGCGTCGCCGCCGCGGGTGCGCGCTCGCGGAAATCGAGGAACGTGGTGCTGCCGTCCGCCAGGCGAACCAGCATGAAACCACCGCCGCCCAGATTTCCGGCATAGGGAAACGTGACGGCCAGGGCGAAGCCTACGGCCACGGCGGCATCCACCGCGTTCCCTCCGGATTTCAGCACGGCAGAGCCTATTTCAGAGGCTAGCGGTTCTTCCGCCACCACCATCGCATGCCTGGTGCGGGCTGGTTGTTTGGCGCTGAGCTGCGGTGGATTACCCGAGAGAAGAACCAGCGAGAGGGTGATTACCAGTAACCGCATTAGCATTGATTTTACTATGCCTGTGCAGGCTGGCGTCTCTTCCATTCGAAGAGCACTACACCTGCGGCCACTGAAACGTTCAACGACGAAATCTTCCCCGCTAAAGGAATGCTGATCAGGAAGTCGCAGTGTTTTTGGACCAATTGATGGAGACCGTGGCCTTCCCCGCCCAACACGATTACAGAGGGAGAAATGAAGTCTACTTTGTCGTATGGTTGAGCACCCCGTTCATCGAGGCCGTAGATCCAAAATCCCTTGTGCTTCAGGTCCTCCAGCGTTTTTGTCACGTTGCCGATGCGGACTACGGGCAAGTATTCCAGCGCTCCCGCGGCGGCCTTGGCGACCGTGTCCGTGAGACCCGCGGCGCGGCGTTCTGGAATCAGAATGGCATCGGCTCCAGCAGCGTGGGCGGTGCGGACAATGGCGCCGAGATTGTGGGGATCTTCGACACCATCCAGGACGACAATCATTTTGGCGCCCTCGATGACATCGTTTTGATTGGCGTATTGTGTGGCTGCGCCAAAGGCGACGATGCCCTGGTGCGTCTTGTTCCCACTGGCACGCTCCAGCGCGTCGCGCGGTTCAAAGCGTACCGTAACGCCATTCTGCCGGCAGAGGTCGATGATCTCCTGAAGGCGCGGCCCGCCGGCACCCTTGGCAATGAGGACACGGTCGAGGGGCCGTTTTGCTTTCAACGCTTCGCGGATCGGGTTCACACCGATAAGAACAGTCACCTGATGATGGTAGCGGATTGGATTAGAGGAAAATAATTTTGGCGGCGAAACCAACGGCTGATTTCCGGGCTCCAACAAGCATAAGGAGGCTGAAAAACATGATCCGTAGAATGCTGCTCACAGCGTTAGTTGGCGCCGGTCTTACGCTTAGCGCGAATGCCGCTGACGTCTTTGTTCGCATTGCTCCACCTCGTCCGCTTGTCGAGCGCCGCGCGGTTGCTCCGGGCCGGGGATATGTCTGGACTCCCGGGTATCAACGGTGGGATGGCCGAGCCTACGCATGGTCGCCGGGCGCATGGGTGCTGCCGCCGCGCGCGCATTCCCGCTGGGTGCCGGCGCACTGGGCAAAGCGCCGGGGTGGCTGGGTATTTGTCGAGGGCCACTGGCGGTAAAGAACGTCCAGGGGCGGTTCTCCGGGTAAAAGGCGAGGCTGGGGCCTCGCCGCGGACCCGGGGGTCCGC
>JBDUEM010000454.1:0-3771 GCA_040002435.1 Bryobacteraceae bacterium
CCAGCCGCATCGATATTGGCCGCAAGCCTACATTGATGGCCAGCACGGCCGCGGTTCCGACCGCTGCCTGCATCATCAAGCCGACGCCAGCCAGCGTGCCCACGGCCGCCGCGCACCAAAGTGTCGCCGCCGTATTCAAGCCGCGGACGTGGAAGCCGTCGCGCAGAATAACGCCGCCTCCCAGGAACCCGATACCCGTGATGATCTGTCCGGCGAGCCTTCCGTTGCCATCGCCACCGAGGGATGCCGCAACGATCATGAACAGCGCCGCTCCGGTAGAAACCAGCGCGTTCGTTTTCAGGCCCGCCATGTGATGGCTCACCTGACGTTCGACGCCGATGGCTGCGCCTAGCGCCAGCGCAACTACGAGCCGGGTGAGGAACTCCGTCGTTTCCACCAACTCATCATACGCAATCGTCCTTGGCTCCTTGTTGGCTTAAGGTGGATTGTATAGCTGTTATCCCGTCAACGCAGTTCGGTTTTGATAAACGATGTTGCAAATCTCATTCCGGAAAACGCTTGGATTACGGTAGCCAAAATAGGCCTGGACGATGACGCTAGCCGATCACTGGACGGAAGCGTGCTTTGCTTCCTCTAGGGACGGCCATAGCTGCCTGCGGCGAGAGAGGCTAGACATACCGACGCAGAGGCTGCTGGGTGAAAGCTTCGCTGTCCAGCATTTTCACGGGCAAACTCTCTTTCTACGCGCAGTATTTGGACGATGTCACGACTACCTGAATTTCAGTTATTCTCCATGAAGTAATAGCAAATCATGTGGCAAACAATCATATGGGCATCTTCAATGCGCCCCATGTGAGGAACCGGCACATGAATGTTCAGTTGGGCCAGAGGACCCAACTTCCCGCCATCGCGCCCAGTGAGAGCCAGCGTCTTGCAGCCAATTGAATTGGCATACTCCAAAGCCCGCAGCACGTTCGGCGAGTTCCCCGATCCGCTGATGGCCATCACCACATCACCCGGCTGCGCGAAATTCTTCAACTGCTCCGCGAAAATGCAGTCGTGGCTAACGTCGTTCGAATAAGCGGAAATCGTCGGCATGGAGTCGGTGAGTGCCAAAATGCGAAAGCGCCTCTCACGCTCGAAACTTGCGCCCTTCACCATGTCGCAGGCAAAGTGCGACGCTGAGGATGCGCTCCCGCCATTGCCGCAGACGAAAATATGTTTTCCCGTTTCGCGGGCGTCCGTCATCCAGTCGATAGCCGTCTGTACCTTGGCCTTATCGATCATGCCGATCGTCTGCACCAATTGCGTCTGATAGTTCTCAATGAAATTCATAGTTGATTTGCCAGGGCCAGCGCTCCGTACAATACGCTGTCGTCTCCAAGGTTCGCGGGGACCACGTCAATCCGCGCGCGCGACCACGCCGTCACTTGCTGCCGCAGTTCTGCCCGCAGCGGTACAAAAAGCGCATCGCCCGCCTTGCTGATTCCGCCGCCAATCACAATTCTCTCAGGATTCAGCAGCATCATACAAGCCTTCAGTCCCCGCGCCAGATCGACGACGTATGCCTTCACGAACTCCGGATCTTTCAGGAGTTGCTCGGCGGTTTTCCCGTTGTCGCGCTCCAGCCAAAGGCCGCAGCAATGCCGCTCCAGGCAGCCCTTGGAACCGCAGAGACAGTCCGCACCATCGTGCCGGATGTTCAGGTGTCCTATCTCGCCGGCGTAATCGTCAGCCCCGCGAAAAATGCTGCCATCGATCAGGATGCCCCCACCGATCCCGGTGGACAGCGTCATGTAGAACAGCTTCTCGATCCCCGCGCCCGCACCGTAAGTATATTCTCCAAGCGCTCCCACATTCGCATCGTTGTCCATGATGGATGGAATGCCCAGCGTGTGCGTGATGTAGGCCGGCAAACTGAAATCCTGCCAGCCGCCCACATGCGTGGAGAGAGCGACCCGCTGCAAGTCGAACTGCACGGGGCCGCCGAAGCCGATGCCGCAGCGGTCAATCCCCATGGTGCGCTGCCATTTGCGCCCGATCGTGGTGATCTGATCCAGCATCCAGTCGCGCCCGCCCTTGCGGTCGGTGACGCGGGACTCGCGGGCAATCGGCAAGTCATCATCGAATATCGCCATCGAGAACTTGGTGCCGCCAACGTCAATAGCCAGAGTAATCATGCAGGCCAATTACGTTCCGCCGCCAGCACTTCAGCCGGCGACGCTGTACCCGTGCCCTTCTTCATGATGGTGACGGAAGCCACCATATTGCCGAACCGCGCCGCTAGCAGCGGATCGCCGGTGACGGCCAAAGCGGTAGCGGCGCCCGCCGAGAAACTGTCCCCAGCCCCGCAAATGTCCACAGGTTGCGCCTCCGGTTTCGTCTTCACCAGAATTTCTTCGCCCTCGCGAAAGATAACCACGCCCGCGTCGCTATCGGTCATCACCAGCAGCGGGGACTCGGTGACACTACGAAGCTTCTCCAGATCCACTTCGCCGAACTGCCGCAGACAGGCGGCTACGGCCTCATCGCGATTGGGCTTGATGATGACGTTCCGGAAGTGCTCGGGGCGCATGCGGGAGTCCACCCAGATCACCTTCTTTGGGAATTCGAGGGCGACTCTGGACAGAGACCTCCGGATCTCCGGCGTCACCATCCCTCCGGATTCTGTTTCCGCCTGATCGGAGACAAACACCACGTCGAAAGAGTCAATACAGGAGTCGAGCTTCTCAAGCAGTTCCTCCTCTACCTCCATGGGCAGCGGTTCCGTCCGAATGTAGTCGATGCGCGGCAGGTCTTCCATACCGGTTTCGGAATTGATCAGCTTGGTGTAGGTGAACGTCGGAATCAAAGAGGAGATCACACTTAGCTCGGCGGAAATTCGCCGGCGGCGCAGCGCCCGCAGCAGTTCGAATCCGTGGCCGTCGTCGCCGATGGCGCCTAGTATAGTAACTCGCGACACGCCAAGGGCGACCAGGTTATTCGCAATGGTGCCGGCAGCTCCGGGAGTCGTCTCTGTAAACACGACACCCACGCGGCTGATTCCCGTCTCACGCGAAGGAGCGGCGGTATCGGGGTCGTAGATACACCAACGGTCGAGGCAGACGTCGCCCAGCACCAGGGTATTCAGTTCGGAGATCGCCGTCAGTATTTCCGAGGCAGTCATACGTTGGCCAATGCTGCGCAGCGCAGCGCCGGGAATGTCGCCCGATGCTCACCGCAAACATAATAACTCTCACCACCATCGGCCACCGTTCGCACCAGCATCGTCTTGTGGGGCCGGAAATAGTATCCCGGATCCTGTTTGGTCAGCTCGCGATGAATATCGCCCTGGATGGGAACCAGATCGAAAACGGCCGTCGTGAAGCGGCGGATCGCGCGTCCCTCCTGATGAGCGACATTGCGGGCCATGGCCAAGGCTTTCAGATAAACTTCGGGTCCCATGATAGCCGACCCGAAACTTAGCAGCACCCCACCTTCCAGCCGAGTGACGGTGTCCGCAAAGATCAGGAAGTCGCGGTAACTCGCATCTCCCAGGGCTGCTCCATTGCAATTTGGATGTTCGTGGAGAATGTCGTAGCCGATCCCGACATGGATGGTAACCGGGACTGAAAGCCGCCACGCCGCCGCCAAAACACTGAGCGTCTTGTGCGGGTAATCGCTCTCTTCAATACGGCGTCCCACGTTTTCTCCAAGACCGAGCGCTTCCGCGGACGCCTCGCTGATCCAGTCATTGAGTTCGCCCGTCTCGCGCCACAAACCAAACTGCCCGGAGCTGATATAGCGGGCCACGCTCTCCGTGGTGGCGCC
>JBDUEM010000455.1:0-3755 GCA_040002435.1 Bryobacteraceae bacterium
CTAAAAGGCGGGGGGCTTAGACCCGGCACATCGAACTAAACTAGGCGAGCCCACCTCCTCTCTAATCCGGCAGGTAAAAGCTCGAGCTTTCTGTCGGCCGTGCGTGCAGGTAGCGGCCGGTAGTAGAAACCGAGGCATGCCCGAGGGTAGCCTGGACCAGATGAATGGGGGCGCTGCGGTCGAGGGCGTGGCTGGCGTGGGCATGTCGCATCCAGTGCGGGGAAACCTTCTGTGCGAGGCCGGCTTTTCGAGCTGCCGCGTAGACGATCCGGCGGACCTGGGACACGTCGAGCGGTCCCGCGCCCTTGCGGCTCGGAAAGAGTGGATCCACCGCCTTGGCTTCTCCCCGGATGGACAGGAGCTGTTGCCAGACCTTGGCCTTGAGCCGAACCGTCCGGGTCTTGCCTCCTTTTCCAAAGACCGTGATTTGCCCGCCTGCCTGCCGCTCCATGGCATCACACCACTTCAGGCCACAGGCTTCACTCACGCGGATGCCGGACACGTAGAGCAGTTTCAGCAGCACCCGGTTCCGGCCTTCGGGGGCCGCCTCGATCAGCCGGGCAACTTCGCTCTCTTCCAGAATGCGTTGCGCCAGGCCGTCGCGGTGGGGCCGGGTTTTGACGGCGGCGCCGACGTTGAAGGGGAGATAGCCAGTCTCCTGGGCAAAGGAAAGCAGCGACTTGACGGCGGTGAGCGCCCGGTTCTGGCTGGCGGCCTTCAGAGTTCCCTGCCCCAGATGGCCAGTCCAAGCCTGCAAATCGGGGAGCGTCACCGAAGAAAGCGGCTTGCGGGTAAAAGCAAGGAAGCGGGCTGCTTCGGCGGCATACGCACGACGGGTGTGCCTGCTGGTCTTCAGCGAAAGCCAGAGAGCGACCAGTGGGGCATCGGCGGCACCGTCGTGGGCGGGGCCAAGACCGGAGGGAGGCACCATGGCTAGCTGGTTCATTGGATTTGAGGATAGCACGCTATGTATCCTTATCGTGCATTCAGACCATTACCATAAGAACCTCCACCTTCGCTGTGTGTGTGTGCGACCTTGGTACTAACTTGTCTCCTATTGTGCCGGATCGCTCCCTAACATACACTATTAGGAGGAGCATTTCCATTCCACCTCAACCCACCTGGTTTCATCGTCTTGACGAAATACTCGCTACTTTGCGGGAGGTGTCCGCCTCTCACTTGGATCGGCACGCCATCGAAATCTTGTTTGGAATCCGCCAGCGCCGCGCCCGGCAATTGATGGCCGGCTTGCCCGGCCTACGAGTTGGCAATGCCGCCGCTGTCGTAAGAGTGGCGCTAATCGAAAGGCTGGAAAACATCGCCCGCGGCGATCGTTTTCAATGGGAGGTATCCCGACGCGCTCGCGTGACTGAGTCTCTGGAGGCGGTCCGCAAACATTCCTCAGCGCGTCGAATTCGGATAACCACGCCTGTTCGGTCGTTTACTCCGGGTCTCGGGGATGGCATTCCAGGAATTGTACTAGTTTCGGGGGAGCTGCATGTAAACTTTCACGGCTCTCAAGACCTTGCGGCCAAGCTTTTCCAGCTGTCTCAGAGTATGGCTGATGATTGGGAGGCTTTCAGTGAGTTCCTAGGAGACTAAAACGATGAAGTATCCATTGATGCAATAACCATTGATCGGATAGCCTCTAGTCTTGTTTTATCCCCTTCTCTTCGCTCTGAACTGGTTTACGATTCTTCCGTCAAAGAATTCCGAAGCGGAGGACAACATAGCTCCAATCGTATTGTGAACATTGTCCGCGCGCATTCTAGCCGCCGTCAGTTGGGAAAAATGAATTACCTCTTCAACCGTGCAGTCTGGAACTCGCATTCGACATTCACGCCAGAGCGAGGCGACGGCTGCAGTATCAAATGCTGGATTAATCCTCCGGAGTTCAGGCCCGAGCTGAGGAGGAACAATTGATCGAGAATCCATTGATCTAGTATCAACGGATACATTAGCAACGGGTGACATATCAGTTGTTGCAGCAGCACGGGTCGCTGTATCTATGGATAGGTGCCCTGGTTCGCCGGGCTGAGGTTGGCGGGAATCGCTTTCCAGGAACTTAGGACGGCTCAAGAGGTCGTGCGCCATCCCGGATGGAATAAACTTTACTCCATTCGCTCGCGTTACCCACTCCAAACCAGCCTGTCGCCGGCGTTCTAAAATGACGCGATAAGAGTAAATTTGGTATGTAGCGGCGGTTCGGGAAAAGCTGTTTGATTCGATTACCCTCTCGATAGCCAGTTTTCCGATCAACCGATCCAACACCCCTTTTACATTTCGAACCGTGATCCTTGTCTGGCTGGCCATGTCTTCCCTTGAAATAGCCAGAACGCGCTCATCGGGATTGACCTCTCTAGCGGATCGCCAAAGCATTTCATAGAGCAATTGCTCATTGGCGCTGTGACCGTCCTGGACCGTCAGGCACCGGTGAAGCTTCCATTTTCCCGCTGGTCGTGTTTCGCATGATCGACTATCCATTGATACTAGATCTATTGCTGCTGTATCAGTCGATGTTGTATCTGGTGATACTACATCAGTCGATGTGCGATCATTTGCTCCAATATCATCGGACCCGGTTGGAAATGTTACCCCATCAATAGATGTTCCATCCATTGATGAAGCAGGGCCAGGAGATTCCGTGATACGGAGGAATCCCAGGTTGGGGCGCGTAATCGCACTCGAGTACATCTCATCGAGTTCACGATCAAGGTCCAGAGGTTCAGCTTTAGGCGACGTGCGTCGACGGCTGGCCATTACCTATAACCTCCTCAGCTTCCAGCATTTGCGTAATCTTTGTGGTCACCGCTTTGTAATCCTCGAGGGCCTTTGATTTTGGGTCGAGATCTGCGAGAAACTGGCGCGCCCTCATAGCCTTACCAATGGAGGAGTCCGTACGTATTCCGGTAAGCATCGGGATTTCGTGACGCTCGCAAATCTTGGTGATCATGCCGAGCACCGTTTCTGTAAGACCGTATCGATGGTCGACCACTGTAGGCAGGATTCCCAGGGCTCTTGTGGGCTTTGCTACCAGGTCGCGAATCTCCGCGGCATGGGTGAGAAATGCGGTTGCGCCCGAGACGCTGATGGTATCCATAGAAACCGGGATCAGGAAGTTCGTCGTGTAGACAACCGCACAAATCTGCATCAGGCTTATGGAGGGACCGACATCAATCACCACCGCGTCGTAAGAACTTTCAATGGGCGTGAAAGCGAATTCAAAGAGGCGTTCGCGCCCCAATTGTGAAATAGCACGCTGTTCGGCTTCAACCGTATCGCGATTGCCGCAGAGAATGTCTAAGTTCTTGCAGGGCTGTTGGATACAGTCGCTAAATTTTCGTTTGCCGAAGAGGAAGTCATTCAAAAACAGTTCCGGTTTAAGCCGCAGCATGCTCCCCACAGAACCTTGCGGATCGGCGTCGATTAGCAACACTCGTTTTCCCTGATCCGCTAAACAGCGGGATACGGCAATGGCCGTCGTTGTCTTACCGACCCCTCCTCGCTGATTGCCAATGGTCAGTTTTATCATCTGGAACCGATCTCCTTTACCAAAGCTTGCACTTCTTCGCGGGTCCATTCCCGATAGTTATTGTCTTCACCGCGGGCGGGCTCGGAGATTCGGCCGTCCTTGAGCATCCGATACAAGGTTTTAGGCGCAATGCCGAGTATGTTGGCCACTTGCGACGATCGCAGTTTGTCCATGTCTGGTCGTTTTGTCTTCACAGGATGGTTTGTCGAATCATACCCCAAAA
>JBDUEM010000456.1:0-3737 GCA_040002435.1 Bryobacteraceae bacterium
TTCCTATATCAATAGCAGGTTTCACGTTCCAGAGGTGCAAAAGTTGACCCCGGAAAGTGGTATATGTGCCCGGCCACGGTTGCAGGCCGCGAAAACGATTGTATATCCCCGAGGCGGGCAAATGCCAGTCCACCAGGCCATCTTCCTTCTTCAGAATTGGCGCATAGGTAGCGTCCGCATCGTTCTGCTTTTCGGCTGTCAGCGTTCCCGCTGCCAAGTTTTCCAGTGTTTTCAATAGTAAATCGGCCCCTGTCACGGCCAGCCGCTCTCCCAGCTCAACCGAAGTTTCCGCCGGGCCAATCCCGGTTTCCGCCTTCAACAGCATGTCTCCAGTGTCGAGGCCGGCGTCGATTCGCATCGTGGTCACGCCGGTATGCGTTTCGCCATTGGCAACCGCCCACTGCAGCGGCGCAGCCCCGCGGTATTTGGGCAGCAGCGACCCATGCACATTGATAATCCCGTGGCGCGGCATGTCAATGATCACTTGCGGGATGATTTGCCCGTAGCCCACAACGACCATCACCTCCGTCTGATACTCGCGCAGCAATTCCACCGATTCGGGCCGCCGCACGCGCTCCGGTTGGTGCACCGTGATTCCCAAACGCAGCGCCGCTTCCTTCACCGGAGACATCGCGGTCTGCTGCCCGCGGCCTTTCGGCCTGTCCGGTTGGGTGAACACCGCGGCAACGTCGTGACCGGCTTCAACGAGCTTTTCGAGGGATGGCGCCGCAAACCGCGGCGTGCCCAGAAAGACAAGGCGCAAGGTGAATCTTTAACCCCACTCGCCGGCTTTGATCAGCTTTTTGATTTTCCGCTTGATGAGATCGCGCTTCAGCACACTCACATGTGCGATGTACAGAATGCCGTTCAGGTGATCCGTCTCGTGTTGAAATGCCCGCGCGAGCAGGTCTTCGCCGGTCAACTCGAAAAATTCGCCCCGCAAATTTTGCGCCCGCACGGTTGCCCGCTTGGCTCGCGTAACCTGTTCGCGAAACCCCGGAAGGCTGAGGCACCCTTCCTCGCCGGTCTGCGTCCCTTCGCGTTTGATGATTTCCGGATTGATGAGAACGATCTTTTCCTCGGGGTTCTCCCCGTTGGAGGTATCGATCACGGTGATGCGCTTGGATATACCAATCTGCGGCGCGGCCAGGCCTACGCCCTTGGCTGCGTACATCGATTCAAACATTTCCTCCACCAATGTTTGCAGTTCCGGCGCGGCGAAATCGGTCACCGTCTGCGCTTTCGTCTCCAATACGGGATCCCCGTACTTCACAATCGGATGTATCATCAGAAACTCTTTACCTGCTTGGAATAGCCGTCGAAATTGCGGCGAGTCTCCTCCAGAGAGTCGCCTCCAAATTTTTCCAGAAATGCCTGCGCCAGGACGATGGCCACCATGGCTTCGCCAATGACTCCCGCGGCGGGAACTACGGCGACGTCGCTCCTCTCATACGCCGCCAGCGCCGGTTCCCGTGTCAACAACTCCACGGATTCCAGCGGCTTGCGCAACGTCGATATCGGTTTCAGAAACCCGCGGACCAGAAGATCCTGCCCGTTGGTCATGCCGCCTTCCAAACCTCCGGCACGGTTGGCACCGCGGTGGAACTGCCGCTCGGCCTTATCGTAATGAATGGTGTCCTGCACCTGGGATCCAAACGCAGCGGATCCTTCTTCGGCGAATCCAATTTCGACGCCTTTCACCGCCTGCATGGAAACGATGGCCTGTGCCAGGCGCCCGTCCAGGCGCGAATCCCAGGTGATGTGGGAGCCGAGCCCGACTGGAACGTTGTGCGCCACCACTTCGAAGATCCCGCCGACGGTGTCGCCTGTCCTATAGGCGTGGTCCACCACGGCCTTCATCCGCTGTTCGGCTTCCGGGTCCACACAACCAAGCAGAACTTCATCCTTAAGAGAAAGGGCGACCAGTTCGTCCCAACTCGCCTGCCGGCCCAGCTTTTCGGTACCCACCGCGATCACGTGACTCAACACTTCGATGCCGAACTCACGCAGGTATGCCTTGGCAATCGCGCCCACTGCGACACGCGCAGTCGTTTCTCTAGCACTCGCGCGCTCAAGAATATAGCGGGCATCCTGAAAGTTATACTTGATGGCGCCGGCCAGGTCCGCGTGGCCCGGACGAGGACGGGTTACCGGCTTCTTTTTGTCTTCGACCCCTTCCAGCGTTTCCACCGGCAGGATCTCGTTCCAGTTCTTCCAATCCTTGTTACGGACAATGATCGCGATGGGGGAACCGATGGTGGCCGAGTGGCGCACACCTGCCACAATTTCCGCCTGATCGGTTTCAATTTTCATCCGGCCGCCGCGGCCGAAGCCCTGCTGACGGCGCCAGAGTTCCCGATTTATCGCATTCACGGAAATAGGAATACCAGCCGGCAGACCGGTCAAGGTTGCGACTAAACACTCTCCATGGGATTCACCAGCGGTTTCGAAGCGGAACATTCCTAAACCTTTAATATTAGCAGTTTGGAGGAAATTTCGCCTTAAAAAATAAGATTAAGAATTGCGTCGCGGAAGGTTTGACTTATCAATCCGGCTGTGATAATACCGCGTCAGACGATCTCTGCGATCACCTTGCCGTGAATTTCGGTAAGCCGCTCTTTCCGTCCGGAGTGGAGATAGCTGAGCGCGTCTTGATTCAGGCCAAGCTGGTTCAGGATGGTCGTGTGGATGTCGCGGAAGTGATACGGACTCTCTACCGCGCGGAGGCCGATCTCATCGGTTGCCCCCACAACGGTACCGCCTTTGATGCCGCCGCCCGCCATCCACATGCTGAAGCCCAGGTTGTGATGGTCGCGGCCCTTGCTACCCTGCGATTCCGGAGACCTTCCGAATTCGCCGCCCCAGACAACGAGTGTCGTGTCGAGAAGGCCGCGCCGCTTCAGATCCTTTAGGAGTGCGGCCACCGGCTTATCCGTTTGTCCCGCCATGCGGAGGTGATTTTCTTCAATGTTGTCGTGCGCATCCCATTGCAGGTTCCCGGTGCCGCCTCCGGAGACCGGACAAACGAATCGCACGCCCTTCTCGATGAGCCTGCGGGTCAGCAGGCAGCGCCGGCCGTAGTCATCCGTCGGTTGCTTGCCGATGCCGTACATATCCAGCGTTTCCTGCGGTTCGGTGGAGAGATCGAAGATGGCGGGAGCCTCCGTCTGCATCTTGAAAGCCAGGTCATAGGCGTTAATGCGCGCGGCGTACTCCGCATCCCCGGCGGCCATGTTGGCTTCGTTCAAACCCTTGAGGAAGTCGAGCGTCTTCTTTCGCTCCGCCATGGTAACGCCCTTGGGCAGGTCGAGGTTCAGTACCGGTTTATCGCCGGGCCGGAACATCGTCGGCTGGTAGATGGCGGGGAGAAAGCCGTTGCCGTACATCGGTTGGCCCGCTTCCTGTGCCCCGTGCGGGTCGGGCATGACGACATAGGCGGGCAGGGAATCGCTCTCCGATCCCAGACCATATAGAGTCCAGGCGCCCATGCTGGGAAAACCGGGAATTACACGGCCGGTGAACAGTTGATATTGGGCCGCGGAGTGGACCACCATGTCCCCATGGCAGGACCGGATGACCGCAAGATCGTCGGCGCACTCGGCGGTATGGGGAAACAGATCCGAGATTTCGATGCCGCTCTTGCCGTGTTTGGTGAAGGTGCGCTTGGTACCCAACAGCCGGGAATCTTCGTTCACGAACTGATATTTCGCCTCGCCGAAACTGGCCGGACGCTTCTG
>JBDUEM010000457.1:0-3722 GCA_040002435.1 Bryobacteraceae bacterium
AAGCAGCCATCCACAATCACGGCCCCGAGGACAAGCACTTCCCTTCCCCGGAGAGTGTGTTGTCGGCGGTGAAGAATATGGACCCGCGCATGGGGCTCTGCATGGATATCGGCCATTCGGTGCGCGCCGGATCGGACATCATCGCCGCCGCGAAAGAAGCCGGCCCGCGGCTGCACGACATGCACGTCAAAGACTTAAAAAATCTATCGGATAAGGATAGCCAGGTTCCGGTGGGCGATGGCGTCATCCCGATCGTGGCGCTGTTCAAACAGCTAAAGAAAATGAACTATAAGGGCGGAGTCATGCTGGAATACGAAGTGCAGGCCGACGCGCCTCTTCCCGGAATGCAGAAGAGTTTTGCCTATATGCGGGGAGTGTTGGACGGATTGAAAGGCTAAACGCAAAAAGGGCGCAGGTTTGTATACTTGCGCCCTGTTCGCTGCCCGCTTTAAGTGGTGGGCTGTTCTTCCCGCTTCAACTTCTCGCGCTGTTCCTTCAGAATCGCCTTCCGGCTCAGCTTGATCTTGTTGCCTTCCAGCGCCAAAACCTTGACCATGATCTGGTCGCCTTCCTTCAGTTCGTCGCGTACTTCCTTCACGCGGCTCTCTGAAATTTCGCTGATATGCAGCAGGCCGTCCGTGCCAGGGAAGATCTCGACGAAGGCGCCGAAGTCCACCAGCCGTACAACCTTGCCCAGGTAGGTCTTGCCCACTTCGGCCACTGCGGCGATGTCGGTCACCATCTGGATCGCGCGGTTTGCCGATTCGCCGTCGGTGGCGTAAATGTTCACCGTGCCGTCATCGTCCACGTCGATCTTGACGCCGGTCTGTTCCACGATTCCGCGGATCACCTTGCCGCCAGGTCCGATCAGTTCGCGAATCTTATCGGTAGGAATGGTCAAAGTGAAGATGCGCGGCGCATACTGCGAAAGCTGCTTGCGCGATTCCGGCATCACCGAAATCATCTTGTCCAGAATGAAGAGCCGAGCCTTGCGGGCCTGCTCGAGCGCTTCCTTCATGATGATCGTCGTGACGTTCGGAACCTTGATGTCCATCTGCAGGGCCGTAATGCCCGCCTTGGTTCCAGCGACCTTGAAGTCCATGTCGCCGTAGTGATCTTCAGCGCCCGCAATGTCCGTCAGAATGGCGTACGCATCGCCTTCCTTCACCAGGCCCATCGCGATGCCGGCCACCGGAGCCGAGATCGGCACACCGGCGTCCATCAGGGATAAGGTAGCGCCGCAAACCGAGGCCATCGAGCTGGAACCGTTCGATTCCAGGATGTCGCTCACCACGCGCAGCGTGTAGGGGAAAGACTTCTCATCGGGGATCACAGCGGCAAGCGCGCGTTCCGCTAAAGCACCATGACCGATCTCGCGGCGACCGGCGCCGCGCATGAAGCCGACTTCGCCAACGCTAAACGGCGGGAAATTGTAATGCAGCATGAAGCGCTTGCTGGTTTCCGAAGAGTCCAACAGTTCGATTCGCTGCGCATCGTCTTTGGTGCCGAGGGTAGCCGTGACCAGCGCCTGAGTCTCTCCACGAGTGAAGAGTGCCGAACCGTGGGTACGCGGCAGAATACCAACTTCACTGGTAATGTCGCGGATTTCGTCGAAGGCGCGGCCGTCGGGACGGCGGCGGGCCTTCAACATTTCGTCGCGGAAGATCCGCTCTTTCAAAATGTCGAAGATTTTCTTGGCTTCGTCCACCTTCTCCGGCTCAAGGCCTTCGAGGGACTTTTTCTTCAGTTCCGCAATGCGATGATAGCTGTCGATCTTCGCATACTTTCCGGTATTCATCGCATCGGTCAGATCCACGCGATACGCGGCGGAAATCGTGCCCAGAAGCTCTTCATTAACCACCGGCGGCGTGTAGGAGCGCTTCGCCTTGCCGCAGAGCTTTACCAGGCTTTCAATACCGGTGATGATCTTGCGGCAGCAGTCGTGGCCAAACTCGATCGCCTTCAGGACCTCTTCTTCCGTTACTCCGCTGGCGCCCGCTTCCACCATCACGATGCCGTGGGCGGTGCCGGAAACAACGATGTTCAGCTTGGAGGCTTTGGTTTCTTCGTAGGAGGGATTCGCGATCAGTTTACCGTCCACCATGCCGACGCGGACGGCGCCAAGAACATGATGAAAGGGAATTTCGGAGATTGCCAGAGAAGCGGACGCGCCAACCATTGCCAGGGTGGAGGGATCCCGGTCCGGGTCAGCGGAGAGAACCATTCCGATCACTTGAGTTTCGCAGGAGAAGCCCTCCGGAAACAGGGGGCGGATGGGACGGTCAATCATGCGGCTGGTCAGAATTTCTTTTTCCGAGGGCCGGCCTTCGCGCTTGATGAAGCCGCCGGGGAATCGTCCGGCGGAGTAGGTGTATTCACGGTAATCTACCGTGAGGGGAAAGAAGCTCGCATTGGGCTTCGGCTCTTCGTTCGCGCAAGCCGAGACGAGAACCACTGACTCGCCGGAGCTGACGACGACCGCGCCGTTGGCCTGTTTGGCCATCTTTCCTGTTTCTATTGTTATCTTTCGACCATACAGATCGATTTCGACGGTGTGAACCATGTCGGGAAAATCCTCCAATCGCAGCCGCAATTACGGCTGCATCGGATTAAGAGGAGACTGGGAGTAAATCGTGGAGGATGGGCCGCTCCACCGGGGAGCGGTTGTCAGACGCCAACAGCCGTCTGCACCTTTAAGAGCTCACTCTGTTAGCTGCTAGCGGCGAATGCCGAGGCTCAGGATAAGCGTCTTGTACCGTTCCGGAGTTCGCTCCTTGAGATACTTCAACAGACGCCTGCGCCGGGCCACCATCATCAGCAGACCTCTGCGTGAATGGTGATCTTTGCCATGAGCTTTGAAATGGTCCTGGAGCTGTAGAATACGCTGGCTCAGGATTGCAATCTGCACCTCAGACGAACCGGTATCGGTCTTGTGAACTTTGTATTTGGAAATTACTTCCGATTTCAGAACAGCCGCCAGTGCCATGCTAGAGTGAAAACCCCTCGTCTTACCTTAATCGTTTAAATTTATGTACGATGTCAGGATACCACAAAAAGAAAGTAGGTGTATCGCAACACCGGACCGAAGTTATTCGCATCCGCCCCACCCATGATATCCAACCTTGCGTTCTTGAGCCGTTTTCCCGCCATTCGCCTATGTATGGACAGAAGGAGAAATCAACGGCATAGCCGGGTGGAAACCTTCCAATTAAAAAGGAGAAATAAAATGAGCAACATTCGTGTGGATCTGGAGAGCATTCAGGTAACGGAAGGGCAAGGTGTGGGCGAGGGCGATTTCGAGTTGCGCGTGCAAGTCCAGGAGGGCACACACCAAATGGTGTGGCCCGCGCTGAATTCCAGCGCGAAGGTGGACAAGAAGGGACTGCCCTATACAATCAACCGCGAGATCGCCACTTATAGCGTGGACTCCGGGACGCTCAGCAAACGTTTTACGGTCGACGTCACAGAAGTGGACAAAGGCACGCTGGGACAAGACGACTACGGGCAAGCCGTCGTCGAGTTTGATCTGACGCCCGGAATGAAACCAAAGACGCAAACCAGCACGATCCACCTCAAACGACCGAACATGAAACAGAACGGCGCCGTGAAAGTCATCCTGTCGGCGCAGCCAGCCTGAGCCCGGTCGAAAACATGGGGTGAAGTTATCTTATTGCTTGATGATGGAACCGTCCCGCTTGCGCACTTCGCCCCATCCACCGTTA
>JBDUEM010000458.1:0-3616 GCA_040002435.1 Bryobacteraceae bacterium
CGCTGCGATAATTGCGTGAAGGCCTGCGCCGATTCGCACGACGGCGTGACGCGGCTGATCCGCGAAGGATTGCGCTTCGACCATTACCTGGTGCCGACTTCGTGCCGGCAGTGCCGCGATCCGCTGTGTATGGTGGGCTGCCCGGTGGGGTCCATCCGGCGCCGCAATTCGCTGGAAATCTACATTGAAGACTGGTGTATCGGGTGCGGCTTGTGCGCCAAGAACTGCCCGTACGGCAACATCAACATGCATCCGTTCACGGTGAACGAACCGGACCCGCTGGCTCCGCAGCGGACGGTGGCGGTGGTGAAGCAAAAAGCCACGTCGTGCGATCTGTGCATGGAACACGAGGAGCCCAGTTGCGTGTACGCCTGTCCGCACGATGCGGCGCACCGCGTGGATCCTCTGAAATTTTTCAATCTGACAGCAAAGCCGGGCGTGCCGGAGAGGCTGTAGGAGCCGGGGATGCGCATCGATAAGACTCACCGCCCCTGGCTGATCATCAGTCTCGTGATTCTCGGCATCAGTACGGTGATGTATCTGCCTTACGCGATGACCGCGCCCGGCGGACCCAAGGGCGGAAGTTTCCTCGGGTTGGTCTACGGCATCGTTGGATATGCATTCATGCTGTTCGCGGGGCTGCTGGGCGCACGAAAGAAAGTCCCCATCTGGCGAGTGGGAAGGGCCAAGACCTGGATGCGCGGCCATCTCTGGCTGGGGCTGCTTAGTTTTCCCATGATCCTGTTTCATGGCGGCTTCGCGTGGCGCGGCCCGCTGACGGCGGTTTTAATGGCGCTGCTGTTCATTGTGGTGGTCAGCGGCTTGGTGGGCGCTGTGCTGCAGCATTACTTGCCGCGACTGATGACGCAGCGCGTTCCGCTGGAAACCATCTACGAGGAAATTCCGCACGTCCGCGAGCAACTGCGCGATGAGGCGGAGAACCTGGCCACGTCCGTTTTCGGTGCGCTGGACGGCCCCAACTCCGATGTGGACACCATGGTGGCCGTGGTGCCTCTGGTAGAGATTGAGCAGGAGGAAAAGGAGCACTTCCGCGAACTGTACATCAGCACGATGCGGCCATTCTTCGCGAATCCGGAGGCGCCCGGCGCGGAGTTGCGGGAACCGCAGCGGTCGGCTGAGATCTTCGCTTCGCTGCGCCGGATGCTGCCGTCTTCCATCCACACAGTGATTACCGATCTGGAAAGTATCTGCGAGGAAGAGCGGCAACTGACCCGGCAGGCACGGATGTACCGCTGGCTGCATGGGTGGCTTCTGGTGCACGTTCCGCTGTCGATTGTGCTGCTGGTATTGGGAGGGGTGCACGCTGTGATGGCGCTGCGCTACTAGGGGAGACGGATGCCGAGGCGGACGCGTACCACTAAAAATCTCGCACAGCGCATCAATCGCGACTACTTCAAGCGCGTCTTCCCGATCGCTCAATGGCGGCGTCTGTTGACTATCCTCGTTACGATCGCGGGATTGTCCTGGCTGGCGTGGCATGCCATGGCGGGGAATCCGGCGGTCTATTCGAGCGGGCCTATCAAGTCGTCCCATGCCGTGTTCGGCCAGAACTGTGCGGCGTGCCATTCCAGTACGGGCAAGTTTTCGGCCAAGGTGACGGAGCAGTCGTGCCAGGCTTGCCATGATGGACCGGTGCATCAGGCGCAGCAAGTCTTCACGCCGGACTGCGCCACCTGCCATGTGGAACACAGCGGTCAGACGTCATTGGCCCGCGTGAACGACGCCGGCTGCACGGAATGCCACAGCGATTTGAAAACCAAGAGCGGCAAGTTGCGAGTGGCCGCGAACATTAGCAGCTTTAGCAGGGGCCATCCTCAGTTTGCGGCTGTGCGTGCCGGCAAGCATGACATGGGCAGCATTAAGTTCAACCACCAGGTCCATCTGAAAAAGGACTTGCGGGGCCCGCGGGGTTCGAACGTGCAGATGCGATGCGCCGATTGCCACCAGTCGGCCAGTGTGACGCGGGAACTGCCTTATGGCCAGGTGGAGCCTTCCGACCAGGTTGTGACTGGGCCGCAGGCAGGTGTCAGCCCGCATGTTTCGCGGCGGTCTTATATGGCGCCGGTTAACTTCAACGAACATTGCTCCGGCTGCCATCCGCTGGGATTCGATGAGCGGTTCAAGGACGCCGTGCCGCACAAGAAGCCCGAGATGGTTCGCGAGGCGATGTTCAAGAAATTCACCGAGTACATAGCGCTGCATCCGGGCGAGATTCATACCGTGGTTCTGGATCAGCGCATTCCACGCCGGCCCCCGCTGCCGCCCCCTCATAATGCCGCCGAATGGGTTTCGCAAATGATGGGGGAAGCCGAGCAACTGCTTTGGTGGAAGACCTGCAAAGAGTGCCACCGCCTGATTTATGTAGCCGGCATGAAGGTGCCGCAGGTGCCCAAGGCTGCGATCAACGCGCGCTGGATGAAGAGCGCGCGGTTCGACCATGGAGCCCACCGGCTGGTGAATTGCGAATCGTGCCACGTGAAGGCGGCCGCCAGCAAGGATGCTGCCGATATTCTGCTGCCGGGGATTGAGACCTGCCAGCAATGCCACCGGCCGGGTGCGGCGAATGCGGCCGAGTCAAGGTGTTTTGAGTGCCACGACTATCACGATTGGAGCAAAGAGAAACCCGTCAACGGTACGCTCGGAATTCACCAGTTGATTTCCAGCCGTTAGTTTCGCCACTCGTCAATTAGATTGGCCACCAGAGACGTCCAGCCGGTTTGATGGCTGGCGCCGATGCCTGCGCCATTGTCTCCATGGAAGTGCTCGTAGAACAGCAGCAGATTCTGCCAATGAGGATCGGTCTGGAATTTCTCAGTGGCACCGAAGACGGGCCTGCGGCCCTGTTCATTGCGGCAGAACAGATGAATGAGCCTTGTCGCGATTTCTTCGGCCATCCTCTTCGGCGTGGCAGGGATGCCGAAACCGGGGCCGTACGCGTCTCCGAATTTGACCAGCGATTCGACGATCAGATATGCCGTCGGGAACCAGATGGGACCGCGCCAATTGGAGTTGCCGCCCTTCAGTTTGAGAGCCTCTTCGGCAGGTTCATAGCCAACCCGGCTGTTGCCGAAAATGAACGGGTGCTCGCGATGATAGGCGGAGAGACTGCGAATGCCCGCGGGCGATAGAAATTCGTCGGGGTTCCAGATTCTTTCCAAGAGGCGCTTGAGCTGGTTCTCATCTACGATGGAAAGAATGAGCCCGGGCCCGTCCGGCTTCTTCGGCATGGAGCAGGCATGGCGGGTCAGGTCGGGACGATTTCGCACGAACCAATCGATGTTCTCGAGGAATTCCGGATGCTCCTGCAATTCGGCGGTGCTTATGACCTCCACGGCGAACAGAGGGATCAGGCCCACCAGCGACCGCACACGGAAACGGTGGAACTCACCGTTTGGATACCGCAGCACGTCGTAGAAAAAGCCGTCCTTTTCGTCCCAGAGTTGAAACTCGCGGCCGCCCATGTTCTTCATGGCGGCGCCGATGTAAATGAAGTGCTCAAAAAATTTGGTAGCCAGGCCCTGATAGGTTTTGTTGTCTTTTGAAAGCTCCAGCGCGATGCGCATCATGTAGACGCAGAAGAAGGCCATCCAGCCGG
>JBDUEM010000459.1:0-3613 GCA_040002435.1 Bryobacteraceae bacterium
CAACCGTTTAAGTAAAAACTTTGCTGATGACGCTGCCGCCGAAGTCTGTGAGTTTTTCGTGACGCCCGTTGTGTAAATACCAGAGCTGACTTTGCTCCAGCCCCAGCGCATGCAGAATGGTGGCGTGGAAATCGCGCATCGGATGTCCATCCACCGCCCGCAGACCCATCTCGTCGGTCTCGCCGACCACCTGCCCGCCCTTCACACCGCCGCCCGCGAACCACATAGTGAACCCATGCGGGTTGTGATCGCGTCCGTTGCCGCTCTGCGACATCGGCAGCCGTCCAAATTCACTGCCCCATACCACCAGCGTCGAATCCAGCAGTCCGCGCTGTTTCAGATCTTTCAAGAGCGCGGCGACCGGTTGATCCGTCAGGCCGCACATCTTCTCGTGATTGGCTACCAGATCCTTGTGCGCGTCCCACTGAATACTCACCGGGCCGCCGCCCGAATACAGTTGCACGAACCGCACACCGCGCTCCACCATGCGCCGCGCCAGCAGGCATCGCGTGCCGAAATCGGCGGTATGCTTTTGATCCAGCCCGTACAGTTTCCGTGTAGCCTCGGACTCCTTGGTGAGATCGACCGCCTCCGGCGCGTGGCTCTGCATGCGGAATGCGAGCTCATACGAACTGATGCGCGCGGCCATCTCGGAATCGGTTGGTGCGGTATCCAGATCGTTCATCTTCTGCAGCAGATCGAGCGTGGCCCGCTGCCGTTTCGCAGTCATGCCTTCCGGAGGCTTCAGATTCAGAATTGGATTCGGACCGCTTCGAAGCAGCGTCCCCTGATACACGGCCGGAAGAAACGCGGAGCCCCAACAGGGCGTGCCGCCTTCCGGTGTTCCCTCCGGCTGTGGCATCACTACATACGCCGGGAGATTCTCACTCTCACTGCCGAGCCCATACGTCACCCACGAACCCATGCTTGGGTAGCCCATCAGAATTCGTCCGGTATGAACCTGATACATCGCGGGCGCGTGGACTACGCTCTCGGTGTAGAAATTGCGAACGAAGCAGATATCGTCAACGCACTGCGCTACGTGGGGAAACAGCGCGGACACGTCCATTCCGGACTGCCCGTGTTTCTTGAACTCCCAGGGCGAGGAAAGAAGCGGGTCGTCTCCTTTGGTGAACTGGCTCTCGATGCGGCCGTAGCTGTCCGGGAGTTTCTGGCCTTGGAACTTCTTCAGCAGCGGCTTGGGATCGAAGGTATCCACATGACTTGGCGCGCCCACCATATACAGGAAGATGACGGACTTCGCCTTCCCTTCAAAGTGGGGCTTCTTAGGCGCGAGCGGATTGATGCGCTCCTTAGCCGCCAGCATGTGCTGCAGGGCGAGTGCGCCGAAACCATGTGCTGCGCCGCGCAAAACATCGCGCCGGGTGCGGAAATGCTCAGGGAATATAGATGAATTCATTGCGATTCAGCAGGGCCAGACAGAAGTCCGGCATCGATCCATCGGCGGCGAAAAACTCATTCGCCATTTTCATTTCATTCGCCGCCGGCAACCGCGCCAGCGTCAGCTTGTAAGCCCGCTTCAACTGACAGCCGCGATCCGCACCGCATTCCCCTTCCAGCCTCTTGGCGAAAGCTTGCGATTGCTTGTGCATGAACTCGCTGTTCATGAGGGTGAGAGCTTGCAGGGCGTGCGTGCTCGTGGGCCGGATGGGACAGGAAGTCATCGTGTCCGGCTGGTCGAAGCTCATCAGCATGGGCAAGCGAACGGTCCGCTTGTTTAAGAGATACAGGCTGCGGCGGTAGTATTCGTTCTCGTCCGGCAGCAGCGGCCAGAGGTTGTCCGGTTCGGCCTCGCTGAAAATCAAATCGTAGATTTCCTGGTCGATGGGAACCTTTACCGGAACTCCACCCATCCGGGGATTCAACTTCCCCGAAGCAGCGAGCACGCCATCCCGGATCGCTTCGCCTTCCAGCCGCCGCCGGTTGGCCCGCCAATACGTCGTATTGTCCGGATCAATCTTCGACTTGCGCGGATCGTCAGAGGCAGACTGCATGTACGCGCTGGACAGCACAATCATGCGGTCCATTGCCTTCACGCTCCAGTGATTCGCCATGAATTCGGTGGCCAGCCAATCCAGCAGCTTCGGATTCGTGGGACGCACGCCGAGCCTTCCAAAATCGTTCGGCGTGCGCACCAGACCCGCGCCCATGCGGAACTGCCAGATGCGGTTCACCATGACTCGCGCGGTGAGAGGGTGATCGTCGGAGGCAAGCCAATTTGCCAGCGCGGATCTGCGGCTGCACGCGTCCTTAGTGACACCGCCGTTATTGACTGACAGCACCGATGGCAGGCCAGGTTCCACAGGAGCAAGCTTCTGATGCGCGTCGCCGATTTTCAGGATATAGGCCTGAGGCGCATGCGCGCCGTCCTGAACTGCATAAGCAGTACGAAGAGGCTCTGGTTCGGTGAGTTCGATTTCGTGAAGGCGCTTGCGAAGAGCGGTGCGCCGCTCGCGGTCGGGTGCGGATAGGACCGCCAGCACCTCATCCCAGGAAGAGCCCACTTGCGCTTGCGCATCTTTGGCCAACCGCGCTTGTTCTTCCGTTCGCTTCTCTTTCGGGGTCTGCAAAGCTTCGCGGAGTTTCGGTTCCAGCAGCGCTGTCTTCTCAGCTTTGATCTTCTCGCGGTACGGCTTTTCGATCTCGGCGATCTGTTCGTTGATGGGCTTCAGCCGTTCTTCGTATGCCTTCACCGCCGCGGCATGCTGTGCGCGCTCTTCCTCGGTGGAAAGGTCTACATCCTTGGCTTCGGTGGATGCGAAAATGGCCTGCATGCGGTAGTAGTCCGCCTGCAGGATGGGATCGAACTTATGGTTGTGACACTTGGCGCAGCCGATGGTCATACCCAGAAACACGGATCCGATGGCGCCGGACATTTCGCTCACTACCTCTTGCCGGTTCGCTTCTTCGTCCTGATTGCCGCCCACCAGGTGGATTGGACCGGCGCGATGGAAGCCGGTGGCGATCAACGCTTCGTAGCTTCGCGGATACAGCTCATCCCCGGCGATCTGCTCCTTCACGAAGAGTGTGTACGGCTTGTCCTGATTGAAGCTCTGCACCACGTAGTCGCGATAACGCCAGGCGTGCGGACGCTCCAGGTCCAGTTCATAGCCGTTGGTGTCGGCATAGCGGACCACATCGAGCCAGCGCTGGGCCCAGCGCTCACCGTACTGCGGAGATTGCATCAGCCGGTCGACCAGCTTCGCATAGGCGTCTGGCGAACGGTCGGCGAGGAACTGGTCGATCTCCGCGGGCGTGGGAGGCAGGCCGGTCAGGTCCAAGGTGACGCGGCGCAGCAGGTGTTCCTTGCTGAGCGGAGGAGACGGCTTCAGATTTTTTGCGCTGAGCGCTTCCAGCAGAAAGGCGTCGATCGGAGTGCGCACCCACGGATCTTTGAGGGACGGCACCGGATGATGGACAGGCTTCTGAAAGGCCCACCAGGCGCGGCGATTGCCGATGAAGCTCTCTTCCTTTGGATCGACCCATGCACTTGCGGCGGCACAGAAGAAGATAGCGGCAAGGATGGCGGTGGTGCTGCGTCGCATAGTTGCCATTGACTATTCTGCACACAACACCGCGGCCTTTTCAAATA
>JBDUEM010000460.1:0-3558 GCA_040002435.1 Bryobacteraceae bacterium
GACGCGCACGCGCTCGACAGCTTCGAATCGCGCTCGTTCAACGTCATCGTGTATACCCCCGACCGATTCCCCGGTGAATGTTGAGAGCCCATAGTGTGTACCGCAACTTCCTGGGCAGGCTCCCGTTTCAGTTAATAACGGGCTTTGCCGGGAGGGAAGACGGAATGCTGAAGCGTTTTGACTGCCGGAGCGTCTATCTTTTACTAATTGCTATGGGAGGCAGTACCTATGAGTCGCTGTTACAGCACTTTATTTGCTTTACTTTCAACAGTTTTACCCGTTTTGGGGCAACTTGCCACCAATACGTCCATTGTCGGAAAGATTTCCGATAGCACGGGGGCCGCTATTACCATTGCCCAGGTTACCGCGCGTAACCAGGAGACGGGTGAAACCTTAAATACCACATCTACTGAAATTGGGACTTACGAATTTCAGTTTCTGAAAGCCGGGGTCTACACGGTGTCCGTTCAAATGGCCGGCTTTGCCACAACCAGCCAGAAGGATGTTGCGGTGAGCACCAACCAGACCGCGCGCGCCGATTTTTCGCTCAAGGTAGGCTCCGTGGACACGACGGTGGAAATCACCGCCGATATCCCACCTATCAAGACCGATGACGCGTCGATGAGCGAGTTAATCACGACCAAGTCTACGACGGAGTTGCCATTGAACGGCCGCAATCCTATCAAGCTTGCTGCCATGACACCGGGCGTGATTCCGGGGCTGAAAACGCCAACGGGTAATCCGGGCGGCGGGGAAGGATACATTGGAGCCGGGTTGCGTGAGATCACCAACAGTGTATCCCTGGACGGTGTGAGTCTGATGAACAACCTGATCACGACCACCACCTATCGGCCCAGTGTCGATGCGATTCAGGAAGTGCAGGTGCAGACCGGAACCTATCCCGCGCAGTATGGCGGCTATTTGGGCGTGCAGATCAACATGATTACCAAAAGCGGCGGCAACGACTTTCACGGAGCTTTGTTCGAATTTCTGCGCAACGATAAGCTGGACGCGAAGAACTTCTTCACCGCGAAAGGTCAAAATAAGCCGCCCTTGCGGCAGAATCAGTATGGCGTTCAGTTCAATGGTCCCGTTGTGATTCCCAAGGTCTATAACGGTAAGAACAAGACGTTCTTTATGTTTGGATGGGAGTCTCTGCGCTCAGGGACGCAGATCCCGACCGTTGCCAGTGTGCTGACTCCGAAGATGCGCGCCGGCGATTTCAGCGAGACCTCAGTGGTGGTTAAGGATCCGTACACCGGCATCGCATTTCCGGGTAATGTGGTCCCTGCGAGCCGCCTTTCTCCGCAGGCGATCAAGGCCCTGCAATACATGCCGCTGCCGACTAACGGCGGAACTGTGAATGCCTTCACGAATAATTTCATCCGCAACGCGCCGGCCAACAACACCACCGACCAGTATTTGGGGCGGCTGGACCAGACGCTGGGAGAAAGGAATCGCTTCTTCTTCCGCTATTCCTACGAAGATACAAAGCTGGTGAACGAAAATGCCAATCCGTATAACGGCTATAACCAGCCTGTAGGCGACCGCAATTTTGTGGTCGGCTACACGCGTATTTTCAGTTCTTCTATCGTGAATGATTTCCGGTTTGGCCGGCAATACACGACTATCGATTCCCTTAATTTCTTTACGCCGGGAGGAGCCTATCCATCGACTGCGGGAACGGCGTTGGGAATCCCCGGTTTTCCCACTTCGGATACCAACCCCGGCCTGCCTGCAATCGGAATCACGAACTTCATTTCGATTGGCGCCGATAACCAGAGTTCGACCAACTGGTTCCAGAACGATAAGACGTACCAGATCTCCAACACGACGAGTTTCGTGAAGGCGGCCCACAATATCTCCGCCGGGATTGACAGCCGCAAGGTAATTACCAACCGTACGGCGAACAATAATCCCCGCGGCGGTTTCACGTTCAACGGGCAGCTCTCCGGGTTTGCTCCAGCCGATTTTCTGCTTGGGATTCCGCAGGCGATCACTACTCCCGGCCAGCTCTATCCGGGAGGCGGCGAGCAGTGGCGCTATGGCTTCTTCGTGCAGGACAAGTGGCAGGTGACCAGCAACCTGACCCTCACTCTGGGGCTGCGCTACGAACTGCCGACGGTGCCTGAATCCACCACGGGAAACGGCACCATTCTGAACCCCGCGCAAACAGCTTTCATTCCTTCCACCGTTCCGCAGAAGATCCCTTACAACAATCCCGACCACAACAACTGGGGACCGCGTTTCGGCTTCGCCTACCGGCTACCTTCGAAGTTCGTGGTCCGCGGCGGTTTCGGTGTTTACTACAACCCGAATCAGATGAACAGCTATACGCTGGCAACCACCAATCCGCCGTTTGCCACCATTTTTACGTTCAACAATTCGCTGGTTAGCGGGATTCTGCCGTCAACCGCGCTGACGTTCGCAAATCCGCTTCCCGCGGCCGGCGGATCGACAAATAGCAGGCCCAATGCTTTCACGGTAAGCCCATATCTTCCAAACGGGGCGATGAACCAGTGGAGCTTTAGTCTAGAGCGGGGCCTGTGGCGCACGGCTGGATTTGGCGTGGAGTATTTGGGCAATCACGCGTATCATCTTGATCGCAGCTTTTATCCGAATACACCGGCACCGGGGCCGGGTGCGGTTAACGACCGCCGCCCGAACCCTTTGTTCGGCGTGATCCGCGTCATCCAGAACGATCTTGTCTCCAACTACCAGGGACTGAGCCTGGTTTACCGCCAGAATGGTTTCAAAGGACTGACGATGCTTGCCAGCTATACATTCTCGAAAACACTGGACGTGAGCACGGATTCCAACGGCGGGTCGAATGTGATGAATCCCTACAACTGGCGGCTTGATTACGGCCTGGCGAACTGGGACGTGCGGCATCGTTTCGTGGCCAGCTACAACTACGAGCTTCCGTTCTTCAAGGGTAGCGACAATAAGCTGATCAAGACGGTGCTGGCAGGGTGGCAGACCAACGGCATCACAACCGCGCAATCCGGCCTTCCCTTTTCCGCGACGATCTCCGCGGACCAGGCGAACGTTGGTCAGGGGACGCAACGCGCGAACTATTCCGGTACGGCGCCCGTGGCCGACTGTGGCAGCGGGAAACTGACCCAGTGCGTCAACCTGAGCGCCTTCACGCTTCCGGCGCTTTATACATACGGCAATACGCCGCGCAATTTCCTGCGCGGTCCGGGCCTGGTCAACTTTGACTGGAGCCTCTTCAAGAACTTCAACATCACGGAACGGTTTAAAATGCAGTTCCGTTGGGAAACGTTCAATACTTTAAATCACCCGAACTTCAGCAATCCGAACAGTACGTTTGTTCCGGGTTCGACGAGCTTCGGTGCAATTACCGGCCTCGCTTCCAACATGCGGCAACAGCAGTTCGGCTTGAAACTCCTCTTTTAAACGATCTATCTTCGCGGGGGTCGAAAGGCCCTCGCGAAAACCCTCCGCGCCTGTTACCTGAAAATCCTCCCGTCTGTTTACCTGATGTCAACGCCAAATAGAAATGTCCTAATCTCTGCCAAATAGAAATGTCCTGTT
>JBDUEM010000461.1:0-3529 GCA_040002435.1 Bryobacteraceae bacterium
CTCTCTCCGCGGGAATCTTTTCGCCTTCCTGCCAATCACCCCGGATCAAATGGTTGGCAAGCTTCCGGCAAATGTCCGCAGTCAACGTCGTTCTGCCGACCGGCGTCAAGAACTGTTTGGCCATTGAAATTAATTATAACTCCGTTCACGTGATTCGACTCTGCATCATCAGATGGCCGACTTGCGCGTGTACGCGCAGAACTGACTCTCCGTCTTGTCGAGAAAAATGAATGGCGGAAAAATCTAACTGTATCCGTGCAAGATGCGCCTCCGGCTTCCAAACACGAAATCATTGTTGTAATTTCGCATCAAAGGTTAGGAATCCCAAAAAGAGGTAACTTTGATCCCGCCCGATCCAGCAGTCAGCGCCCGAACTGCAAGCGCCCACCCTCCGTCCTCCTTCTCCTTCATCGCCGAGGTGCACGGGACGCAGGTCCACGTTCGGATCAACGCAGCAGTGTTAAAGAGCATCTTGGAGTCAATCGATCGTTCCGGAGCATCTGCCGCCTGGGAAATCGGCTTCTTAGTAGGGAACCTCGGTCATACCAACGGAGAATTACTCACGGTCGAAGATCTCAAACCCTGCCGTCCCGATTCGGATTCCGATAGGGCGTCGCTCAGAGAGACCATTCAAAAAGCCTCAGAGCGCTGGCGCCCGCTTCCCGGCAAAAAGACCTATCAGGTCGGATGCTACAGGATTGAGTCTGGGACATCCAGGCACCCTTCGAAGGTCGAGGTGTCCGACGCCTCTCACATGCTCTCCGGCTCCCCGGAAATTTTCCTCTTGATACGCCCGAATCTGGGGGAGGCTCTGGTATTTGTTTCCAAAGACCGCCTCATCCAGGAAGACACCCCGTTCAAAATACTCCCACTCGATACTTTGTTGGAGGCGCCAATAGCGCCCGCTGGCGCCGCATTGCCAGAGCCTCCTTCCGTGCGCATGCGTGAATTACCCTTACCCGAAGTGGGAGCCGCAGCTTTCACCCGAGTCTCCTCGCCCAAGGCGGCCTCTGGCAGGTCCCCGTGGCTGTTCGCCGCAGTGGCTGCAATGGTCTGCGTTTTGCTGCTGGTTGGTTGGATGTACACTGCCGGTCGTTTATCGCCGGCAAATTCTGTCGCCGCCAATGACCTCAAACTCCAGGCAAGCGTCGAGAACAGCGGAGCCCTGCGCATCGTCTGGAATCAAGACTCCATCGCCGTCAAGGGCGCTCAAAACGGTGCGATCACAGTTACCGACGGCCAAAAGATCCGGCTGATCCCGTTGGAGTCCTCTGAGCTAAGAACCGGCAGTATCCTTTATGTTCCCCGCAGCGACGACGTCAAGATCGAGATGGAAGTGAATATCGAAGGCAATATCACTTACCGCAGCTCTACGCACGTGCTCAATGGCTCGCGTTCGGCATTGCCTTCCAATGCCCTCCCTCCTCCGAAGGACGATCCTGCGCCACCGGCGCTCCCGGCTCCGGCTGCATCCGTCGCAAACGTCACGGATAGGCCGCAAAAAGCTTCCGGGAAGCCCGCTGTACCGGTGGTAGCCCCCGAGCCGCAGCCCGCCGTTCAGATAAAAGCGCCCGCATCAGTGCCCGCGCCCGCCATCGCCCGCTCCGTCCAGCCGCCGCCCGATCGTCCAGCGGACCCCGCCGCCGTGTCTGCCCCGACTCTCCATCCGCAGGCAGTCGATCTCGCCCGCGGCGGACCACCGGTGCCCCTCACTTCTCCGGCCCCGGCATCGGCTCCTGTGGCCGCCATCGTACCGCCAAGAGCCACCGTCACCGAAGCTCCCACGGAGCCCGCAAAGCTACTGGCCCGGTCACCCGTAGTCATGTCTGACGAGGTGAGGCGCCAGATCAGCGGCGTATTGAAAGTGGGGCTGCGTATAACCGTTGATGATCATGGCAACGTTACCAAGGTGGAGCGGCTTTCACCCGTCCAAGGAGTCAGTGCGCAGCTTGCTCATCTGATATTTAATGCAAGTAGCGACGCCGCGAAAACTTGGAAATACGAACCGGCTCGTCGCGATGGCCGGGCGTTGCCGGGGACTCTCGATCTCACGTTGGAATACAATCGGCCATCCCGCAGATAGAGCTCCCCACATTCCACCAGATAACATGGCGCTTCTCGGAAAGCCGGCAAGCCGGGTGCGGGTCTACACGTTGCTGTAGACTTTCACCCGGCTGATAGGAACATGATTTCGCAGGGGCCCTACGCTGCAGGCGCCGGCGCCTCTGTCTGCGGTTTCAGGACCACCTTGATGCAGTGATCCGTCTTCTCCTGGAAAGTCTTGTATCCTTCAGGAGCCTGTCCAAGAGATAGCCGGTGCGTGATAACGAAGCTCGGATCAATAGCGCCTTTGACAATGTAATCCAGCAGGCGCGGCAGGTAGCGGTGTACGTTAGTCTGGCCCATCTTCAGCGTCAGGCCCTTGGCGAATGCTGCGCCCAGCGGAAACTTGTCAAGGAACCCGCCGTAGACGCCCGGGATGGACACCGTCCCCCCTTTCGCACAAGCCTGAATGGCCGAACGCAGAGCGTGCGAACGATCCGTTTCCAACATCACAGCCGTTTTTACCCGGTCATAGATGGCGTCCAGGGTAGCTCCGTGAGCCTCCATGCCTACCGCGTCAATGCAATGATCGGGCCCTCTGCCGTCAGTCATCTCTTTGAGCCGCTCCTGCAGGTCGCTGTCTCCATCGTTGAGCACTTCCGCGCCGCCCAGTTGGGCTAACTCCATCCGCTCCGGCACATTGTCGATCGCGATGACGCGGCCGGCTCCCAGAAGGAAGGCGCTGCGGATGGCAAACTGTCCTACTGGACCACAACCCCAAACCGCCACAGTTTGACCGCCTTGGATGTTGCAGTTGTCCGCGGCCATAAATCCCGTGGGGAAGATATCCGTCAGGAACAGCACCTTTTCATCGGAGAGTTCCTCCGGTATTTTGAAGGCCCCGAAATCAGCGCAGGGGACGCGTGCATATTCCGCCTGACCGCCCGGATAGCCTCCGTACAGGTGGGAGTACCCGAATAGACCGGCGGCAGAATGCCCGTACAGCTTCTCCATCTTGTCGGCGTTCGGGTTGGTTGTGTCGCAAAGAGCCGTCAGCGTCTTCCGGCAATAGTGGCAGCGTCCGCAAGAGATCTGGAAAGGAATGATGACGCGGTCCCCTTTGCGCAGACCATTTTTCTTGCCCACTTCCTCTACAATTCCCATGAACTCGTGCCCAAGGACATCTCCGGGTTCCATCGTTGGAATGAACCCGTCGTAAATGTGCAGGTCAGACCCGCAGATAGCGGTAGACGTGATCCGCAGAATCGCATCTCGGGAATCTTCTATTTTTGGATCGGGTACATTGTCGATCCGGATGTCATGCTTACCGTGCCAGCAGGCGGCTTTCATTTCGTTCACCTCGCGTAACTTGTATTTGTCTCGCTCTGATGAATCCCGCTTCAGACCACAGGTTAGGGCACCATGACGAAGACCGGCGGGATCGGGAAGGATCGCACCGCCGCGGGATTCAAAAGAGAACTCACCT
>JBDUEM010000462.1:0-3511 GCA_040002435.1 Bryobacteraceae bacterium
AGCCATTCATAAACTTCATGGTAGTTTTTGCCCGCTTGCCCAACACCCAATATCGCTAGCAGTTCGCTCGATGTGAACCGCACTGGGTTAGAAATTTCGCCCCCTTGTTGGGTACGTCTGTCGTTCACAATTTTCTGGAAAGCTAGATATTTATCCTGGTCGGCAGTGGTCGGAAGCCCAAGTGTTACGGATGGAATAATCGTTGCTTCAGCAACAACCGTTTTTCCACCCACTTCACGTTTGAACCGGATCACTTTTTCTCGGAGTTCACCTTGGGCACGGCTCTTGGAGGGGGTAAAGAATCCTATTGTTCCAAGATTCTTCTCCACTCGCACGAACTCTCTAGCGGCCGTAGCCCGCGGTTCGGCACTGGGGCAGACGTCGACAGCCCTTGCTTTGGAACCCTTTCTCACGCTTCCTGATAGTGTAGACGATTGTCAAGTTCACCGCAAGATATTGCAAGCCACAACAAGAACACCCCCTATGCTGTACATCGCATCCACATGGCGGGATGCCGAGGTCATATGCCTCTGATGATGTTAAAGAAACTCTAACTCTTGCTCTAAAAAGCTCTGACAGGATCCTATCTAGAATAAACTGTTTATTATGTGTTGTGTACGGCAACCTACCTCGGATCAAGGTACGGTATTCTTCTAATTGAAGTACGGGCCGGTTCGGATTGAAGAACGGGCAAAATCGGATTGAGGTACTGGACACGTCGAATTGCGGTACGGGTAAAAGGGCGCTGATCGAGGCGGTGGGGCTGCGGAACGGGCGGCTTCCTGAACTCGGATTGAAGTAAGGCCCTTTGCAAGAGGTGTCTCGGATTGAAGTACGGTTGAAGCGAAACAAATAAGAGTTGAACATGGGCGGACCGCCAAAACTGTTGATCAGTCGGACTAGGCGCACTTCCGATTGAGGTATGGCCGCTCACTCGGATTGAAGTACGGTGGATGTGGTTGTTCGTGTCTCTAAGGCGGAGGCCTACATCAACAGGCTCCCCGACGGCCAACTCGTTGAACGTATTGAGCAGGGGATTGGAGTACCGCGGGGTGCGGTGGCAGAAGAATTCCAGATTATGACCATTCATGTTCCTGTCGGGGGCCCTGTTTATGCCTGACCAGTGCAACTCCACGGAAGAAGTCTCGACCTTTCACCGTACTTCAATCCGAAAAAACTACCGATAGAAAAACTTGGCGCTTCCCGTACGTCGCCAAAAACAAGAAGGTTAGATTGTTTCCAACCGCCTAGAGAAGTCTGCGATCGAAGCCTCAGCCCCCCTTCGGACCAGACTGAACGGTGCGGAGCTCTTTGTGATCCCAGCACCGTACTTGAATTCGAGCCTCAAAGCTTAAAAAACGTCGCCGACTTAAGCAGTTTCTGGCCCGCCCTAAATCACTCGAAGAGCGTCTAGCCGTGTCCAACCACGCGCCAAGAGCGCTATTCGCCAGAACGGTAATTGAGCACCCACGATCTCTAGCCTTTGAGCGCAGCGCTAAATTTGCACGGGGCGAAACCACAGCGGTTAGGCCAGGTGTCCTCTTTCCAGGCCGCGCTGGGACAAGGCCCACGGAATCCAAGTCGGTCTCCGTGAGCGCCTAGTCAATATATTGGGACAGGTCTCCTTGATATCGCAGTAGTACCCGCAAACGCTCATTCACATCAGCATTCAATCTCAAAAACAATCGCACACCCCTGCCTCGCCTACCCGAGTAAATTTCTTGCGCGTCACCGCTGACCCGTCGCACCCGTAAAAGCTGTCCGGCGCTGTAGTTGCGGATCTCCCGGGACCAGGGGTTGAGGATCGGCCTGAATCGGCTGATATGGGCCTTCGAAGAGAATGTCCCGGTTGACCCGCACCGTAAACTTGTATCCCACGGGAACCTTAATTGTTGGCTGTACGTTCAAATTTCTGCGGGTAATCATAGCGCCGGTCTGGCTCATCTCCCGGCCGACGGAGGCGCTCGCAGTATCGCCAATGCTCGGATACGCCAAGCCACTTCCATATGTCTGACGCTGGCTAAGATCGAAGGCAGCGCTGAACAGGCTAGTCATTGCCGCGAAACCAAAAAGCCGCTTGTAGTGTCGATCGACCGTGTCCCGCAACCCGGCGTTCCCATGAGAGTCCAACCCGACCATGCCATTGATATCTACCGATGACGCATCGGGAAACACGACACGATCCCATACAACCTGAACGCCATCCTGACCGTAGGAAACCCGGGAATCGTATTTCCCAATTAATCGCGATCCTTGTGGAATCAGGAGATAACGCCCTGTCGCAGTATCGTAAACGTTCGACATCACCAATGCCTTCAAATCGCCGGGGAGATCGGAATTGAGATTCTGCTCGAGAACAGCAGGGATCTCCCAGCCTGCTTTGATCTCGTACGTGCCCAACGGCGCGCTCCGCGTCGAGCGAAGGTAATCCTCTATCTTCTGCGATCGCGCTGACGCGAGAAAGGTCTCTTTACGGTTCTGCATATTCTGACCGTCGTAATCGCCGTCGGGGCTGGTGCCCGAGCCAGACAATGCCTTGCCAAGATAGGCAACAGCACTCCCATCAGAATTCTGCGTTCCGAGTGCCTGACGCAATGCTGAGAGTTGTGACAAATCTGCGGAGGGGTTCGCACCCCCCGATGGGAATGAAACTCCGGTAACGCCATTGCCCGAGCGGATTCCAGTTGGTGCGGCCATAGCTTCACGCTCTCGTAGGTAGGCCGCGGCCAGTCGTTGTTCCTCAGCGGTGGGCTGGGGCGGCGCCGCGGCATATTGAGCAGCCGGCGCCTGACGAACGACAACGCGATCCTGCGGTGGCGGAACCATGCAAGGCTGTCCGGTCTGAGGATTAAACCGATACGGCTGCCCAGTCCGAGGGTCCCACCCGCAAGAAGCTACCTCGGCCGCTTGGCCAAGCGGTGGCGCCGCTCCCGTGTAGGTTCCAGGCGGCTGCAATTGATTGGCGCCGCTCTTCTGTGGCAAAGGAGGATCTTTCACAGGAATCGCCTCGACGAATTCATTGCCGGCTGTCGTGGCGGGCGCAACAGATCTTGGTAAACCGGCTTCGCTCGCAGCAACCTGGTCACGTCGTTGCCTCTTATATCCTCCATAGGCAAATGCCACGAGCAATCCGAGACCGACAACAACGAACGCGAGGCCCGCTAGTTTGCTGAGTCGCACGGCCCTTGGCGGCTTCGGATGGAGGTCGAGTCCAGCAGGCGCCTCAATCGGTTGAGCTTCAGCGGGTGCTGAAGTTTCAGTTTTATCCCTTGGGTTCACGGCTGATCTCCACTTTCTGCGCCTTCTTGCCCGAGCCCAAAACAAGCCGGGCTCGATCAAAGAGTCGATCCACGATATATGTCTGCTCCCGGACGCGATAGTTTGTCATCTCGCCTTTGCCGTCCGCGCCCAGCACAACCAGTGCGGGTGCTTCGCGGTTCTGCATATCCGGCCTCATCTGGATGTATGTCTTCGCCCCGTCGTCATAAATGCGAACGGGCCGGAGGTGCTC
>JBDUEM010000463.1:0-3503 GCA_040002435.1 Bryobacteraceae bacterium
CCGGAGTTTGGTGTTAGTGCTTTAGCCATGGAAATTCGGTCGTACGGGCGATATTGGAGCACGGCAGTCGCCGTTGTATGGTCGCAGTGCTGCCCGGCGGGAATTCCGAGAAGTCCAGCGATCTTTAAGGCACATTCGACACCAAGCTTTCGGCTTACCCGGAGTCCGGTGTGTAGTTTTGTGGCAGCTGGATTTCTCGGAATTCCAGCCTTCCGTACCTGCTCGTGAAAAGGATCGCAAGTGTCGCCCCACGGCACATGACCAAGCTGGCCGGTAAGAATCTCGCGAATGAACCGCTGGACAAGCGGCGCAATCTGCTGCAGGAGCGTGGAAACCATGCCAGCAAGGAAACGCGAATTGATCGCACCCCGCCCAGCCCCTAGCGCCTGCGGTATGAGTTTTATGAGGCATGGGCGATATATTGCTGATAACGGGTGAGATTCGAAGAGAAAGCTGGTCACCTCTGCATGCACTCTTATGGGCAGCCGCTCTTATCAGAAAGCAGATTGGCTACACTAAGGGGCAAATGACGAAATCCGTAATTGCACAGACTGTAGTCGCTGATAGTCAGCAGGCGGGCATAGTTTTAGGAAAGCAGATGGCCGCGGGATTTGGAGGAGAACCTCCCGACGTTGCCATTGTGTTCGCTTCGGCCGTCTACGACTATGCGGTGCTGTTAAATAGCGTCATTGCGGAATGCTCACCTAAAATCCTGGTCGGATGTTCCTCGGCCGGTGAATTTACCGGGGTTGCCCCGAGCGGTTCCTCCGCCTGCGCCGTCGCCATTCATTCGAAAGACCTTGGTTTCGGCGTCGGAATAGGGCGCCACATCTCGCAGGACCGGGCCACGGCGGCGAAGGATATTGTCAGCACGTTTCGAGGCATCTCTGAGCTTCAGTACAATTACCGTTCCGCACTGCTTTTAACAGATGCCCTCGCGGGTTATACCGAAGAATTCTTGGAACATTTCACGGTCGCTACCGGTGGGCAGTATCAAGTTTTTGGCGGAGGAGCCGGGGACGATGCAAAATTTTCACGCACTCACGTATTTTGCGGTAGCGAAGCCGTGACGGATGCGGCAGTAGCTCTCGAAATTCTATCTAACAAACCATTAGGAATAGGAGTGAGCCACGGATGGGAGCCTTCTTCTGCCCCTATGCTGGTTACTGAGGCCACTGGTACTCGGCTAGTAAGTCTCAACGCGACATCGGCATCCGAGGTATTTCAGGAATATGCCGAGAGCCGCGCGCAAAGTTTCGATACAGCCAATCCTCTGCCGTTCTTTCTGCACAATATCATCGGCATCCAGACCCCAGACGGTTATAGACTTCGGGTTCCATTGTCCATAGAGGCAGATGGCGCGATAGTTTGTGCAGCCGAGGTGCCTGTCGGTTCCACGGTTCGAATAATGAGCACGAATAATACGTCCGCAAGCGACGCCGCGAAACGCGCGACGAAGTCCGCGCTTCAACAGGTCGCTTCAGCCGGTCCACCGGCGCTCGCCTTATTCTTTGACTGCGCTGCCACCCGACTGCGATTGGGCAAGGGTTTTGACTCGGAGATAAACAGAGTCGCAGATGAACTGCAAAGCACTCAATTCCTCGGCTGTAACACTTACGGCCAGATTGCGCGGGTTGACGGCCAGTTTAGCGGATTCCACAACTGCACGGCGGTGATATGCATTATTCCCGAGTGAAGAATGACAGACGACCACCGCCTCCTCCAGTTGGTCGCAGCAGTTGCCAGCGATTCCGTCGCGCGTCTTCGAACCGCGTCCGAACTAGCAAATTATATTGGTGCGGACGATCTCCTCATTCTTATTCCCGATAAGGATCATTCCTTCTATCTCCCTCCCCCCGGTTTCCCCCAGACACTGGTCGATGGACGCTCTTGGAGGTCATTTGCTGCCAGGGTAACGGCAGACTCCCACGGAGTTGCGGAGCTAGGGTATCCTACGGCAGACAAAAAGCGAGTAGCGAATGCTTGGAGCACTTCTGACGGTGCCATTGTTATTTTGTTTGACGGTGAACCGAACGTGGATCGCGTGCAGTGTCTGCTGAAGCTGATGCCGCTCATCGCCCCCACGTTCGAGAGAGAACGCCTTACCATCATCTCCGCTGCGCAAGCCAAAGTGGCAGCGGAATCAGCCAAGAGGGCGCGGGAGCTTGCGGAATCGTTAGATGTCGTCCGACGTCAACTGCAAACAACCGTTATTTTACGAGAGCAAGATATAGCCGCAAGGGAGCATGTTGAGGCAGAGCTCGAACGTACAAACTCCGATCTGCATCGGGTCAACGACGATTTAAATCAATTCACATTTGCGGCGACTCACGATGTCCGTGAACCGCTTCGGATGATCAACATTTATAGCCAGCTTCTTGAGAAAGAACTTGGCAGCTTCATGAGTGAGTCGGCGAAAACATACATCAACCAAGTTATTGGCGGATCTCGCCGGGGCTTGCGGCTCATCGATGGTCTTCTCCAGTTCACTCAGATGGGAGGGATGCAGTCAATTGAAACCACTCAGGTCTCTTCTCAAGTTGCACTCGCTGAAGCTCTTGCCGATTTACAGTTAATGATCAATGAAAGTAAGGCCAAGGTAATTCATGCAGAACTACCAGAAGTACTGGCTGACCAATTACATCTTCGTCAGCTCTTCCAAAATCTTATAGCCAATGCCATCAAGTATCGACGTCCGGACACCACTCCTGAAATCCGGATCTTGGCCGAGCGACAAGGTGGGCACTGGCTCTTCACCGTTGCAGATAATGGGGTGGGAATAGCGCCTAAGCATTACGATCAAGTGTTCGTTCCGTTCAAGAGACTGCACGGTTCTGAAATATCAGGCGCTGGCATCGGCCTGGCGACCTGTAAGCGAATAGTGGAGCGTTACGGGGGGCGAATATGGGTGGAGTCTCGAAAAGACAGCGGGGCTGTATTTTGTTTTTCATTGCGTGCCCGTGAAGGGAACTGACGTACCATGCAAGCCTCCAAGCGATGCTTACTGACTCCTCATTCGTCTAGCCATGGCGCTAGCTCAGGCGAAGTTCTCTCGGAACGTCCTACACCCGGCCTCGAGGTGACTTGAGCATCCCCATCGCGTCGGCGACACCTGCCATAGTTGTCGCCGGAACCGATATCCGGACTG
Source organism: Bryobacteraceae bacterium (assembly GCA_040002435.1). GTDB lineage: Bacteria > Acidobacteriota > Terriglobia > Bryobacterales > Bryobacteraceae > JANXXV01. The sequence goes on from JBDUEM010000463.1 coordinate 3,149, forward strand.
ATACGCTTGGCCGGTCAACGAGACTGCACCAACATCGTCGGTTCACCGTCTTTCAGCTTGGTCACGGCTTATCCCGATCGACGAGCCGCTTCCCAGTACGCTCCCGCCAACGCCCTTACTCGACGCTATACGGACTGATTCCCGTTCAAACCCCATAAGGCATTCCGGCGGCGGCTCAGTTCAATGGGCCTTATCTGAAGTGCTCGGGCGTCCGGGTTCCCGTCTTCGCCCCAGCATTCCACCGCCCGATCACTCCAGATCAAAGCTACAGGATTATCGGAAGTAGGATAACTTCCGGTTTGCCGACCAACTGGACACAATCCAAACATCTCCTGTCAAATAAGTCCGATGCAGG
>JBDUEM010000464.1:0-3489 GCA_040002435.1 Bryobacteraceae bacterium
CGCCCATTTGATCTATGAAGCGTTCGTATTGCTCGCGCGGATCGTTGAGTTCGCGTTGTCCCGCAGGCTCCTTCGACACTACCTTCAAAAGACGGTAGCCTTCCGGGGTTCTAATCACCTTCGATACCTGGCCCGCCTGCATGGACATCACCATCTTCCGTATCTCTGAATTCACCTTCTCCAGAGACGATTCGGGAATGAACCCCAGATCTCCGCCGTTCGCCGCCGTTGCCGGATCTTCCGAAAAGCTCTGCGCCACTACGGCGAAATCTTCGCCCTGCTGCAGACGCGCTTCAATCATCTGCATTTTGGCGCGGGCCTGGTCTTCCGTTTGTGCCTTGTCACTCTTGAGGTTGCGGACCTCGGGATTGGGCTGTGGCGTCACCAGAATCTGCAGGAGATGCACCTGCGGTTCGGCCAAATTGAAGCCCGCCTTGTTACTGTTATAGAAGTCGGCGACGTCTTTGTCGGAGATGGCGATGTGCGACGTGATTTCCTTGGCAATCAACTTGGCAACACTCAGATCGCGGCGCAACTGGGCCTTCAAGTCGTCCGCGGTGATCTTTCTCACATTTAATAGCCGCTGAAACTCTTCCTGGGTGTAGGGCGCTTTCAGTTCGTTGAACTTTGCCTCAACGTCGGCGTCCACCGCCATGAGACTCTGCTTCTCGGCCCGCTGCAGCATGATCTCGTTATCAATGAGGGTGCGCAACACTTCGAGCTTTTGCGACATCGCCTGATCGTCGTTCTGTTGCCGCTCGCCAGTGCCGGAGAACTGAAGTTGAAACTGCTTATCGAGGTCGGCGTAGGTGATCGGGCGGTTGTTGACCATGGCCGCGACGTTATCGGGTATGCTCTTTTTGCAACCGGCGAGCAGAATGGCAGCAGCCAGAGTCAGTGGCAGAATTCTTCGCATGTGTCTGAGTCTCTTATGATAGCCCTTCACGCAACTCCGGCGATACAGACTGCAGCTTAGCCGTGTCTTCAGCCTCTCCGAATCTGATGCAGTTCAGGGTGGAATCGATGTTGCGAAGTAAGCCAGTCAGTACGGCGCCTGGACCCACCTCCACGAACCGTCCGACTCCTTTTGCCGCCAGGTAGCGGATAGAATCCGTCCAACGCACGGGGTTCGGTATTTGTTCGAACAGCGCTTCGCGGGCCTCGGGACCGGTGCGCGTCAGCGACGCCCGCCAGTTGTTCACGAGCGGAATTTGCAGGTCGGCGAAGGGCACCGCGTTTATCTCAATGGCCATTCGCTCCTGCGCGGGCTTCATCAAGGCGCAATGGAAGGGCGCACTGACCGGCAGTGCGACCGCGCGCTTGGCGCCCGCCGCTTTCGCCAACTCCATGGCGCGCCCGACGGCCGCGGCGTGACCGGCGATCACTACCTGGTCGGGCGAGTTGAAATTGGCCGCGGATACAATTTCTCCCTGCGCCGCTTCGGCCAGGATGCCGTCGAGTTTGCCTTCGGGGAGTTTCAACAGTGCGGCCATTGCTCCCACTCCGGGCGGGACCGCTTCCTGCATGAACTGCCCGCGCTTGCGCACCAGTTGAACAGCATCGCGGAAGGCCAATGCCCCGGCTGCCACCAGTGCCGAGTATTCCCCCAGGCTGTGGCCGGCTACGTAGTCCGGCACCAGGTTTCCGGAAGCGAGGACTCGAAAAGCGGCGACCGAGACAGTCAACAGCGCGGGCTGCGTATTCTCGGTCTTCTTGAGGTCCTCCTCGGGGCCCTCAAAACACATGGTTGAGAGTTTGAAACCCAGCGCGTCATCCGCCTCCTCAAATACCTGCCGTGCTTCGCTATAGGCCCCGGCGAGCGTCTTCCCCATCCCGGCGAACTGCGAGCCTTGGCCGGGAAACAAAAAAGCCAAATCACTCATGAAATTACATTGTAGCGGGCAACTTTCCTTGCAAAAGTACCAGAGCTGCGATGATGACAAATTTTCCTGGAGAGGAAATATTTCATACCTGTCCGGGGATACACTGGCGACCGGCAAGGCTGCCAAGTGACGGCAAATTAAAAGATTGACATTTTCGGATCTTTTGGTCATTGATGTGCGTCATAGGTGGTGTGAGACAGAGAGCAGGTCAGATGTCAAGGAGAATGTGATGAAAACTTTTAGTGCCGTTTTACAAGCCAAGGAATCGAAGTCCCAGGTCTATTGCCCGATGTGCACGCACACCGTCGAAGCGATGGTTGCGTTCACCCCAAAGCAGGCCAAGGTGGTCCCGGGCCAAAAGTGCGCGCACTGCGGATCGTCGATTGATGCCGGCTTTGTGTTCCGTTACGACCGCGCTGCATAATCCTGCTGAACTTGTGTATATTGGTTACAGAGGATAGTTTCTTCGAGGCTCAATGAAAAGGAAGATTGTACCATCTATCAGCGAACCAGTTGTGGTGGATCAGCAACTTCTGGAGCAGGCGAAGCTGGCACTGAAGGCGGAGAACGTGAAGCCGATCACGCGTTGTGTGATCTGCCATTCCGACTCGGCCCCAAACTCTACAGAAAGCCTTTGTTGGGTCTGCAGACGGCTAAAAATCAGCGCTTGGCGCGATTCCGAGCAACCAATTAACGCTCAAGAATAGTGTTCGTAGATGTACGCCGCTACGGCGACATCTTCCACTCCTATTCCCACTGATTTGAAAATGGTTAGCCCGGTTAATGGGCTTTTACCATGCTGCGCGACGGTCGCGAGCTCCGTCACTTTGTTCCACTCGCGACCGTCGAGGGCAAGCACCAGATCTCCTGCTTCGATCCGTGCTTGTTCCAAGCTATCGACTACAATGCGATCAGCAGTTCGAACCAGGTCTGACGGCAGCTCCCTGCGATTTGCATGGTTCGCCCCCATCGCATTTACCAAAACGGGACGCCCCACCCAATCGGCCTGTAGGACCGGATCCTTCGAGGACGTGGCGGTGATGATAATATCCGCCTCGGCTACGGCCTGTTCCGCGTAGCGCGTGGCTTCAGCGTCATTGTCCGCGGCAAACTGATTTCGCTTCTCCTCGTCCCTGCTCCAGACTTTCACTGAACGGACTCCCCTTACGGCGCGGACGGCGTCGAGTTGTGTCTGCGCCTGGAACCCGCTGCCAATGATCCCGACCTTTCCCGCGAGCGGATGAGTTAACAGATCTACAGCCAGGCCAGATGCGGCGCCGGTGCGGATCTGGCCCAGATAGTTGGCCTCAAACTGGGCGAGCGGTTTCGCAGTTTCCGCGTCGTAAAGCAGGAAGGTAAACCAGGCGCCGTGTTTTGGGTTCGTGGAGTAGATCTTGGTGCCAAAGTATTTCCCGAATGATCCCGCCATGGAATGCAGCATCGAACCCGAGGGAAGAGCCAGTCGCCGGCGGGGCTGGTTCTGAGCCTCGCCCTTCCCCAGGGCGGTGAACACTTCGCGCATGCACTGGATCGCCTGATCCATGGGCAGCATGCGCCGGACGTCGTCTTCGGTGAAATGCAGCATCTCCCTTACAGCATAGGCTAA
>JBDUEM010000465.1:0-3474 GCA_040002435.1 Bryobacteraceae bacterium
GACGGCGACCAAGTTGCTGTCAAATGGCAGCTTCTGATCACGGATTTCGCTAATTAGTGTAGGATTGGCTATCGCGATTTTGGCGACAGTCGAGAAGAGGAGGAATTCGTATGTGGATAGGTGCAATAAGACTCACCGTGCAGACGAAGGACGCGCAATTTGCGGGAACCGATAGTCTAGTGCAGGCCACTATCGTCAGAGATGGAGCTGAACTTCGCGTGCTGAACTTAGACTACCCGACCGAGAACGATCTCGAACGCGGTGCAATTCGCGATTACAACTACAGCGGACCAACTAAACTTCCGCGAAGGAATGACAAGACGCCTCAACTTCCCGACGGTATCGGCCAAAATCCGATGCCCTACCCGGGGTATGGATTTGAATTCTCCAACGGACTAAACGGGCACCTCACCATTCGGCTGCGAATACGTGGCGATGACATGTGGATCAAAGATAACGTCGATTTATATGTTCGATTTATTCGCCAACGAGCCACGAGTTTTGACACACTCGGCTGGATTGAGGACGCTGACTGGACTTACATCGCCACGTGGGGTCGAGACGTGGCAATGAGCACCGACTCTAGTGAAGGTTTCACGACTTTGAATCTGAACCTTACATGAGGAGATCGGCGTTCAACGCTCGGTCGGTGTCTAACAAATCGATCGGACGAACCGCCCGCTTCTCGTTCAAAACCAGCGGCAATCTCTGAAATGCCTCGTTCACGCGCGCCGTTGAACGCGGTCGCGGCAGGTGATGCAGCGGGCTATGGATGTGCAGAGTTCCATAATTCTATATCGCTACCGTCGCGCGGCACCTCGGCGTGGCCGAGTAGGGACGAGAACGCGGCGGGCACTGCTGCAAGCGCTTAGCGGTCACACGCGGCGCGCTGCGGAGTCACTCAGGGGACTTCGCTGTTCCGTGCTCTTACACGCGAGGTCGCGCCGAGGAGGTCGACACGAAGCGCGATGTGGCCGGCGGAGTGCGTGATTCGGCGAATTCAAATGACGCACTTTAAGGGGGGGTACACAGCCACGTAGCGTCTTACTTGGTCACGGGCGTCGATACAGTGTCGGCAAGGTAAGCTTGCAGCTGTTTTTTCGTGAGTGCCTTTCCTGTGCCGTTGGAAGCGTAACACGCGATGCAATTTTTAAGCTTGAGTTTTCGCCCTGCAGCTACGGGCTGATCTATGAGAGGTATTCGTTTACGTCCGAGTGCAGGATCATCAGACAACTTTTTCAGGATCACTTTCGCAACCGGGAGTCTAGACGAACCGGTGGCCGGCTGCGAAGTGGTTGAGCGGTGGTGGCGCTCCTTCTTCAGTTGCCCAGGAAGTTCACTGTCGCGTTGTCCGTAGCAGCGTTGCCGGTGGCGTCGGTGACTGTGAGTTGAAAGGTATAGAGGCCACGAGTTGTGAACTGCACGGAAGGTATGGGCGAGTCACCGTGCAGAATCGCGGCCGAAGGGCTGCCTTGCGGAATGGACCAAAAGTAAGACAAAGCTTTCCCGTCCGGGCTGGTGGACCCCGTTCCATCGAGATTCATCTGCCGAGCAAGGACAGCCGCGTTTTTCGGAGCGGCAGCAGCGACGGGCTTCTGCTGCTTCACGGGTGTGGCCAGAAAACCGTGAGGCTCGCCGTCCTCAGTGAAGCCCATGCCGACGATTTCGCCGGCCTCACTGATTGCGAAGGCGACTCCCAGGAAGAGTGGAGATTCCCCCTGGACGAGTTCGTTCAAGTCGGCCATCTTGCCGTTCACGGGATACAGGAAGGCTCGACTCGGCCCCATGACATCCGTGCTATCGCCGGAACCGCCCACGACCTGTCCAAGATTGTTGAGGCCGAGACCGGCGCTCGCCACGGCTCCGGGGAGCACTCCGAGATCCACCATCTTTGTTTGTTTCGACCAGAGGAAGGCATGATAGGTCGCATTGCCCGGCAGCGTCGATACTCCCGTAACCTGCGAACGATTGTTGATGACGAAGGCTGAGTGGCCGAATCCGAGGACATTTGGATTGGTGTTACCCCCGAGATTGCCGATGTCGGTGGGATTTCCGTTCTTGTCCCAAACGACCATGTGCGGGCCGGTGACGAACGGTGGGATCACGGTATTGGCACAGCTTCCAGTGACGCCCGTGGCTTCCCCGCTGTCGTTCACCGAGAGTGCCTGGCCGACGGTGTCGCCCGGGAGCGGCTTCAGGATACGGAAGTCGGATGCTTTGGGTCCCCAGACGACTGCCTGATAATTCAACGTGAGTGGACCGGTTCCATTCACGAGAGGGTGCGTAGGACAGTCGAGATCGTGCATGCCGGTTTCAGCAAGTCCGGACATTTCGCCACGAGCGTTGATGTTGCCGACCGTGGAGTTGTAGCCCCCGAGCGAATGGACGGGGTTGAAGGCGCCATTGTCATAGATGAAGGCTTGGCAGACCTTGCCGGTGCCATACAGACAGAAGTTGGCATTGTTGGGATCGGTTGCGGTGGTTTCCGCCTGGATGGAGGCCTGGCCCTGCGCGTTGCTACTAAATGCGCCGGAGTTCAGATCCGATGGAATGGAAGTAGATATGTCGGCGACCTGGCCTCCGCCTTTATTCCAGAGGACGGCATGCTGGGTGCCATTCGCCGCTGCGGCAATACCAACGATCCTGCCGGTGTTATCGATGAAGGCGGCCTGGCTGAAATGGCCGTCGGGCAGCGTTCCGAGATCTTTGACGGTGTACCGAGGCGCTTGGGCAAGAGCCAAAACGGCTGATACGAAGAAGAGTGTGAGTCGCATAATTATATCCTCCACCTGAGAGAGGCGTGTTTCGGGTTTCCGAGCGATCATAGGTTGCGAGATAATTTTTGAAACCCATGGTTTTGGGAACAGACGTAAGCACGTTGTTGCGGGCGTGGAGCGAGGGCGACCAGCAGGCGCTCGGGAAGATGATGCCCGTTGTGCATGGCGAACTGCACAGGCTGGCTCAGGTGTATCTGCGGCGCGAGAAGCCGGGACATAGCTTGCAGGCGACGGCACTGGTGAATGAGGCGTATCTCCGGCTAGTCCATTACAATCGAATGCGGTGGCAGGATCGAGCGCATTTTTTCGCCGTCTCTGCGCAGGTGATGAGAAGGATCCTGGTGGAGCATGCCCGGAGGAAAAACCTGAAGCGCGGGGCGGGGGTAGTGCACGTATCGCTGGATGAAGCGGTGATTGTAGGTGGAGATCGCGAGACGGATCTGGTGGCGCTGGACGACGCGTTGAAGGCGCTGGCGGAACTCGATCCCCGCAAGGTGCAGGTTGTGGAGATGCATTTCTTCGGTGGGCTGCAGTTGCAGGAGATTGCGGAGGTACTGAAGGTATCGGAGATCACGGTACGTCGGGATCTACGGACTGCGAAGGCTTGGTTGTATCGGGAAATGATCCCCAGCGCTGATCAGTGACTATTGCCACAATATGAATTCGGAACGGTGGAAACGAATTGACGAATTGTTCT
>JBDUEM010000466.1:0-3455 GCA_040002435.1 Bryobacteraceae bacterium
ATAGATATGGGTGCCATGCAGGCTGGGTACGCCAGCGACATGACCCGTATGTTACATCTCGGTAAACCTGGGCAGAAAGCCAGGAAGCTCTACAAAGCGGTACTCGAAGCGCAACTCGCCGGAATCTCCGCGGTCAAGGAAAACGCAACGGCGGGGCAAGTGGATCGAAGCACCAGAAAAGTTTTGAAAGCACACGGATACGACGAGTATTTTGTCCATTCCACCGGCCACGGGCTGGGCCTCGAAATTCACGAGCCGCCGCGAGTGGGGAAAAAAGACAAGACCGTGCTGAAGGCTGGCATGGTGATTACAATTGAGCCGGGTGCTTATATTGAAGGCTTCGGCGGCATTCGCATCGAAGACACGGTTTTGGTGACCAAGACGGGATGCGAAGTGCTGACGCCAACAACAAAGGATTTGATAGTCGCCTAGCATGACAATCCAAGAAATTAAAGAGCTTATTGAAGTGGCAAACGAGAGCGGCATCGCCGAGCTCGAAGTGCAACGTGGGGAGAACAGGGTTCGCATCCGCCGGTCCATCGGTGGCCCACAAACACAGGAAATCGTCTTTAGCGCCGGACCAACTATGCCCGCGACGCACGCGGCACCGCATGTCAGCACGGCGTTTCCGATTACTGCGGCGCCGGCACCGCTGGCAGCGGAGTCAGACAGCACGCTGGTGAAGTCCCCGATCGTAGGCACCTACTACGATGCACCCTCGCCGGGGTCGGCTCCGTTCGTCAAGGTGGGCGATCAGGTCCAGCCGGGTCAGATTCTTTGCATCATTGAATCGATGAAGCTGATGAATGAGATTGAAGCGGAAATTTCAGGCACCGTGGTGAGCAAGCTGGTGGAGAACGGCCGTCCCGTGGAATACGGCGAGGCACTGTTCGCGGTGCAGCCGAAGTAGATGTTCCAGAAGATTCTAATCGCCAATCGCGGCGAGATCGCCGTGCGGGTCATCTGTGCCTGTAAAGATCTGGGAATCCGCACCGTTGCGGTGTATTCGGAGGCAGACCGCAACAGCCTGCACGTACGGTTCGCCGACGAAGCTATCTGCATCGGCCCGGCTAAGAGTTCGCGCAGCTATCTGGATATTCCTTCGGTAATCAGCGCGGCGGAGATCACCAACGTCAACGCGATCCATCCCGGCTACGGTTTTTTAAGCGAGAACGCCGATTTTGCGGAAGTGTGCGAGGATTCCGGGATTACGTTCATTGGTCCGAAGCCTGCGGTGATCCGCACCATGGGCATGAAGCAATTGGCGCGCGCGGCGATGAAGGAAGCGGGCATCCCGATCCTTCCGGGCTCGGAAGGCATTCTGAAGTCGGCCGAAGAGGGCCTGGCGCTGGCTGAAGAGATCGGGTATCCGGTGATCCTCAAAGCGGTGGCGGGCGGCGGCGGTAGAGGCATGCGGATTGTGCGCGATGCTTCCGAACTTGAGGCGAATCTGACGCAGGCGCAGCAGGAAGCAGGAGCGGCCTTTTCGTGCGCCGATGTGTACATGGAGAAGTTCATCGAAGCTCCGCGGCACATTGAATTTCAGGTGCTGGCCGATCAGCACGGGCATGTCGAGATTCTTGGCGAGCGCGAGTGTTCCATTCAGCGGCGGCATCAGAAGCTGTTGGAAGAGGCACCTTCCCCGGGCGTCAGCCCGAAGCTTCGCAAGAAGACGATGGACACGCTGCGCAAGGCGATGAAGGAAGTCGGGTATACCAACGCCGGCACCGTCGAGTTCCTGATGGACGAAAAGGGGAATCTCTACTTCATCGAGGTGAATGCGCGGATTCAGGTGGAGCATCCAGTTACGGAACTGATCACCGGGATCGACCTGGTGAAGAGCCAGATCCGGATTGCTGCCGGGGAAAAGTTGTCGGACATTCTTACGACGCCGATTGAGATTCGGGGGCACGCGATTGAGTGCCGGATTAACGCGGAGCACCCGGAGACGTTTACGCCGTCGCCAGGAAGGATTACTGGTTTGAACCTGCCGGGGGGAATTGGGGTTCGAGTGGATACCGCGGTTTATACGGACGGGATCATTCCGCCGTATTACGATTCCTTGGTGGCCAAGCTGATTGTTCACGGCAAGGACCGGACTGAGGCTATTGAGCGCATGCGCCGGGCGCTGGATATGTTCGTTGTGGAAGGAATTCACACGAGCATTCCGCTGCATCAGCGGATTTTGGCGGATGCTGATTTTGTTGACGCGAAGCTCAGCACGCACTTCATGAATCATTTGAAGAAGTAGCACGATCTGTTTAGCCTCGTACGATCATTCGTGAATTATCGAGACCCGTCTTGATGGAAGGTAATGGTCTGTCCGACTGCCAGTTGGCCGATTCGAATGACCGCGCCGTAGATTCCCGCGTTATTCCCGTTCGCGCGAACTACCGCTTTCAGGACCTCTGGCACAGGATTTGCCGTATCGGGATCCAGGTTCACCATTGAGCAGCGAACGTCTCGGTGCGTGACTGTTATGGCGGGAGCATCGTCTCCGTCGCCGAATGAGAGGATACCGCCCACCCACTGATCCTCCTGGAAGGGAACAGGCCGCAGCAGGCGAACGAGAATATTCGGACGAAATCGCCGTGCGTCCGGACGGTGTTTTGCCAGCCGCCCGATCTCGTCCACTGTATCGGAGGCGATTACGGAGATGCTCGCCTCATCGAAGATGCCCTGTTTCCAGTGCATCATCTCCACGGGAGCACCGTGCCGGCGTCCGACGTCGGCGGCTAATTCCTCCCCGAAGACTGGCAACTCCTCTCCATCGGGTGTGCTGATGTGCGTAGGAAGTTCTCCCGCGGCACCGTCATGGCCACCCTTCGGAGTAAAAAGCACCAGGCTGGGAAGCTTGCCTGCGGTCAGAAATGGGAAGCCGCTTCGGTCGGCCGTTCGCCGGAATGCCAGGCGTCTGTCCCCCTCAATGCCGTGCCAACCTAAGCGGGCGACCGCAAGCCGTTCGCCGCCCATGGACTTCACCGGATAGCGGTAGAGCGCCTCTACATGTCCGATCAGAACAGACATGCCTAATTCCCGCTATTTCGTTTTGATGTAGCTCTTAAGCCAGTTCAGGACGCGGGACCAACCTTCCAGGTGCCCGGTGAGGGAGTCCAGTTTCCAGGGAAAGCCATCGTGAGAGATGGTGACCAGGGTACCGGAATCGGTCGGGGTTAGCGTGTATCTTACCGTGGTTTCGCCGGAAGCTTCATCCCAGCTCGGATTCCAGGTGTACACCAATTCGCGCGGCGAATCGACTTCCAGGAAACGGCCCTCGACCGAACCCAGGTTTCCGTCCGCACCTTTCGCGTCGCAGCTCCAGGCTCCTCCGACGCGGGGATCCACCTTCCAGTTAAACGTCCGAAGCACGCTGTCCTCGCCCCACCAGGCGGTGAGTTGTTCCGGATCAGTAAGCGCCTTGAATACCGTTTGCGGCGAGGCCTCTACTTCCACTT
>JBDUEM010000467.1:0-3406 GCA_040002435.1 Bryobacteraceae bacterium
GACCAAGGTCCGCGTCACGGTCGGCACGCAGGAGGAAATGAACAAGTTTAAGGCGGCCTACGAAAAGGTGATGGCCTAAGGGTAAACGTCCAAAGGGCAGGCCGCAGGGCCTGCCCAATCTGGAAAACCGTAAGTTACTTGCCGGAAGTGAATCGTTTTCCAGCTTCCGCCCAGTTCACCACATTCCACCACGCACTGATGTAGTCGGGGCGGCGGTTCTGGTAATTCAGATAGTAGGCGTGCTCCCACACATCCAAGCCAATCACAGGGTATTTCGCTTCCATGATGGGAGAATCCTGATTTGCTGAGGAACTGATTTCCAATTTCCCGGCGCCATCGCGTGTCAACCAAGCCCAGCCAGATCCGAACCGCGTCGTCGCGGCTGCGTTGAACTTGGTCTTGAATTCATCGAAACTTCCGAACGTATTGATAATCGCCGCGGAGAGTTCGCCGGTCGGTGCCCCGCCGGCATTCGGCCCGAGGATGGTCCAGAAAAGAGAGTGATTGCTGTGGCCGCCGCCGTTGTTACGGACCGCGGTGCGAATGGCTTCCGGTACAATCGCGCAGTTGTTGGCCAGCAATTCTTCCAGAGTCTTGCTAGCGAGTTCTGGCGCGGATTCCAGCGCTTTGTTTAAATTTGTGACATAGGCATTGTGATGCTTGCCATGATGAATCTCCATCGTCAATTTGTCGATGTGAGGTACTAGCGCGTCAGTTGGGTAGGGCAGCGAAGGTAAAGTAAAAGCCATGGTACAGCCATTATAGCGGCAGTTACGCAGTTACGCCGCCGGCCTTTTCGAACGCATCCGCCAGCCGGAACATCCCGGTCTCGTCGAAATGCTTGGTCAAAATCTGCATGCCCACAGGTAATCCTGCCGTCGTGTTTCCACAAGGCACGCTCATGCACGGAATCCCCGCAAGATCCCCAGTGATGGTGTAGATGTCGGACAGATACATCTCCATCGGATCGTCAAGCTTCTCACCGAGACGGAAGGCCGGGAAGGGAGATACCGGCGCAATAATGGCATCCACCTCGGCAAATGCCTGCGCGAAATCGCGTGCAATCAGCGCCCGCACTTTCTGCGCTTTCAGATAATAGGCATCGTAATAACCGGCGCTCAATACATACGTGCCCAGCATGATGCGGCGCTTGCACTCGGCGCCGAAGCCTTCGCCGCGCGTATTCCGGTACATGTCGATCAGGGTGGGAGCGGACTCCGAGCGCGATGTATAACGGACACCGTCGTAGCGTGCCAGGTTCGAACTCGCCTCGGCCGTAGCAATGATGTAGTAGCAGGCGATGGCGTAATCGGTAGTGGGTAGCGTTACTTCACGCACCTCGCAGCCGAGTTTCTTCAGTACATCGACGCCCTTTGCAATCAGGTCGCCGGTCTCGCTCGCCAGTCCCTTGAAGTATTCCTTGGGCAGGCCGATTTTCATCCCTTTCACATTGCCGTCCAACAGCTTTGCGTAATCTGGAACGGGTGCGGCGGCTGAAGTTGCATCCCACGCGTCATGCCCCGCAATCGCGCCCAGCAGCGTTGCCGCATCGCGCACGTTGCGGGCAAAAGGGCCGATATGATCCAGCGAACTGGCAAAGGCCACCAGGCCGTAGCGCGAGACGCGTCCGTAGGTCGGCGTTACGCCGACGACGCCGCAGAACGAAGCAGGCTGGCGAATGGATCCGCCGGTATCGGAGCCCAGCGAAACTACGGAAGTACCTTGGGCTACGCTGGCCGCCGAACCGCCGCTCGAGCCGCCCGGCACACGATCAAGCGCCACAGGATTGCGCACCGGCCCGTATGCCGAATTCTCATTCGATGAACCCATGGCAAACTCGTCACAGTTTGCCTTACCTACAATCACGCCGCCGGCTTGCTCCAGCCGCACCACCGCCGTGGCATCGTAAGGCGGAACATATTTCTCCAGCAGCCTGGATCCGCAGGTAGTCCGGATGCCCTTGGTGCAGATCACATCCTTCACGGCGATGGGCACGCCGGCCAGCGGCCCCAGTGGTTCACCAGCGGAAATTTGTTCGTCTACTTTCTTCGCCGCGGCCATCGCACGCTCGGGAGAGAAGCGCAGTAGCGCGTTCGTCTTGGGGTTCTCGGCTTCGGCGAACCGCAGGGCTGCCGTGGCAATTTCCACGGCGCTAAACGTTCCGGCAGTCAGACCGGTCTTGATCTGATCAATTGTGAGAGAAGCAATATCCATGTCAGGCGTGTCTATCTTTCGATTACAAGCGGAACTTTGTAATAGCCGTTGCCGGATAGCGGCGCATTCGCCAGTGCGGTCTCGGTGCCCAGCGGCGGACGCTCGACGTCCTCGCGCAGCGTCGCTGTTTCTTCGGCATCGAATAGCACCTGCGACATCGGCGCAACCTCGGCGGTATCCAGTTCGGTCAGCTTGTCAATGTGCGTGAGAATCTCGTCCATATCGTGCGAGAGTCTCACCACTTCCTCGTCCGTGAGTCTGAGATTTCCAAGACTTGCGACCTTGCGGACTTCGTCTTCCGTTATTTTCAAGCGATCGCCCTCTTCCTCGAAGCTTTATAAAGATTGCGCAGCACCGGATCCTTGATGCCGTCGGCGTCGTCAGTCGAGATCCGTTCCTCACGCTGCGGCGCACGGCGCGGGATGGCGATGCGAAGTTCCAGTTCCTGGATCAGATTGCTTCCCATCACCTGCTCGATCCGGGCGAGAATCTGACGCCGAAGAGTGAAAAGCTGCCGCTGCCAGACGGCGTCCTCCACCTCGACGATGAGGCGGTCCCGAATCAGCGAGATATTGCCGGTGTGGCTGGCGATTTTCTTACCTACCGCTTGTGCCCAGGCCGCCTGAGCCAACTGCTCCTCGGACGTTACGTTCAGTTTTCTCACCACTCGGCCGGCGCGTTCCATAAATTGTTAGAAGCTCAGTGTAGCATCCGTACTCTATCACTACGCTAGTATGCAGAGATGTTGATTCTAGCATCGCAGTCGCCGCGTAGAAAGGAGATCCTCGAGCGCGCCGGATTCTCTCTTGCGGTGCGTGTTTCCGGAGTTCCGGAAGAGCGCATGGCCGGGGAGCCGGCGGCTGCCTACGTCCGCCGTTTGGCACGGGAAAAGGCGGAAGCGGTGCGGCGGGATTCGGGGGAGATTGTTCTGGGCGCGGACACCGTGGTTGTTTTCGGAGAGAACGTGCTGGAGAAGCCGCGCGACGCGGCGGACGCAACCTCCATGCTCAGCATGTTGTCGGGTGAGGAACACCGCGTCATCACCGGCATCTGTCTCCGCCACGAAGGCGGCGTAATCTCTGACTCAGCGGAGACGTCAGTCACCTTCGCGCCGCTCTCAGGTGTCGAAATCGAAGAGTACGTGAATAGTGGCGAGCCGATGGACAAAGCCGGCGCATACGCCATTCAGGGC
>JBDUEM010000468.1:0-3374 GCA_040002435.1 Bryobacteraceae bacterium
TTGAATCGGGCCAGTGGAGGAGCGAGCCCGCTAACATTCTCTGGAGGTGGGCTAAGGAGATGTTGTCAAAACCGGACGATTGGTGGACTGTAACCGTGAGGGTCCGGCGAACGCTTGCCTGTGTATTGTTCGTCTCGGCTTGCCTGGACAAAACCAGCCCCACCAGAAGATACTCCACGAACTTGCGGTGAGACAGCATCTAGAATGTACAAGCTAATTGCATTGCGGCGAGGTTCGCCGGCGTGAGCGTAGCCTGATTCACCCGACCCACGCTTAGCCCGGAAAGCGCATCCGGCAAGGCGCGGAACCCCACATTCATCGATCTCCCAGATCCAGTGAGGAGCCGACTGTTGACAAACTCCTTGCCTGGCTCGTCATGGCGTCCGTTGCCGAATGTAGCGCTGTACTCGAGGGCTAAAGTTTTGGCCGGGATTTCGCCTGAGGCAAGAAACCCGACGGGATGGATCGGTAGAGGCCCGCCTTCGAACGAGAAAATGAGGCGCGGCGCCGTCACGTTTTGAAACCAGGTTCCATGGAGAAACGCTGTGTTGTAATGTCCGATTACCGTATGGTTTCGTCCGGTTTCCAACTTTAGATTGCGGCTGATGCGCTGTTGCAGGGAAATTCTCTCCACGTCCACCGCGATGGAACTGTCTCTGCGGGATTCAAACACCGTTCCCATAAGAACCCTGGTACGGTTCGTGAGCGGCGACGTGATGAAGAGGTTCAATTGCCCGACGGTGAAGCAACTACGGGAGTTTCCATACGGCTCTTTGGCGAACCTTACATCGCCAAAACCTCGAGGCGACATCTTTGGGGTAGAACTCAGTTCCGGTGTGTCGTGGTCGTGGCCGGGTCCACCCGAAGCGCCGGTGACGGCCTGGATGCCGCCGTTCGCAGATGCGGCGACGCTCACGCTCGCGTCACTATCCGACTGGATCGCGTTGCCCCGGCCAGCTTCCAGAGCCTGGATTCGCGCAACGGCACCCGTGAGGTCGGAGCCTTTCGTCTTGGGTGCGCCTTCCGTTTCGGACAGCCGGTTTTCCAAGACATCCAGTGGACGGAGCAGCTGTGTTGGCGGAGTGTTCAGATCGTCATCTGGCGGCTGTGCTGCGGACACGAGGGAACGGCAGAGCAGCATACTGGCCGCCACTATCCCGCTGGGAGTACGTGGAAGTAAGCGGCATGTAGAAAAGCTCAGCGGGACGCTCCCCATAACCTTCAAGTGCATCCCTGCCGCGGGAATTCTCCGATTCTTTCGTGCGCAGAGAACCACGTCTCTTACAACGAAGAAAAGTGACGATAAGCGCCTTGCGACCGGCTACCCGATGCTGGAAGCTGCAGGGAGAATAATGGCGGACAAATCTCACGAGTTACGTTTACGTGGGGGAGTTGCGGGATGGAACCGGTGGCGATTGTCCAGGGGCTCATCTGCCCGTCCGGATCTGAGGGGTTTGGACCTGCGTCATATGAATCTCTGCCGGGTCGACCTTTCCTACTGTGACTTGAGGGATTGCCGACTGGATGGCACTTCCTTAAAAGAGGCGAACTTATTTTGCGTCGACCTACGCGGAGCGGAACTGGAGGGCGCCGACATGACAAGGGCGGACTTGCGCGGTGCCGATTTTGGAGTGGGTGCGCAGTTGAAGGACGTGATCCTTCAGCGCGCCTACTTGTCCGGAGTGACGCTGCAGAACGCGAATCTGTTCCGAGCGAATCTGCAAGACTGCGACCTGAAGGACGCTGTTCTGGCCGGGGCGGATTTGCGTAGCGCCAACCTGGCATTTGCTGAGCTCTTCCGGGTTGATATGCGAGGGGCCGACCTCCGCAATTCCAATTTCGAAAGCGCACATACGGAAGGAATTCTGTGGGAGGGGGCAGTTCTTGAAGGCATTCGTATATGAACGAAATACCCGTAAGTCTGCATCGAAAGGCGCAGTCGCTCCGCGCGACGCGCGCGCCAGTCTTTTAAGCCTGTTGAGCGGCGACTTCAACTTTGTCCGTGGTTCGCCTCTGCCTCTCGGAGCAACGGTCGTGCGGGGCGGGGTCAACTTCGCACTCTTCGCCAAGCATGTGACGGCAGTGACACTTGTGGTGTTCCTGCAGAACGACTCGACTCCGATCATCGAATTCCCCTTGGATCCGAAGTTCCATAAGACCGGCGATGTCTGGCACTGCCTGATGTCGGGCCTTGATCCGGGCATTCATTATGGTTATCGCGTTGACGGCGGAAATGTACTGTTGGATCCTTACAGCAAGGCTGTTTGGGGACATACGCAGTGGGGTGAGAGGTTAGAGGCCGAGCGCCATTCCGTCGTAGTGGATGACCGCTTCGCCTGGGACCACGATCAACCCTTGGGAATTCCGTTGGCAGAGTCGGTGATTTACGAATTGCATGTCCGGGGCTTCACCAGGCACGAGTCCTCTGGCGTGCGCGCGCCGGGAACATTTTTAGGGCTGGCGGAAAAAATCCCACACCTGAAAGAGCTCGGGGTGACGGCCGTTGAGTTGCTGCCGGTGGCGGACTTCGATGAAACAGGCAATTGCCGCCGCGACCCTCTGACGGGTGCGGCTCTTGTTGACTATTGGGGCTATAACCCACTTTCCTTCTTTGCTCCCCAACCGCGTTACTCAGCGTGTGCGGATCCCCTATCCGCCGTAAGCGAATTCAAAGAGATGGTGAAGCGCTTCCACTCCGCCGGAATCGAGGTGATTCTGGACGTCGTCTTCAACCATACCGGCGAGGGTAGTTCCTCCGGACCGACGGTTTCCTGGAGGGGAATCGACGATCAGACCTACCGCGCTACTCAATCATCTGGCCCTGGCCGACCCCAATCGTCAGCAGCCCGATCTGTCGCCCTCCACGCTTTATCGTTTTCTGCGGGCCCGCGGGCTCACCGAACGGCAACTGCTGTTGGACAAAGCGGCGGCCTCCGCTCACAAAAAGTACGAAGCCGAGTTTGCCAACCAGATCTGGCAGTCGGACATGCTGTTCGGCCCTTGGGTGTTGCGCTCCGGCGGGGGCCAGCAACAAGTGTTTCTGCAAGCCGCGCTCGACGACGCCAGCCGCCTCATCCCGCACGCGCAGTTCTATCCCAACCAGGGGCTCGATTCGTTTCTCGACTGTCTGCGCCAAGCCATCTCCGCCCGCGGCATTCCCACGCGCCTTTATATGGATAACGCGAAGATCTACCGCTCACCGCAACTGGCGCGCATCGCCGCCTCTATCGGTATCCTCGTCATTCACACCCCGCCCTATCAGCCCGAGGGTCGCGGCAAGACCGAACGCTTCTTTCGCTCTTCTGTTGTCGACAACAGAAGAGCGATTATGTGACCATCCCCGTTATGTGGTGGAGGCTGGGCGATCTGGCGAT
>JBDUEM010000469.1:0-3362 GCA_040002435.1 Bryobacteraceae bacterium
ACCTTTTCGTAGGCGGCCTTAAACTTGTTCATTTCCTCCTGCGTGCCGACCGTGACGCGGACCTTGGTCGGCCAGATGGGCCAGACCCGTCCGATGAAGACCTTGTTCTTCGCCATTTCGCGAGCGAACTCGGCACCGGGCCGCCCCACTTCCATCATGAAGAAATTAGTCTCGCTGAGGCCGTACTTGACGTTCTTCTTCTCGAGGAACTCAAACGTGTCTTCGCGGATGCGCTTGTTGATCGCGCGGCGCTCGGCCACCAGGTTCTTTACTTTCAGGCTCGCCGTAGCACAGGCGATCCCGGTAACAGGCAGCATTCCTCCGCCGCCCAGGCTGCGCATCTTCGCCAGGTATTCCGGCCTCCCCAATGCAAATCCGGCGCGGAGCCCTGCCATGCCGTAGACCTTGGAGAAGGTCCGTAGCACTACGACGTCCTTATCGGCTGCTACGAGATCGTTGCAAGGCTGGGCCGAATCGGAGAAGTGGATGTAGGCTTCATCGACCACTACGACGGCGTCCTTTTTCTTGTGAGACAGCAGGTATTCGATATCTTTCCGTGCCGTGACGCTTCCCGACGGATTATTGGGATTGCAGACGTAGTAGACGCCGGCATCCGGATCGGCCTTGATCATCGCCTCAACGTCATGGCTGAAGTCGGGACGCAAAGGAACTCGGACGACCTTCGAGCCGATGAACTCAGGCGCGCCGCCGCCATAACCGGGGTTCGCCATCACCCAACTCTTCGTGGGCGAAGTGAAGGCGCAAGTGGCGCGATGCAGCGGATCGCTGGAGCCCGCCGAGGGTGACACATAGTCCTGTTTCACGCCTTCCACTTCGGCGATCGTCTTGACAAAGTCAGCCTGCTCGCCGAACGGCGAGTAGCGGCCACCGAAAGGAGCTACTTTGTGAATCGCCTCAAGGCCTTCCTTTGACGGGCCGAGGGGATTCTCATTCGAACTGATGCGAACCGCGTCTGGATCCATGGCAGCGCGCATACCGCCCGCACCGCGATTCATCCGCCGCTCGGCATCCTGAGCCATCGCGAATTCGTTGTAGAAAGGGAAGGCAGCTCCCGCGGTGACGACGCTGGCAATACGGCCGAGTTGACGGCGCGAGAAACCTCTATTCAGAATTGAGTCTGCCTGTTTTTCGGAAATGGACATCGAATCTCCTTGTGAAACACACTGCTGGTTGCGATTTCTTGAGATTAGCGGCGATGCGAAAATGGGCAGCCGCAGAATAGATAATCAACTCTGGGCAGGGAGTACGAATCGGCCTCCGCGCGACTGGGCGGAATGCGAGTCAGTTAATCGAAGTTATAGTGCCGGGTGCTTTTTGTCAAGCAAAAAATTGGACCCCGGGAACGTCTGTTACCATTCCACGCGGCCAACAAGTACCGAGTGCAACCGTCCGCCTACATCGCTGAAACTGCCACGGGTTCCCGTAAACCGGCCGAAGGTATTCAGCGTCGCGACGTTAAATACGCGATTCGGGTCCCCCAGATTGATGTGCTTGTAGGGGTTGTTCATATCCCAGCGCGCGATGAACTTCACCCGCTCGAATATCGTCCAACTCTTGGACAGCGAGGCCTGCGCCCAGACGATTCCCGGGCCGGTAAGTGTATTGCGGCCGAGCGTTCCGCTTGTAAACGGCGCCGGGTAGGCAAACGCCGCCGGATTCAAATATGGATTCTGAGCGCTGGTGGGCAAACGGTTCGGCCCGATGGTCCAACCCTGGACGACCGCCTGGTCGTTCGGCAGGATTTGGTTCGGGCGTTGTTGCATGGGTAGCCAGACATTTGCATTGGCGCCTGGGGCGGCCGCCGGGGCACCGGCGAAGGTCACCGTGACTGGCGGGCCGGTCTGTAGGGTCTGCGAGAACGTAAGATCCCAGCCACCCACAACGGCGTTTTTCCATCCGCCGCTATTCCCCCAGCGGCGGCCCTTGCCGTAAGGGAGTTCATAAACAAATGTGCCGACGAAGCGATGAGAAACGTCATAATTGGAGCGCGCTTTCTCCAGCCGCCGGTTGTAATACGTGACGCCCGAGGTTGAACCGTCCGCGTCGGCCTCAGTGATCGCCTTTGACCATGTGTAGAACCCGTTGACGAAAAGCCCGCCCTGATAACGTCTTTCCATGCGGACCGTTCCGCTGTGATAGCTGTTGTGGCCGAAGTTTGAGTACAGCTGGATCGAGCCGAATTGCGGGTAGGGCTTGAAATTCTGAGCATTCTGTCGAATGTTGTTCAGCGTTGCGAAATCGCTTGCGATGTTCAACGGGATTACGTTGATGTCCCAGTTATTGAGCAAACCCACTCCAGAAGAACCCTGGTACATGAGTTCCACCAGCAGATTGTTCCTGACCTCCCATTGAAATCCACCGGACCAGTTCATGATGTACGGCATGCGGATGTTGGGATCGATCCACGAAGCGTTGCGGCTGGAATAGTTGGATCCAACAAATGGCGCGCTTCCGTCCGCTGCCACGTTGAGCTTCACGTTGCCAGGACCTTGCGAGAGCCGGAATGCGGGACGCGGGTCGCCAACGGGAGATTGGACCGCGGCGGACGCAAAATACTCCTCAAAGTTCTGGCTCAACTGGGTCATGAACAAGTCCTGCGTGATGAGGCCAAAATTGCCGCGGAAGACCAGCTTCGGCCGGAAATTGTAGGCAATCCCGATGCGCGGCTGGAAGTTAGTCCACTTACTCGCTGAGAGCGGTCCAGGCTTGTGGACGATGGCGCCCATGCGCCCGGTAAGGGGATCAACGGTATTGGGATCGAACTGCGACTGCTGGCCGTACTTCGTAGTAAATGGCGACTCGTAGGACCAGCGCACGCCGTAGTTGATGGTCAGGGTGCGAATTGGTTTAAAATCGTCCTGGATATAGGCCGAATTGCTCCACCAGCGGGGCAACCAGGTCGCGAGCGCTTGCGTGAACTGAGCCTGCTGAACGTTGCCGAGCAGGAAATCCGCAAAGTCGTTTCCTGAAGTACCCGCTGTCGCGAACGGCAGCGCCGTTCCTCCCATCAGGTAGCGGCCCGACGGCAGCGCCTCGGAGAGAATGTTGTAGCGGGTCTTCATGATCTCCACCCCGCCCTTTACTGTGTGCTTGCCCCATACTTTGGTGAGGTTCTCCTGGGCGCGCATGTCTTCCCACACCTCCGACGAAACCCCGCCGGGACCCGTGCGGTAATAAGCGGCGTTAGCCGACGTGGCGAAGTAGGGAAAGCTGGCCGCACTGACTCCGGGGATGCCGAGTTGCTTGGCCCAGTCTCCATTCGTGGCATCAGGAGTCTTGGTAGTCTTGCGCCGGTTGAAACCAAGACGAAATTCACTGATCAGTGTTGGCGTAAGCGTGTA
>JBDUEM010000470.1:0-3259 GCA_040002435.1 Bryobacteraceae bacterium
CAAATACTAGCCTATGGTAATCGGCACTAACACAGGCTATAATCAAGACTGATGGAAATCAAGACTGATGGAAACTCTTCCCACTTGGCCCCTCTCCACCATCGAACGCCTGAAAAGCCTCGTGCTCGACTCGGTGACCTCTGCGGAATCCAAGCGCGCCTACAGCCGCGGCCTCACCCACTTCCTTTCCTGGTACCCGGTCGGGGCTCCGGAAAGTGGTTTCAGCAAAGCCACCGTCCAGGCCTACCGGACGCATCTGCTGGAATCCGGCCTTTCCCCCTCGACCATCAATCTGCAGATCACCGCCGTCCGGCGCCTGGCTGTCGAAGCCGGCGACAACGGACTTCTCGCACCGGAAATCGTCTCCGGCATCCAGCGGGTGCGCGGGATCCGGCGGGAAGGGACACGGATCGGCAACTGGTTGACGGTCTCGCAAGCCGAGCAACTCATCAACGCTCCGGATGTTTCGACGTTGAAGGGAAAACGCGACCGCGCGCTGCTCGCCCTGTTGATCGGCTGCGGGTTGCGGCGCGAAGAGGCCGCCTCGCTCACCCTCGACCATCTTCAATTGCGGGATGGCAGATTCGTCATCGTGGACCTCGAGGGGAAGGGAAGACGGGTGCGTTCGGTGCCTGTGCCTTCTTTCGCTGTCGCTGCCCTGCAGGACTGGACCCAGGCGACAGGTTTCTCGTCAGGCCGCCTCTTCCGGCGCGTTAACCGCGGCGGCCGTCTTGCCGGTGAGTCCATGACCGCCCAGTCCATCTTCGAAACCGTCAAGCAGTACGCCGGCGACATCGGACTCCCGGGGATCGCCCCCCACGATCTCCGGCGAACTTTCGCCAAGTTGGCCCACAGAGGTAAAGCCGCACTGGAACAGATCCAGATCTGCCTCGGCCACGCCTCCATCCAAACGACCGAAAGATATTTAGGCATCCAGCAGGACTTTGAGGACTCCCCCGTCGACCGCCTCGGCCTCAAACTGGCGGCAACCGTCTAACGCGCGGCACTCCTTTACACCAGGACCTTTCAGTCGTGCCGTCGTGCCTATGCGCATGAGAATGGTGCGAGAACCGGTAACGGCATATTGACAGTATACGTATAATATTACGTAGAGGATGAAATGACTAGCGACCTGTTCCAAGATGAAGTGATTCGGGCGACGGAACTTAACAGAACATCGGGAGAGATTCTAAATAAAGCCGCACGGGCTCCTATCACTATCGTTCGGAATGACGAAATGTTTGCCCTTATGCGCCGCGAGGTTGCAGCCGAATGGAGAAGGGAGGCGAGTTCCGCCGTTCACATGGCGGAGATCATTTTTGCTGCCATGGCAAACTCACCCAGTGTGCCGCCTGAGCATCAATGGATAAATGCGTTTGACAAGGAGCAGAAGGCGGAAATGGCCAGCGAATTGATAGAGGCATACCGTAAGGCGATTCGTGAGGAAAGATGGGAGGAGTTCGACGCAATTCTCCATGAATGGTCAGAGAGTGGGTGGGCCGCGCTCACGGAGGCTATGAACGCGGTAACTGATTTGGTTGAAATTCCAACCTCCAGCATAGGATGAGTGAAAAAGCTCCTCGCGGTTGAAGCGCCAGATGAAAGTATCGGTGAATGGAAGATTTTTGCTAAGAACAACCAAGTTTTGAAGGGCTGGGAATGGCTTTTCGCGAAAGCTCCTGAAAACACCCGCGAGTGCTTCTACCAAGACCATAAAGGCTCTTGGGAGTATGAGGTCACTAAGCGGAGGACAGAGTTTTCTACACGCCAGATCCTGCCAGCAAAACGGTGATTGTGTATTACGCTGGCAAGCATTTGACCACGGCTCCAAAACCGTAAACCATTGCGGACCTGCAAAGCGCAACTTCAAGCGGAAAACGGGCGACACAGCGGCCATCGTGCCAGAGTTCAACCACACTGGCATAGATTTTTGCTTGCACTTGGGTGCCGACCTTCAAAGGTACCGACGTGCGCCGGTCTGGAAGCCGCTCGCCTCCTCGGCCGCAAAGGTGGCCGCAAGCGCCGCATAACCGATAGCAAAGTGGAGTCAGCCAAGAAACTGCTGGCCAACGGCGTCTCGCCTAAGGACGTCGCCAAGAACCTCGGCGTGTCAGTCCCTACCCTTCCTGCTTCCTCCCAGCCTTAGCGTACTTTATAACCCGTTTTCTGAGGGGGCCCCTTTAAGGCCCCTAAGCTAAGCGCCAGTTCTCGATGGTCAGCTTGACCCCGGTTCTCTGGATGGCCTGAAAATCTTCCGTATTTCCTGTGACCAGTGGAAGGCCGAGCCGAAGCGCCGCCGCCGCAATCAGGCAATCCGGCAGTTCGAGAATCGAGCCTTGTTTTCGCGCAGTGGCTCTGATGATCGCGGCTTCCTGGTAGTCGTTCGCGTTTGGCGTAATCTGCTCGTTCTGGTTCAGCCAAGCCAACGCCTTTGCCAACTGGCCCGATGCGCCCTTGAACTCCAGGCCGAATACGATCTCATGGACTGTAACGCTGGTAAAAGTGAAGGCCCCATGCTGGCTGGCATAGCTGGCGGCGTGACGAGCGACAACTTTGTCATACCCCTTCAGGTACTCGGAGAGAATGTCTGTATCCAGCAGAACTTTGGACATCTAGAGTGCAGAAGATGGGCTGCTGGAACGGTGGCGTTCCTCATAAGCGAGTTGGACGACCTCGTCCAGCAACGCGGCATCTTCCGGGCTGCCAAACAATCCAAGCCCCTGCTCAAAGACGGTTGCGTCGGATCGGTTCATGCCCGTTGGACGGTGCTGGTCAAGCCACTTATAGAGCTCCGCCAGTTCCTGCGGCTTCAGGCCGTCAATGGCGCGTTCAATGTCCTGTAGCGAATTCATGGTGGTGGCACCTTCTCTTTCCACAGTACCGAATTTAGGCGGGACTGTCACGATTTTCAAGCTTTCCGCAGGTCGTCGCAGGCTCAAAGGAGCCTTGCTTGACAGATAACTGGAGCCGACGCCGTGGTCTCGCGGTCGTAATCTTGGGCGGCGACAACAACCCCGCTTAAGCGAAAGACTTGCGCAGGACTGTCTTCAGATGATCCATAAAATCCGTGGTCGCGAAGTTCTTGCTCCATCACGCCATTGTTTTTAAGCCGCTCCAGATCGATTGTATTCAGCGCCGTCTCAACACCGATCCTGCCCAGAAGATTGTTGCGGTAGAGCATCCTATTAACCGCATCATCAATGGCGTCTTTGATCGCGCGGATTCTCGAAGTCAACGTCTTACAGGATGTGACGAAAGC
>JBDUEM010000471.1:0-3235 GCA_040002435.1 Bryobacteraceae bacterium
GCTTCCTTCCGCGTGCCATCTGCAGAACAAGATAGGCGCCGTGCACCAGGAACATCACCGAGAAGAGGAAATGGAAGTAAACGGTGAGTGCCGCGAAGAAAGCGTAGCCAATCGCGTCAACAAGCCTGCCGCTATCTAACCACCGAATCAGCATGAGAACCGCTCCACTGACCGCCATCAAACCGAGGGCGTATGGGCGCGCATCTGAGGCGTAATAAGCACTTAAGGCCGCAAAGATTAAGGCTGCGGATCCGGCTGCCTCGTTTCCCAGAAGGCGCTTGCCTATGCGATAGACGAATACGGCCGCGCACGAGAGCCCGATGAAGGACGGCAGGCGCAGGACCACCTCCTGCGGGCCGGGCAGCTTGGCGAAAGGCCAGACCAGAGCGATGAAATAGGTTGGCTGGCCCACCCATCTCGCACATTTCGCCAGCATCTCCGAGAACGTCCCCTGCACCAGGAGAAAGGTACCTGTTTCATCCAGCCAGAAACTGGACGTCATTGGCTGAATCCAGAGCCTGAGTACCACAACAGCCAGTGCTGCCCATATATACCAAGGCACACCGAATTCCGATTTGCTATTCGGAGTGGAATCCTTCACTGGGACAAGTATAGTGGTACAAGGCGGGCTTATTGGCGGATCTCCGATATCGTTTCATTCTCTGTGGCATCGCCGCCCTATACCTTTTGCTGGCAGTTGGGGGAGCACGCACTACACTTCCGTGGTGTGACGAGGCCTGGTTTTCCAGCCCTGCGCTGAACCTGATCACCGCGGGTTACATGGGTACTTCGGTGCTGGATCCGACCGCGGATTTCCGCACAAACCACATCGCCGGAATAGACCGCTACACGTATTGGATCGCCCCGCTGTATCCCGTGACACAGGCTGCCTGGTATGAGGTCTTTGGTTTCAGCCTCTTTTCGCTGCGAATGTACTCGGTAGCCTGGGGTCTGGTGGCGTTGGCTTCACTCTGTATCACCTTGAAAATCCTGTCCGGCCGACGGGATGTGGCGCTTTTGGGCACAGCCTTGCTCGCGATCGACTTCCAATTTTTATGGGCTGCCTCGGTCGGACGTATGGACATGATGTGCATTGCGTTGGGCCATGCCGCTTTTGCTTCCTTCCTGTATTTCAGAACCCGCAACCTGGCCATCGCGGTTTTGGTCAGCCAGAGCCTCGTCGTGGCGGCAGGGCTGACCCATCCAATGGGCGCCGGGGAATGTCTGGGGCTACTCTTTCTGACGCTATACTACGACCGCAGCCGCATTCGCATCCCCCATATTGCGCTGGCGGCCGTGCCCTACGTGGCCGGCGCGGTGGGCTGGGGGCTGTACATTCTGAAGGATCCGGCCCTGTTCGTCTCTCAGTTCGGCGGAAATGCCGCGGGCCGTTTCGCGGCCGTCACGTCACCGCTGGAGACACTTCGCCTGCAAATTTTCGAGCGTTACCTTTACATGTACGGATTTGCGCCAGATACGCAAGGCTTCAGCCATGTGAAGATCGTGGTGCTGATCGCTTACGCCGCGGGTGTGGCGGCAGCTTTGTCGATTCGCGGCATTCGCGAGCACAAGGGCTATCGCGCACTGCTGCTGCTTGCGGCGGTCTGCTTTCCCACTTGGATGTTGATCGACCGGCAGATACAATCGTTCTACCTGGTCCATTTCGTGATGTTTCTGGTGGCGATCTTCGCCGTCTCTGTTTCCTGGCTCTGGGAACGGGCTCTCCTTCCGCGCTGGGTTTTGGCCGCCGCGGTGCTGCTGGTTGTAGCGGTTCAATTGGGCACTGTAGGAAAGCGCATCCAGCAAAATCCGTATCGAAACGCATATCTTGCCACCACAGAATTTCTCAAGCAGCAGGCGTCGCCCTCGCAATTGGTCATTGGCAGCGCGGAACTGGCCTTTCAGCTTGGCTTTCATTCGAACGTGGTGGACGATTACCGCCTTGGCTTTCGCAGCGGAAAGAGACCGGACTTCATTGTGATCGATAAGAACCGCTATGACGAGTGGATTCCTCTCTTGAAGGAGCAGGATCCACCCGCCTATCGGTATGCCACCGAGATGATGAGCCGCGAGTTCCACCTGCTTCTTGACCGGGGCGTCTACAAAGTTTACGGCCGCTTATGAAGCTGCTTCAGCGGGGAGCTCTTGTCGTAGCAATACTTTACATCGGGGCGTTTGCCTACCGGTGTTACGACCGGCAACTCTATATCTGGCTGCCCGGGTATGTGCAAAGCCAGTTCCGGCCCAGGTCTTACGAAACGAAGCCAATTCATCTTTTTGTGATGTTCGCCGACCACTTCGAGCCGGGGGAACGCTACGACCGCATGCAGCGCTGGGAAGCGGAATACCCCAAACTGGCCGGCAGGCACAAGGACAGCGCCGGGCGAAGACCACAACACTCCTGGTTTTATCCGGGCGAACAGCCGATAGACCGGAATATGGAGTCACTGCAACGGCTGATCGCCGGCGGAAACGGGGAAGTGGAACTGCACTACCACCATGGCAACGACACCCAGGAATCGACAGCCAGGAAGTTTACGGCGGCAGTGCAGTACTTTCAGAAGTTCCACTTCCTCAAAACCATCGACGGCAAGACGAACTTCGGGTTCATCCATGGAAACTGGAGTCTGGATAACAGTAACCAGCCCGATACCTGCGGGGCGAACCGCGAGTTGAGCCTCTTGCGCGGCTTGGGATGTTTTGCGGATTACACTTTTCCGAGCATCTTCCACGAATCGCAGCCTGGAATCGTAAACACCGTCTTTCAGGCGCTGGACGACGACCGTCCTAAATCGTACGACAAAGGAACCCCGCTACGGGTGGGACAGCCGGTCAATAGTGACGGGCTGGTGTTGATAGAGGGTCCGCTGATGTTGTTCCCCACGCTTAGTCCACGAAAGCTCTTCGTAGGGATTGAAGACGGCAACGTCCACCTGGCGGATCCGATTGACGAACGGCGCGTCGACCTTTGGGTGAAGGCAAA
This sequence comes from Bryobacteraceae bacterium, assembly GCA_040002435.1. GTDB lineage: Bacteria > Acidobacteriota > Terriglobia > Bryobacterales > Bryobacteraceae > JANXXV01. Next base: position 2,984 of record JBDUEM010000471.1, read on the forward strand.
CGTGCACGTCGACGGGCGGCCGGACTGGGTCTTCGTTAAGGTGCATGGCCACGGGGCCAGCACGGACGAGGATATGGAGGAATGGCTTGGCGGACACCTGGATCGCGGGCTCTCCTACCTGGAAAGACGCTACAATGATGGATTCCAGTATGTGCTGCATTACGTAACAGCCCGGGAAATGTACAACCTGGTGCGTGCGGCTGCGGCGGGCAAAACGGGGGACCCGCGGCAATATATGGATTGGGTGATTCC
>JBDUEM010000472.1:0-3202 GCA_040002435.1 Bryobacteraceae bacterium
ATGATCCACACGCGCTTTGAGAAGATTCAGGGCATGTTTTCCGACATCAGCAGCCGCGTCCAGGAGAATCTGGCGGGCGTCCGCGTGGTCCGCGCCTATGTGCAGGAAGATGCCGAGCTCAAAACTTTCGACCGCTTGAACGAAGAGTACGTGAAGCGGAACATCAGCCTCGCCCGTGCATCCGGCATGTTCATGCCGCTGCTGCAGGCGTTAATCGGTATTGCTTTCCTGATTGTGCTTTGGGCCGGGGGCAGCCACCTGCTGGCGCACAAGCTGTCGCTGGGTAATTTCGTCATGTTCAACGTGTACATGGGAATGCTGGTGTGGCCCATGATCGCGCTCGGCTGGGTGGTCAACCTGATGCAGCGCGGCAATGCGTCCCTGGCTCGCATCTACGAAATGCTGGAGGAGAGCCCGAGCATCGCCGCTCCGGCGCATCCGATACCGCTTGAGCGGGTGCGAGGCGAAATCGAATTCCGCAACGTGACCATGCAGTATGGCAGCACTACGTCCCTCGACGGGGTCTCGCTGCGAGTCGCGGCTGGATCGACCATCGCCATCGTCGGCCATACGGGCAGCGGCAAAAGCACACTGGTCCAACTGATCCCGCGGCTGATGGATCCCACCGCAGGCGCCGTGCTGGTGGACGGACACGATGTGCGCGATTACGCCCCGGGCGATCTTCGCCGCCAGATCGGCTTCGTTCCGCAGGAAACTTTCCTCTTCAGCGCGACGCTCGCCGACAACATCGCCTTCGGGGTCAAGACCGCGACCAAGGAAGAGATTGAAGCGGCAGCGGCGCTGGCAGGACTCGCCTCAGATATCGCCGGCTTCCCGGAGGGCTTCCAGACGATGGTGGGCGAGCGCGGAATTACGCTGTCCGGCGGGCAGAAGCAGCGCACGGCGATTGCCCGCGCCGTTTTGCGCAATCCCAGAATCTTAATTCTCGACGACGCCCTTTCCAGCGTCGACACCCTGACCGAGGAGCGCATCCTGACGGGTCTGCAGGAGATGATGCACGGACGGACCACCATTCTGATTTCGCACCGCGTCTCCACCGTTCGCCACGCGGACCGCATCTTCGTCCTCGAGCAAGGCGCCATCGTGGAACAAGGCAGCCATTCCGACTTGATCGGCAAAGGCGGCTACTACGCCGGTCTCTACCAAAAGCAACTTCTGGAAGAAGAGCTGGAAGCGATTTGAGGTGGGCGCCCGATCGCCATCACCCCGTCATGGCGAGACCCTCGGCTTCTTTATGCCTGCTCAGAAGCGGAGTCATAAAGCCGGGGTCGACGCAATCCGTGCCGTGGCGAAGGAACTGGACGCCATGATTGCGGCGTGGGGAGCGTCCGAGAAGGAAATCCGTAAGGTGAGCCGCGAGAAAAGCAGGATGCCCGGTAGGTCACTTGTCCTCGACGCCAACATCCTGATTCGGGCGGTACTTGGAAAGCGCGTCCGCACTCTCTCTTCGAAACTCGTGAGGAGGACGTCACCCTCTTCGTTCCGGAAGCTGCCTATACCGAGGCCGAAGAGCATCTGGCGGCGCTGATCGCCAAGCGCGGTGGAGACTTCTTCGGCCGCGGTGTAGCAACCTGAACATCCGCCAGCATCACCAGCTTCTTCGAGCAGTAGCACTTCGCCACACCGGGCTTCCTCGCCGCCGATGTGGCGGGTTATACTGACGCCAGAGAGCGTGCATGAAAGGACTGCTCGCCGCAACCGTCTTCTCCGTCGTTTATCTGTATGGGCAAACTGCCCTCGATCACCTCCAGCAAGCCGATGCATTTCTGGCGCGGAAGGACTACGCTTCGTCCGCGAATGAATACAGAAACACGATAAACACAACGCTCAACTTTGACCTCCAGATCCGCGCGCATCTCGGTTTAACGCGTATCTTCGAAACAACCGGCCAGCGCGAACGCGCTTTAACGGAAATGCACCAAATCGAACGCCTGCAATCTGAGGCGAGTGCGCGGCGCTCGCTGCCTGTTGGAGTTTATCGCGCGGGCGAGGACGCAACCCAACCTGAGCCTATCGAGAGCGAGCAGCCCGGGTACACCCCGGAAGCTCTTCTGGCGGAGCTCGAAGGTACCGTTCTGATCACAGCGATCATCGGAATCGACGGCACGTCGAGTGCTGCACAGATTAGTAGAGCCATCGGACTCGGCCTCGACGAGAAGGCACTCGAAGCCCTCGCAGCGTGGCGGTTCCGCCCCGGTACATCCGGTGGCAAGCCGGTTCCGGTAATGGCCATCATTCCCGTCGAGTTCCGTATCGCCCCCAAAACGTCGCGATGGCACCTGACTGGCGTTACCTTCCATTTGGCACAAGGCGTGGAGCGTCCACATATCCTCTCGCCCAAGTTCCCCGAAGGGCCGGGTGTAAGCGCTCGAGAGGCGATGGAAGAAGGATCGCTACTGCGGGCCATTCGCAGGGAAGCCATGGCCGTAGTGTTGTTCGACATCGACGAGTCCGGCGTACCGGTTCACCTTGCCATTGAAAGCGCGTCGGCCGAAGTATGGGCGCCCGAAGCGCTCGCCGTGGTCCGCGGCTGGCGTTTCCAACCAGGGATGAAAGAGGATCAGCCGGTCTCGGTACCGTGTACGTTCACACTCACCTGGGGTGGCCTTAAACTGGCGGCCAACTAAACGCCGGCCATCGCGGCGAGTTAGGATATCATCGGAGGCGACAAGGAGTTTTTCATGGACATCAGAACAACCCGTCGTGAACTGATCGGCGGAGCCGCCGCCGCGATGGCGGCACTCAGAACCGCGGGCGCGGCGACCACGCCGGCCACCCATTCCGAGGATTTGAAGCTAGGCGTAGCCTCTTACTCTTTCCGCAAGTTCTCCCGAGCGGATGCCATCAAGGGGATCCTGGCGCTGAACGTCTCCTACGTCAATGTCAAGGATTTCCACTTGGCGATGAAGTCGACGCCGGACGAAATCGCGGCAGCGAAAAAGGACTTCGAAGACGCCGGGATCAAGATCCTGGGCGTCGGCAACGTCTCTTTTGCCAAGAATGACGAATCCGAGATGAAGCGCAATTTCGAATACGCCAAGCAATTGGGTGCGCCGCTCATCGTGATGGCTCCCACCATGGAAACTCTGCCTTTCATTGAAAAGATGGTGAAGGAATACAACATCAAAGCAGCCATCCACAATCACGGCCCCGAGGACAAGCACTTCCCTTCCCCGGAGAG
>JBDUEM010000473.1:0-3186 GCA_040002435.1 Bryobacteraceae bacterium
ACTTCTGCATGCGGAGCTTACCGCGCTCCATCTTGCGCGCCAAATTAACTTCGCCGTCTCTCGTAAGAAGCGGGACAGCACCCATCTCGCGGAGGTATACTCGTACTGGATCGTCAGTATAAATCGACTCTTCGACTTGCGTAGTGGCCTGAGGATCTTCTCCCTCGGCAACTTCTTCCGGATGGAAGAAATTGGGTTCCTCGTCAAACGGGATCCCCAGGGGTTCGTTGTTATCGCCTATAAATTGATCTTCAAATTGATCCACTCGGACTCACCTCCCCCGCTGAAAGTCAAAATTTACCGTCTGCCTCGGGGTCGACAAACCGGCACGCCAGCGCACTACTTCAGATAGACGAAGCATCTGGCACGGCAGAGTACACCTTACTGTAAAATTTACACTCGACGCGTCGTCAAGTATAACATCAAACCGGACGCCTGTTAAGGGCTAACTTTTGCGCCTACTAACAAGATGTTACAGAATGCGATTTGAACCACTTTTCTTCCCTCTGCCAAGGGACGCCCAGTCGACCTGTTAGACGCCGTTTAGACACGCTTGTGTCGCATCATGTCCTTTAATTCCTTCAAAAAAGCCTCCACATCCTGGAAATCCCGATAAACTGATGCGAATCTTACATATGCGATCTTGTCCAGGGCGACCAAGTGGTCCATCAACATTTCTCCTATCTCCGTAGTAGAGAGCTCGCGGTCCGGTGTTTCGGCGAGCCGCGATTCCACAACGTCAATAATGTCTGCTAACTTACTCATTCCGATGGGCCGTTTTTCGCAAGCCCGCAACAGGCCGTTCATCACTTTCTGCCGGTCAAATTTTTCCCGCCGGCCGTCTTTCTTAATCACCATGTAAGGAATCTCATCGATCCGTTCGTACGTGGTGAAGCGGCGGGTGCAACCCAGGCATTCGCGGCGGCGGCGGATGATTTCGCCTTCCTTGCTCTCCCGTGAGTCGATCACTTTGTCTTCCCGGTGACCACAGAATGGACAGTTCATTCAGGCAACCTCGATTCTAATTGCTTTAGATTCTTCCAGTTCAACCCTTCGTGCAAGGCCAGAGAGATACCTATGGGAACAATAACTACATATGTAGTAATCCAAATCAAAATAGCGATCGCGCTGGAAACCTCCAGTGTCAATCCAAAGAATTCCGTGAGAATCAGGATTGAGGCGACCTGCATTCCCCCCCCGACCCCCGGAATTTGGATTGCACTGCCGAGGCCGACGAACCCACAGAATACCAGTGTATCGGTGAGCGTGAAGTGAATAGTCTGGGGGAAGGCCATGAAAAGACAGAAATTACTGGCTACGATTATCAACCACTCAGCAAGGGTGTAGAACACCAATTGTGCCACAAAGGAATGGCTTTTGGTCGATTCCATCCCCGTCGCGAAGGCTATCACTACCTGCTCCAGCCGCTTGTAGTAATTTTCCGGTAAGAACGTGACAGACGACAGAAACCGACGCTGCATGGTATCGGAAAAGTGACGAACCACCAGGAGAAAGGCTAGACAGGCGGTGCAGATGGCGGCGACGAGGTATCCGCCGGTTCGCAGGATAAACTAGAAGGCTGGGCCGAGGCTGAGGTGGGCTGCCTGAACATGGCTCAAAGCGTAACCGAATAGCAATAGCACAATGAGGAGATCGTAGATGCGCTCGAGTAGCCAGGCGGCGAGCTGGGAAGAGAAGGAAACATTTTCCTTCAGGGAGATGAGGTAGGGGCGGACCAGTTCTCCGGGGCGGCCGAACAAAACGATGGCGGTAAAACCGATGGAAGTGGCCACAAAGATCCGCCAGAGATTTGGGTGTGGGCAAACGGGACGCAGCAGTACCTGCCAGCGGAGGGCGCGGCCGACGTAGGTGAAAAGGATGAGGATGATGGCGGCTGCCAACCAAACGGGATCGAGCTGGGCGAAGGTACCGCCGAATTGGTCCCAGCGAAATTCCGAGCCGCGCAGCCGGCGGAAAGAGAGTATAGCTGTTAGAAGCAGGAGGGCGGCCAGCACAAAGGCGGTGATGCGCCAGCGTTTCGACAGGAGCTGGTTAGGCATGGAGGGGCGGTGCTGCACTAGAATGGAGAATCAATTGCCCGAGTGTCTCACATTCGAGCGAACTTCTTATGATAAATCCTCGTTGTAACAATTGGGAGCGCAACGAGGAAAGCAATGTCAGTCGCCGCCACAATTCGGATTCAAACTCAAGCTTGGGGGCAGGCTACGGACAACCGTTTGGATTCTGAAGCGCAGCTCATAGAACGGTGCCTGTCGGGCGAGGACGCAGCCTGGGAAGACCTGGTGAAGGTCTATACGCGCCGTGTGTATGCTGTCTGCTATCGTTTTACGGGAACGGACGGAGAGGCGCAGGATCTGACCCAGGAAGTATTCCTGCGGGTATTCAAAACCTTGAAGAGCTTCCGGGCGGGCGAGGGGTCTTTCTCGGTCTGGTTGAATCGTCTGACCAGGAATTTGCTGATCGACAACTATCGCCGCACAAAGCTGGAGCGGGCGACGGATTCCATTGAAGACCAGCTTTTGACGCTGGAGCAGTCGGCCGCGGGCTCGGGGCGTGCTGACAGCATGCTGGCCGGCCGTGAGGCGAGTGAGCTACTGCAGGGCGCGTTGCAAAAGTTGTCTCCGGATCTACGGGAGACAGTGATCCTGCGCGATATAGAAGAATTGGAGTATCGTGAGATCGCCGAGGTCCTGAATGTACCGGAAGGCACGGTGAAATCGCGGTTGAACCGGGGGCGGGCGGAACTGGCCCGAATCCTGCGCCGGCATAAGGTGAACGTATGAGGCCGGGTGAGAATACAGAAGTAACGATGAATTGCAGCGAATTTGAAATACTGTTGTGCGACTACGTAGACGGCACTCTGGATGCTGCGCGGAAGCAGGCACTGGAAGCGCATCAGCGTGGATGTGCAGCTTGCGCGGAGTTTGCCCGCGATGTGACGGGTGCGGTTGCGTTCATGGAGCGCGCCGAGGACGTCACTGTTCCCGCGGAGTTGTTGACCAAGATCGCATTCCATATTCCGGAGTCGGTGGGACGGACGGTACAAACGGGCGGCCTGCGGGCGCTGTTCTCCAAATGGCTGCAGCCGGTATTTCAGCCGAGATTTGCCATGGGAATGGCGATGACGATTCTCTCCTTCTCCATGGTGGCGCGGTTTGCGGGAAT
>JBDUEM010000474.1:0-3170 GCA_040002435.1 Bryobacteraceae bacterium
TGCAGGAGATCCTGCGCCTTCCCATCTTCGAGTGATGAAATCGAGTAATGAAATCCTCCCCGCGTAAACCGGCCTTGGCGGTTCTCAAAGCAGCACTGAAGGCCGCCGATCCTCTCCAAGCGGTTCTCCGCCATTTGTCGGTCCGGAATGGAGTACTGCGGGCGGGAACCAAGCGTTACAATCTGGCCGCTTTTCAGCACATTTACGTAGTGGGCGCGGGAAAAGCCAGCGCCTCTATGGCAGTGGCTGTCGAGCGTCTGCTGGGCAAGCAGATCACCGAAGGTTACATCAACGTAAAGTACGGTCATCTGGCTAAACTCCGGCGGATTCACCTCAACGAATGCGGCCATCCGGTGCCGGATGAGAACGGCGTACGCGGTGCGCAGGAGATCGGGCGCATCGCCGCGAAGGCTACGAAAAACGATCTGGTGCTTTTCCTGGTATCAGGGGGAGCCTCAGCCCTGCTACCCTTTCCGGCTCAGCCCATCACTCTCGCCGAAAAGCAGGCTGTCACCGGGCTTCTGCTGCGTTCGGGCGCCAATATCAATGAGATGAACGCGGTGCGCAAGCACATCTCAAGCCTCAAGGGAGGCCAACTCGCGGCGCTCGCCAGCCCGGCCACCTTGCTATCTCTCATCCTGTCGGATGTAATTGGCGACAAGCTGGACGTCATCGGCTCCGGACCAACGGCACCCGATTCCTCCACGTTTCAAGACGCAGAGGCGATTCTGGAAAAGTACGGCCTGACGGATGAGATTCCGGCGTCCGTTCGCCAGCGGATCCAGGACGGGCTGCGCGGTGTCATACCGGAAACTCCCAAGCAGGTGATGCGAACGCAGAATATCGTCGTCGGAAGTAATCAACTTGCCTTGAATGCCGCCGCGGCCGAGGCAAAGCGGCTCGGCTACCGGCCCATGATTCTCTCCAGCTCGATCGAAGGAGAAACCCGGGACATCGCCCGGATGCACGCTGCTATCGCCAGAGAGATTGTGACCTTCGGCCGCCCGTCCAAAACACCTGCCTGTATCATTTCCGGTGGCGAAACCACAGTGGCCATTCAGGGCGATGGCAAGGGAGGCCGCAATCAGGAGTTCGTGCTGGCGGCCGCGCTGGACATTCAGGACCTTCCCGGCGTCTGCATCCTCAGCGCCGGCACCGACGGCACGGACGGCCCTACGGATGCCGCCGGCGCACTGTGCGACAACGCCACCATCGGCCGCGCCATCCAACAGGGGCTCGACGCCGGCAAATTCCTGGATCGCAACGACTCCTACCACTTCTTCCAGCCGCTCGGCGACCTGATTAAGACAGGTCCCACCGGCACCAACGTGATGGATGTGCGACTAATGTTGATCAACCGGTGATGAAATGATCCTTGCGCGGGCCCGGCACTAAAAACCCCCGTTTCCCTACCCAACGACCTAAGCAATTAATCCCGCCCAGACAGTAGGAACCCCGGAGGGCTCCCATACGCCTCACTAACAGGCGCCCGCAGTGCGGACGGAACAGGCTTCGTGTGCGCAGGGAAACAATGAGCGTGAAAATTCGAACCCCTTTTTTCTACTTGATCGTAATCCCGATGGTCCTGCTGGCCGACAAGGCGCCTGAATGGACCAGCAAACCGGCCGCCCAATGGACGGAAACCGAAGCACAGACGATCCTCACGGATTCGCCTTGGGCAAAGCAGGTATCGCCGACGGTGGAGCGATCTTCTAACCGGCGGCAAGAGGCGCGGAATCCCATGGGGCAGATCGCAAAAATCGGAATCGGCGGCTTGGGTGGCCCCAGAGGTAGCGGTGGCGGCCGGAACCGGCGCCAGTCCCAAACCCAATCCGAGCGATCCAGTCCCGAGGCTACTGTGTTGACAGTCCGTTGGGAGAATGCCCTGCCGGTTCAGGAAGCGCATCTCAAGCTGGCCGATGTGGAGGGGCCGGCGATCGACGAGAAGATGTATTCTGTCGCCGTGCTTAGCGTACCGCATGGATGGATTAGCGGAAAGGCCATGGAGATTGAGAAGCATCTCAAATCGCAGGGAGAACTCAGGTGCGCAGGCAAGAAGACCATCCATTCCACTCGGGTCCGAGTGTTTGAGCAGGACCACGGAATGCTGATCGTATTCCGATTTCCGAAGACCAGCAGTATCACAACGGACGACGCTGATGTGGAATTTGCTGCCCACATCGGCGCCGGCAAACTGGTTCAGAGCTTCAGCCCGAAGGACATGGTATTCCAGGGCAAGCTTGAGCTCTAGCAGGTGATTGTATTGATTTCTCAGCTCTGCAAAGGAGCGCGCCATGTCCAGATCCAATCCTGTCATTTTTGTTTTGGTCCTCGCGTCCGGTTATGTCTTCACACCCGCGAACGCTCAGGTGATCCCCAATCGGTATACGCTGATCCTCGAAGATCCGCCCGTTGCCGAGCGTTTCGAGTCGTCTGTCTTGAAGTCGAAAGAGGCGGTAACCTATCGGGCGCAGATCGAGGCCAAGCAGAAAGCGCTGCGCACCGAACTGGTCAAGCGCCATATCCAAGTCAACGGTTCGGTTTCGACGGTGCTCAACGCCATCTTCGTCACCGCCTCGAAAGACCGGGTAGCAGAACTGAAGAGTTTGCCCGGCGTGAAGGCGGTGGTGCCCTCGCGGCGGTACAAAAGAGATCTTAACCGCGCTACTCAATTGCTGAATGCGCCCGCGGCATGGGGCGTCCTGGGCGGCCAGCAAAATGCCGGCGCCGGGATCAGGATCGCCATCCTCGACAGTGGCATCGATCAGACGCACCCGGCATTCCAGAACTCATCTTTACCCATGCCCGCCGGATTCCCCATCTGCGATGGCGCAGACGGCGCCTACACAAATAATAGCGTGGGGCGGTTTTGCTGTTCAATAGCTCTCAAGCCATCGCATCCAATCCGCAGACTGAACATCGATACCCGCTTGTACTACGTTAATCAGCTCATGAGGCACCCAGCACGCCAGCAGCATCTCTTCCCTTTCAGGTTTTGATGGACCGGTTTGCATCCAGATCCATGTATCCCAAGGAGGGCTTTCATCTACGTCGAAGAAACCGCCTGTCACAAGGGCTGCGTGCCCCTCCGCTAGGGAGCGACTGGGAGCATAGACTAGATTCTTACGCCTTTAATCGTAAACAGAAATACTTCAACAAATCTTAAGCCG
>JBDUEM010000475.1:0-3165 GCA_040002435.1 Bryobacteraceae bacterium
ATCAAAAAGTGCCTGGCGTAGACCATGGCGCAGGCTTGCATGAGGCTGATGGAAGGGGCGACGTCAATAAGAACAGCGTCATAAACCTCATCGAAATTGGTAAATACATCTTCAAACAATCTTTCCCGGGCCACCACGCTGGTCACCTGTTGCTCGGCGTCCGTGGTGGTCCGGCCGCCGCATAAAACATCCAGACCTTCCCGCACATTGACTACGCAATCCCGAAGGTGCAAACGTTTCAGCAGGAAATCAGCAAGGTAGTGTTCGGGGCGAAGTTTGAGAACGCTCGATATCGATCCCTGGGGATCGGCATCAACCAGAAGAGTGCGGAGCCCGCGATCGGCAAAGCTCCGCGCCAGGTTGAGCGCGGTGGTTGTTTTACCAACCCCTCCGCGCTGGTTCCCAACCATCATTCGCATCATTTTGTAAGGACCTCCTGGAGTTCTTGGACATCCTGTTGCGTCCAGATTCGCCAGTTATTATTACCGTCACGGACAGGTTTAGGAATGCGGCCGTCTGCAATCATACGATCAAGTGTCTTTTTGCTTACACCTAGTATCATTGCAACTTGGCTGGATTTGTAGAGATGGGGTCGTTCGTAGAATTTCATAGTACCTATCTAGCCATAGTAGAAGCAAAAGCTATCAGGTACAAGCTTTTATAGCACTCTGCAGCAAAATAGGGACAAAATGGCGAGTTGGGCAGAAGACAGCAAAAACCAGTCATCGTAAGCCAATCGTGACCTTAGTTCCTTTTCAGGGTACCTATCGTCACTTTTAACCTGTTCCTACAGGATTCTGGGCTTAATCCGGCTCGTCTGCGACAAATTGGACATTCTGATCTCCAACGGCCTTTTGGAACCTCTCGAAGTCATTTCCGATCGCCATGGCGAGAGCCAGCAGCTTTTCGAGCGCCTGCTGGGCAGTCTCAAACTGGACGGTAATCCGGCCGGGGTCGAGCTGAATGCCGGGTGGAAGGTCGGTGAAAGCCTGGTTGACGATGTTTAGTGGCGCCGCGACGGGGACACGGGATTGCCAGGAAGTGCGGAGGCTATCGAGAGTATGAGCCAGACGCTGCCGCCGGATCCTTTCATACTGAGCAGCCTCGCCCGATGCGAGCTGCTGTAAATGCGCAATAAACAGTTCACGGTCCGCCACGCCGTTAGAGCCAATTTGAAGAGACACGCAAGGAGCGAGGATTTGCTGGGCACGGCGCCGGCCGATACCCAACACACGTTCGACCGTGGCCCGGTCGATCCAGGGGTGGGGCAGGGAAGCGAGCTCGTCCAGAATCTGGTCTAAGCGGCCAAGCCAGAGGGGTTTATCGGGCATATTCCAGTATAGGTCGCAGAGAAGCGGTTGTGCGCAACAGCGTAAAATGAATGAACTATAACTACCGATAATGTGTATTATCAAACCCCGGTATTGGTGCTACAGTGTTAAAGAGTCTCTTACAGACATGCTGCCTTTTACGGGCCACCTTTCGAACTAGCCGGCTATGGCTACCCAGCGCAGTCTCTTCTGCCCTTGTGGCGGCATCAAAGCAACCGGCGCCGATTTGTGCCGGATCTGTCAGGTACGTCTGCGGTATTCCAGGAGCCGGTTCGGTGGGAATCGCGAGGCGGTTCTTCTCCGCGACCGCCGCTGCTGCCAGAGTTGCGGAGCCGCGCACCTCAATCCCCGGCGGATTCATGTGCATCACCGCCGTCCGGGAGAACACACCCCGGAATCGCTGGTTACCCTCTGTGCCGCCTGTCATGCACGCGTCCACCGCTTGTCCGCCGTTCGCCATTACCTGCCCCCGCCGCTGGTCCCGTTCTGGGTAGAGCAACATCCCGATGTCCCGGTTCAATTGCAATTGGAATTTTCCCCGTGCTGATCGCCCACTCCCAAGACCCCCTGGCGCGTCTGCGCGGCCTGGTCCTCGACAGCGTCCCATCTCCGCATTCCCGGCGCGCTTACGCCCGGGCCCTGGACGAATTTCTTTCCTGGTATTTCGACAAACCCCGCGGACTCCTTTCCAAAGCCGTGGTCCAAGCCTACCGGGCCGAACTGGATCGCCTGGGCCTGGCCTCCTCCACCATCAACGTCCGGCTGGCGGCCATCCGGAAACTGGCGTCCGAAGCGGCGGACAACGGACTGCTCGACCCCGTCCTCGCCGCCGGCATCACGCGGGTGAAAGGGGCGAAACAACTCGGGGTCCGGGCAGGGAACTGGCTCACACGCGAGGAGGCGCATCTTCTGCTGCGCGCCCCGGCTGCGGCGACGCTCAAAGGCAAGCGGGATCGGGCATTGCTCGGAGTGCTCATCGGCTGCGGCTTGCGGCGGGCGGAACTGGTTGCCTTGACGGTGGATCACCTGCAGCAGCGCGAAGGCCGCTGGGTCTGGATTGACCTGGTGGGGAAGGGAAGCCGGCTGCGCAGCGTTCCGGTCCCGGCTTGGGTGAAGTCGCTGCTGGATGACTGGATTATTGCGTCGGGGATTCAGGACGGAAAAGTGTTCCGGGCGGTGGACAAGGTAGACCGCGCCTGGGGCTCCGGCATCACCGAGAAAGTTGTCTGGTGGACGGTGTTGGAATATGCAAAACCGCTTGGCTTTGCCAAGCTCGCACCGCACGACCTGCGGCGTACCTGTGCGAAACTATGCCGGTCCAGCGGCGGGGATTTGGAACAGATTCAACTGTTGCTGGGGCATATGTCGATTCAGACAACGGAGCGCTATTTAGGCACACGGCAGAATCTGGCAAAGGCGGTGAACGATAATCTGGGCATCGTGCTTTAAAGATTGGTTACCATCCGAAACTGGCGTCCGAAGTGGCGGACAACCAACTGCTCGGTCCTGGACGCCGGCATCACGAGGTTGAAAGGGGCGAAACAAGGGGTGTTGGGGATCACGAGTTCGATGCGCTGGCGGTGCAGACTGGATATCGCGTGAACTTCATTCGTTGATTGCGCACCTGACTCCAAAAGTGCTGCTACGCCCTTCCGGAGCGTCGCGGCCTCGGATCGATACGCGCACGTTCATCGGGGCTTCGCCCCACGAACCACCGCGTAGCACTTTCAGTTCGCCCTTCGATGGGCCCGAGGGGTCAACGGCGTCTCCGATTGCGTAGTAGGGGTTGTAAGCCCAAACCCCGGAAGTTTTACAACACCTGTGATATCAGAGC
>JBDUEM010000476.1:0-3164 GCA_040002435.1 Bryobacteraceae bacterium
TGCACGCTGTTGTTGTTTCACGTTCTGGTGAACGTTGGGATGGTCGTGGGCCGGATGCCGGTCACGGGAATTCCGCTGCCACTGATGAGTGCCGGTGGCTCCAATATTTTGTCTGTGTTTTTGATGCTGGGCTTGGTAAACAACGTCCGGCTAAGAAGATTTGTAAACTAGCAATTCAAAAAATTTTGATCGACCGAGACGTCGAACTGCCCGGATTTGAGGTTGGTGGGAGTTGGTTCCGATACCGAATTGTATGATTCGTTGACAGGGAAGGTGTATTGCGGCCTTCCTCGCTTTTCGAGCTGGCTGAGGGTGTTTTAGAGATTGCTCCACTCTCGCGGCCAAAGCAATTTGATTTAGCAGGATCGCGTGTTCCTCCTCTTTGGGTGAGGAGTGCGTGGAACCAAAGCCGGACTTGGTCTCTTGTCCATGGGTAGTTTCTTTCGGCCGTGAAAACGGAGAAGGTCCATGAGCAAAGAGTTAGTGATCTCCTCGAACCGCCACGAAACAAGAGTGGCGATTCTGGAAGACGACCAGTTAGTAGAAGTTTATTTTCAGCGGTCCAATGAGTACTCCCTGGCGGGGAGCATTCATAAAGGCCGTGTCACCCGCGTGCTTCCCGGTATGCAATCGGCGTTTGTCGATTTGGGACTGGAACGCGACACCTTCCTGTACGTTTCCGATTTTTTCGAAGAAAACGAAGAATACGACAAGATCAGCGGACCTGCCGAGGAGAAGCCTGCGAAGAGCGGAGGATTTACCAGGCGCGATGGACGGAGTGAGCGTCCGCCGCAAGGATTTGTAAAACAGGCAGAGCCACCCGTGGAAGCGGTGGAAGAGCCTGGCGCCGAAGAAGTCGCCCCTCCTGTCCCGGTCTCGGCTGCGGCAGCTGCGCCCGTTGAACGGACGGAGGGAGGTTCGCGGGCGGACGGTGCACCGAACGACAGAGGGGACCGGAACGACAGGGGACGGCGGTCTCGCCGCCGGCGGAAAGGCGGGCGTGGATTCCCTGATTCGAAGTATGCCTCCGACGTGGATTCGCCTGCCGTAGAGGCACCACCAGCCGAGGCAGCTGCTCCGGAAAAAGAGACGCCAAGGGAAGAGCCCGTGCAGAGGGACGTTATTCTGCTGCCGGGGGAATCGCTGGCAAAATACAGCCGCCCCGCGAGATCCGCGGCGCCGGAACCCCCGGTTGCCGTCGAAGAGCGGGAGACTGTGGAGTACGTTGTAGCGGTGGCTGAAATCGAAACGGCGGTTGAGGTAGAACCGCCAGTGGTTTCCGGCTTCCCGGATCCCGCGTTTTTTGCGCCTGTTGCCATGGAAGCAGCTGATCCAGAACCGGATGCCGTGATCCCGGCGCCTGTGGCTGCGGCGGCCGCCGAGCCGGAGCCGGTGGTTCCAGAGGCCGTGGCGGTGAAACCCGCGGCGGCAGTGGTGATGGAATCCTTATCCAGTGCCGGAACGGCCATGGCTAAGGAGCCGGAGCCGGAATCTGAATCGGAAGTGGAATCGGAAGTGGAAGTAGAACCCGTCGGGCGCTCGTATACCGGAGCGGAGGCCGCTGCTGAGGCCCTGGACCCGCACGGCGAGACCGACATTGAAGCCGCCGTAGAAGAAGCGCTGGAACTGGCTGCCGAAGAGGCGGCCGAGGAAGCGGCAGAAGACGCGGCAGAAGACGCCGCCGATGCTGAAGCGGCGGGCGAGTCTGGAGAAGCTCCAGCAGCCGCGGGAACTTCGGATAAGCCTTTGAGTGCTTCCGTCCGCGAGCCCGGCACCCGTTACATGCATCGCGGCCCTCGCGGAGCGCGACGGAAGAGAAGGGGTGGGGATCGCGGCGAGAACCGGGGCGAACGGCCGGAACAGCGGCCCGAAGCACGAGCCGAAGGCGTGGTTGAAGCGGCTGCGCCGATGGCTCAGGAAAGCCCCAAACAGGTAGCCCGGCCGGATCGGGAACGTCCCCCGCTGCCGTCGATCACCGAGTTGCTGAAGGAAGGCCAGGAGATCATCGTACAGATCGCCAAGGAGCCCATTGGCCAGAAAGGCGCCCGGATCACTTCGCACATCGCCCTTCCCGGCCGGTATGTAGTCTATATGCCGAGCCTGGAACACCTCGGGGTTTCGCGCAAGATTGAAAGCGACGAGGAACGGCTGCGGCTGAAGCGGATTCTGCAAGCCAATCACGCGGGCATTACGGGCGGCTACATCGTCCGGACTGCTGGTGAAGGAAAGACGGAAGAAGAAATCGCAGCCGACATGCAGTTTCTCTACAACCTCTGGCTGGACATCCGCCAGAAGGCCGAGAAGAAGCCTGCGCCGCTATTGCTGCATCACGACCTGGAAATTGTGCAGCGGATCCTTCGCGACCAGTTGACCGATACCTTCAAATCGATCTGGGTAGACAACGAGGAGTTGTATGAGAGCGTACTGCGCTTCATGCAGCGCTTCCAGCCCGCGCTGGTTTCCCGGGTGAAGATGTATACGCGTCCGACGCCGATCTTCGATGCCTTCAATGTAACCAATGAGCTGGAGAAAGCGCTGCGGCCGAAGGTTTGGCTGAAGTCCGGCGGCTACATTGTGATCAATCAGACCGAGGCGCTGGTGGCGATCGACATCAACACCGGCAAGTATGTGGGCAAATCTAACCGGCTGGAAGACACGATCGTCAAGACCAATACGGAGGCGGTGAAGGAGATTGTGCGGCAGATCCGGCTGCGGGATCTTGGCGGCATTATCGTAGTGGACTTCATCGACATGGACGAGCGCAAGAATCGCCAGAAGGTGATGCAGGCGCTGGAAGAGGCGATGCGGCAGGACCGGGCACCGTACAAGATCCTGCAATTCAATGATTTCGGGCTGGTGGCGATCACGCGCAAGCGAGTGAAGCAGAGCCTGGAAAGGACTTTGTGTGCGCCGTGTCCGACCTGCGAAGGGGCGGGCTACGTCAAGAGCGTACAAACGGTGGTAACGGAGATCCTGCAGGAAGCCTATAAGATCCGGAACGCCGTGGAAGGCAAGGACTGCATGCTGCGTGCGAATCCGGACGTGGCGAGGTTCCTCAAATCGAATACCAATAAGTATTTGGAGGAGATTGAGGAAGTGCTGGGCAGGCCGGTGCTGGTGACCAGCGATCCGGCGCTGCATCAGGAAAAGTTCGACCTGGCGTA
>JBDUEM010000477.1:0-3123 GCA_040002435.1 Bryobacteraceae bacterium
GCTTTTGGCGGCATCAGGGTGGTGATGTCCCCGAGCCGAGGCCTTGGGCATTCAAACGCGAAGATCGCCCCAGGCGCTCCAAATTCTTCTGCCCGGTGCGCGCGCGGGGTGCACCGTGACTCACCGAAAACGCCAAACTCGGCGGAAAATAATGTGACAACTTCAGGGGGAAAGATCGCGAACGATCGCCGGCCATGCCTCACGAGATTACAGCAAGTATCTTTTGCACGAGGGCTGGTATCCCCTCGCTGGATTGTCCGGCTACTTTGTCAGCAAGAGTTGGGGAACGCTGAATAAGCGTCGCCTTATCGATTTCATGCCAGATCGGCAGAATTTTCGTTTTCCCGCTTTGCACTTCAAGGGCAACCAGAGCATCGAGTTCTCGTTGCGGCCACTCCTTGTTGAGGAAACTCGGACTGATGACGACGATGCCATACCGGAAGCGCGCGAGCCCTTCGTCGATCTTTCTGCGTAAGCTGTCCCCGATGTTGAGCACTGCCTCGTCAAACCACACCGAAGCGCCGGCGGCGATCAACGCATGATACAAGGGCCGCGCAAACCTCTCTTTGTCCTCCCATGCGTGTGACAAGAAGAAATCATATTTCCCGACCTGCGATTTGGGCGGAGCTGCAGCGGTAAGCGGAACAGGCGCTGGCGCCTTGGCATAACCGAGGTCGATCGTATGGTTGCGTTGGGTTTGCCAGTGACGTTTTTCGACCTGAGGGCGGATGAGGGCGGGAAGCCGAGTGTTCCATTCAGCGGCGGGACCACGCACGAATTCGAGTGCGGTCTCGATCCGTGCAATCTGATTGTCGAACTCGCGCTGGATGGCTTGTGCATCTGGTTTCTCGGCTCGGTAGGTCAGAAAGATGGCATCCTCGGCCAGTTCCGCAGGAATAGGGCCACCAAACCCGGAGGCCGGGTACCGAAGCAGATTCCTGTCGCCGTCGAACGGAATCCGCAGCGTGAAAAGCGTGGCGGGAACAAAGAAGGAACCCGGTCCGGAGAAAACGCGATTCTGGGACACACGGGGACTTCCATCTGAACATCCTCGCGCGGCATTTCAGAGATTGCATCCTTATTAAGAACAGGCACATTCATCGTGTAGCGGCCCACGAAGTCATCCACGATTTCATCGACCGTACGGTTTAGGATAGTGTCGGGTTTGAGCGCCGCCAGTTCCTTTCTCAGCGTCTGTTCCAAATGCGCCTTCACGTCATGTATCGAGGCCTGTTGCGAGAAAACATACTCTCGCCGCGGTCCGGACGCTACTCGAACTGGAAGACGTCTCTTGCGCACTGTTTTACTCAGTCTACTGAAATAAGTGAATTGACGACGGTGAGACAGGGGCTAAAACCGCCCCGCCCGTTCTTGCGTTCCGCCACCCCAGCAGCGAACGTCTGATCGTAATATCTCTCCCGAACTCAGAAGTTCGAATTCACCACATTCTGCGGGTCATCGAGACAAGCCGGTAGAGGGTCGGCATCTCAGGGCGTCCTTCTTCCCGACTTTCCATTGCCACCCGCCGCACCCAATTCGCCTATTGGGCCGCCTGGCCCGACAGCGCCACCGTGACCACAGCCGCATGGTCCGTCGCCGCTCCCACCCTCTCCACCGGGGCAACCGTGTCCACCTGGTCCAGCCGCTCCACCCTTGCCACCTTCCGCGTCGAAGTCAACTAGCCCGTGGTTAACCGATGCACCGGCCTCAAGAACCAACTCGCCGCCATCCCCGCCGTTGCCGCCCGTACCTCCTGTGGCACCTTTCGCGCCCGGACCTCCCTGACCGCCGTCCTGACCTCCACTTCGACAATCAAATAATCCTTTGACTGCGTTGGCACCTCGGTTTCCTGCGGTGCCCCCTGCCCCGGGTGCGCCTGTAGCGCCGTCACCGCCATTCTGGCCTGGCAGCGAGACGTGCAGCGAGCCGCTAAAGTTCTGGAGGACGTTGACGCGGACCTTACCCCCGTTTGCACCGTTCGTCGCGATCGCTGCCTTGGCGGTCTCCTGCGAGAACGATGCGATACCCGCGTTATCGCCGAAGCCAGCATTGAGTGCAACGAGAACGAGATGATTTCCGTTGGTGATGATTTTGGCCCCGTTTGTTAAACGCAAAGTGCTGCCGAGCCTCAAGCCCCGAGCGGCAAGCGCACTCTCAGCCGGAATAAATTTCGCCGACGCCTGGGTAAGTACGGGTCAAGATGCACAATCAGAACGATATCTTCATCGCCAATTGAATTGTCCGCGGTGACGACCATTCCGCCGTCACCTGCCCGAACGCGCTGCTGCTCGGCGTCGTGTTCGGGCCCAGGAACTGCGGGTGATTGAACGCATTGATTCCCTCCGCGCGAAACTGCACTTCAAATCGCTCACGAATTTTCGTGTTTTTGATTAGCGCGAGATCAATGTTGTTGGTCCCGGCGGCACGGATTCCTGAAAAGCGGCTGCTAAGCCTTTGCAAGTTCGATGCCGGCTGTGCCGCTGAGTTGCGCTCAAAGCCTGCATCCACGTTGAACCAACGGTCCACCGTACGCTGGCTGTCGGGGATTGGGATATTTGCCAGATTCCCGTTGAAGATGGCGTTCCCAAAACCAAGCGGGGGTCCGGTTTGTGCCTGATATATTCCGGACGCCTGCCAGCCGCTGATAGCTTTCGAAGCAAATCCATTCCATGAACTTCCCCAGGGCTTTCCTTTGCCAAATGGCAGTTCATACACCGTGGACACCGCCAGACGGTGCGTGCGGTCCTGATCGGAAATCACCTTTTCCGGCATCGGATCGCCGGCGTTCAGGTATGTTCGCGCTTCCATTAGCTTCGACCACGTCCAGGAGACGGTCGCCATGAAGCCGGAGGAGTAGCGCCTCTCAAATCGTGTCTGCATCGAGTGATACCACGAATAGCCCTGATTGGTATCCATCATCACTCCAGTGAACTGCGGATAGGGCACCAGGAGCTGCGACCGGGCCACGGTTGTGCCCGCCAGATTGGTTCCGGGGAGCAGTGGATAAAACGGATTTGCGACTTGCGCAGTCAGGAAGTTGATGGTCTGCTGGTCGCGGACAGCCGAAGTGCTGAGATATTGATTTGGCAGCGCGTCGAGATTGCGGCTGATCCTCTGCCGCAC
>JBDUEM010000478.1:0-2994 GCA_040002435.1 Bryobacteraceae bacterium
CCCAGCCTCCAGGCCCAGGTCTACGGCATCCTGCAGATCGGCTATTTCAAGGCGATTACTCGGGATATTGAGTTTTTCCGCATATTTGATGATGATCAGCAAGCGGAAAGAAAGAGCAATCTACACAAGACTTAGCGTAGGACAAGACAGCGGGCGCCACGATCTTCCAGTGCCTGGTCAAAAGTAACGAGTTGACCCTGGTGCCCAGAGGCAAAGGCCACTAGATAAGCGTCAGCCCATACTTTTGGCGAGGCAAACGAGGCTTTGGAAAGTTGCCGAAATTGCGTTTCAATGCCGGGCGGTTCGGGAAAGATCACCACACGATCGTCTTCAAACAGGCGATCATAAGCCTGCCAGGCTTCCGTCATCGTGAGCGGTTGACCGTTCATGGCCGCCGCAGTTGTCGACAGGCGCAACAAGCTCATCTGAGTCAACCTGGTAAAAGCAATCTTTTCGGTTGCCTCCGACTGCCACCATGTCAAAGCCGACGTGCGATGGACATGATCGGCATAAAGCAGCGCAAACCACACATTGACATCAGGGAAACTCAATGAGGTCATAAATCTGTTCGTTGGTTCTATCGAAAGGCTTACCGCGGGACGGAATAATGGGCGGATCCAGATTGAGACGTCGGGGCGGACGTTCGGGCGCAATTTCATCGACCGCGCGTTCGATACTGCGCAGAATGATCTGACGAGCCGAGCAGCGTTGACGGCTAGCCGCTTCGTGGAGGCGGCGGTGCAGAGAGAGAGGGATATCGAGGGAGGTACGAACCGTCTTCTTCTCCATGGAAACGAGCGTAACAAGGCGACTTAATTAAGTCAACCTAGAGAAGCTGCCTGAAAACTATCCGGCCCCGCTAATGAGGACCCAGGTACTATGGCGAACAAATGACGAACAATCGTAGAATTGAATCTCTCCTCCGATAGTTCCTCAACCCATCCTCGTTGTCGATACACTCCCGGAGCGACTCTGTTCCGGCACCTTGACGTTTACCTGAATCACTCCGGCGACCAAACCGGGTGCTGAGCCGATGTAGATGGGCACCCTAGCGCCATCTTGCATACTCCGGTCAAATGTTCCTCCGCCAGCAGCATAGAGTACGAAAAATGAGCCTTTCTGAGCGGGATTGGCGGAGGAGTTAGACCTTCCATCCCGCATCGCGCAACGGCGTCGCGAAAAAAGTCCGATAAGCCATATCTAAGGTGC
This sequence comes from Bryobacteraceae bacterium, assembly GCA_040002435.1. Classification (GTDB taxonomy): domain Bacteria; phylum Acidobacteriota; class Terriglobia; order Bryobacterales; family Bryobacteraceae; genus JANXXV01. The sequence goes on from JBDUEM010000478.1 coordinate 1,210, forward strand.
TTTGGCCTGAGATTAAGGTAGTTCTTGCAAATGGCCAGAGCTTTCCGTCCCTCTGCGAATGGCTGAAAACCACCGCCTAAAGGCGGTGGGGTCGAACCGCGACTGAAAGTCGCAGGGCGCGGCTAAAGCCGCAAGAATGTGCTTCCCGGCGCTCGCTTTCGATATCCGCCGTCAGGCCGAATTTCCGAAGTACGGCGAACCAACTACGCATCCACCGTCCCGGACGTAATTTCGCCAGTCCCCAGTGGGCGACTCACTCCGAAGCACCGTGGCTGAAAGCGGCCCGACTCTCCAGAAACTGCTCTTCAGGTACGACGCGATCTGAGTTTTGCTTTTGCCTTTTTGTTGAATATCGAGTTACGGCGGAAGGATGAAGGAGGGTTATCCCACGGGTTTGGACGCACTGCAAGCGTGGGCTCTTTTGGGATGTTCAAACTCGACGCTCAGCGTGGTTGATCTTTACTGGGCTTCTGCGATGGGAATCAGCGTGTAGCCTTTGGCTCTGGCTTTGGAGTTCAGACTGGCCAATTCCTTTTCCGTCCGTCGTCGCTCGAACTGTGCCGCTCCTCGGTCCACCCACGCTTCGCCTTTAGTCAGCAGGCGGTAAATCAGAACCACAAGTTAACGGGCCATGGCTTTGACGGCGGCTTTGAAGGTTGGCAACTGCCTTCGCAGATGGCGATAGCGAGCTCCCAAGTGGGTGTCGCTCTTCAGCAGTGAGGTGGCCGCCGTGCGCAGGACTACGGCAACACGGTTCTTCACTTTCTTTTTGCCCCGGCCAACAACTTTCCCGCCGCTGATGTCTCTGCTCGGGGCCAACCCCATCCACGAAGTCAGGTGGCCCTCGTCCTTAAAGCGACTCATATCCGTGCCGATTTCAGAGATCACGGTAAACACCGTCATTACGTTGATGCCGTCGATGGAGGTTAGATCCACGCCACAAATCCTTTTGAGTTCCTCCTTCATGTCCATTCGTGGTTCGTTCTCCCGTGGCTTCCGCGCTCTTTTTTTCTTCTGCGCCGCGGTCTCGGATGCGCCTTCTGACGGAGTGGGGATATCCAGCATTCGAGCCGGCAGACTCGCCAGGTACAGTGTCAGCTTTTCGTCGCATTCCTGCATTTGCCGGTGCGCGAATTGGTAACTGGCAACGCCCTGTTGCAGTTCAAACAACACGTCTGCCCGCCAGTTTCCTTCCAGGCTCCGCGCGACCTCGTCCCGGCTCGCCTTGACCCGATAGTCGGCCAAATCTGCCAGCTTGTATGGGTCCCGCTCACCCTTAAGAACTGCTGTGATGATCGCCTGGCCGCTGTCGCCGCTGATGTCACTGATCACATTGGCCAACTGGATATTCATTTGGGTTAGCGCTTTCTGCATGTGCTGCACTGCCCGCCCCGACTCCTTGACGTGCCGGTCCCGCACCCGCCAGATCGTCCGCACGTATTCCATATCCTGCTGTAGCCGGAACGAATCGCGCATCAGTCCGTATGTGTGCAGTTTCATCAGCCACTGACATTCCTGCACATCGGTCTTTCGACCCGGGACATTTTTCGTGTGCTGTGCGTTCACCAGTACAACCTGGATGCCGTGTTGTTCGAGAATGTCGTACAGCGCGATCCAATACACTCCTGTTGCCTGCATCGCCACCGTATCGATTCGGCACGCTTTCAACCATTCCGCCATCTCGTTCAGGGCTGCCGTCCAACAACCAAATTCCCGCACCGGATTCGTATCCCGTTCGGCGGGCACGGACACAAAGTGGCTCTCATTCCCTACGTCGATCCCCCC
>JBDUEM010000479.1:0-2961 GCA_040002435.1 Bryobacteraceae bacterium
GTTACCTCAAGCTTTTTCGATTCTTCCGGCGGCTGCGCCGAAACATTCCGTTCGCTGGGCACTCTCCTCTACGTTATACAATCGGGGTGCCGACGTAAATGGGCAGCCTGCAAAACTCACTCGAAAGTATCGTGGAGGTTCCTGTTCGCAAGGTCCTCGGCTCCGCCATTGCCCGTGAGCGAGACTTTCTTGCCGTCGAAGAGCCGCTAGAGATCCGCATCGGGTATCACTTCAAGGAACGCCCGATGGCGAAGAGTATCTCGCTCACCATGCGCACTCCGGGCCACGATGTGGAACTCGCGGCGGGCTTTCTGGTAGGAGAGGGTATTATTCGCGATCCGTCGGAGATTGTCGAGATCCGGCACCTGGGCCCCGCCGCCCGTAATGAAGTGCAAGTGGACCTTCATCCATCGGTCGACATCGATATCACACGGCTGGACCGCCACTTTTACACCACGTCCAGCTGTGGGGTGTGCGGGAAGACCTCGCTCGAAGCCATCGAAGCGCAGGGTGCTCCGGGGATACCCGCTGAAGGGTTTGCGGTGGAGCTCTCGCTGATTCACAGCCTGCCCGGCCTGGCCCGCGAATTCCAGCCTGTTTTTTCCCAAACCGGCGGACTGCACGCGGCGGCGCTGTTTGATGGACAGGGAGCGCTTCTAAGCCTGCGTGAAGATGTAGGACGTCACAACGCGCTGGACAAGCTGATTGGCAGGCAATTTCTGGACTCCCACCTACCCCTCCGGCACCACATTTTGCTGGTGAGCGGCCGGGCCAGTTTCGAGCTGCTGCAGAAGGCCGTGATGGCCGCCATCCCGGTAGTCGCCGCAATTGGCGCGCCGTCGAGCTTAGCGGTGGAACTGGCAAACCGCGCGAACATCACGCTCCTCGGCTTCGTGAGGAACAATCAGTTCAATATTTACTCGGCGCCCTGGCGGATCCTTTCATGAAGCTGCGCTTGAAGCACAATTCCATCCGGCTGCGTTTGACGCAGACCGAGGTGGCTCAACTTCGCGATGGCGGAGTTGTGGAGGAATACATCGAGTTCCCGCAAGCGGGGCGCCTTACCTACCGCATTGAGGCAGGTGGAGACGCTGTGACAGCTCTGTACCGCGACGGCAATATCCTGCTGGCCGTCCCGAGGCCGATGATCGAGGCGTGGGCAAACTCTTCCCGGGTTGGAATGGAGGCCGATGGGCCGCTGCGCATCCTGATAGAAAAGGATTTTCAATGCCTGGACGCTGCCGATCCGAAAGACAACATCGACACGTTCCCGAATCCCCAGGAAGGAAAGATCTGCTAGTCCCGGACGTCGCCCGCGCCGAGGCCCCGCCCTCCGCAGTTACGCTCTGAATAAAGCTATCCAATAGGGAGGTCTCACGCGATAATGAGAGAGCCAGATCATGCCCACTACATCAGCAATAGAAAATCCGCTTCTGGAGATTCGCTTCCAAATTCCGTTCGACCAGATTCGCGCCGAACACATTGAGCCTGCCGTCAAGGAGCTTTTGAGGCAGTCGCGGGAGAGTCAGAAGGCTCTGGCGGAGAGTACGGGGCCGCGTACTTTTGCCAACACCCTGCTTGCGCTGGATGAAATGACGGAAAAGCTGAACTACGCCATGCAGGTCGCCGGGCACTTGGAATCGGTAACAACTTACCCCGAATTACGCGCCGCCTACAACGCGGTTCAGCCTGAGGTTAGCGAGTACTTTACGGGCATCGTGCTCGATCCGGGCCTCTGGCGTGTGGTCCAGGAATTCGCGGAGACACCCGAAGCCGCCGCCCTTACCGGCACCCGGAAACGCCTGTTGACCAAGACGCTGGACGCCTTCCGGCGCCAGGGCGCGGAACTCGATCCGGCGGGAAAGAAGCTGCTCTCCGAAATGGATGTGGAATTAACCATCCTCACCACAAAATTTGGCGAAAACGTTCTGGACTCCACCAATGCCTTTGAGCTGCTGATTACCGATCCGGCGAAACTGGCGGGCCTGCCCCCAACGGCGGTTGACGCTGCCCGGGAAAGCGCAAAATCCAAAAACCTGGAAGGGTACCGGTTCACCCTGCAAGCGCCCAGCTACACGCCGCTGATGACCTATCTGGACGACCGCGAGGTCCGCCGCCAGGTCTACCACGCCTACATCACCCGCGCCACCAGCGGTGAGCATGATAACCGCCCGCTGCTCGGCCGCATCCTCGAATTCCGTCGCGCGAAGGCGAAGCTGCTCGGTTTTCGGGACTTCGCTGACCTCGTCCTCGACGACCGTATGGCTCGTACAGGCGACAATGCGCTGGAATTCCTGGCGCGCCTGAAAGAAAAGACGGAAAAGCGCTTTCACGAGGAGAATGCGGAATTGAACGGCTTCCGCCGGGAAATGGAAGGCACCGATGCGCCATCCATCGAACCCTGGGATGTCAGCTATTATTCCGAAAAGCAGCGCGCCGCCCGTTACAATTTTGACGAGGAAGCGCTCCGTCCTTACTTTCCGCTCGAACAGGTTGTTTCCGGAATGTTTGAGATTGTGCGCCGGCTCTACGGCATCCAGGTGGTGGAAATCAAAGGTGTTCCGGTGTGGGATCCGCAGACGACGTATTACTCTATTCTGGATGCCGATGGCTCGGCGCTGGGATCCTTTTACGCCGATTGGTATCCCCGTGAGAACAAACGCGGCGGTGCCTGGATGGACGCTTTTATTACCGGACGTCCCACGGCCCATGGTTTTGAACCGCACCTCGGCTTGATTTGCGGTAACCTGACGCCCCCGATCGAAGACAAGCCTGCGCTGCTCACGCATCGCGAAGTGGAAACTATTTTTCATGAGTTTGGCCATCTCCTGCACCATTGCTTGAGCCGCGTGGAAGTTCGAAGCCTGTCAGGGACCAACGTCCCCTGGGATTTCGTGGAACTGCCGTCGCAGATCATGGAGAACTGGTGCTGGGAACGGGAATCGCTCGACCTGTTCGCGC
>JBDUEM010000480.1:0-2936 GCA_040002435.1 Bryobacteraceae bacterium
CCACATAGGCATCGGCATGCCGGAAAGGTCCTGCACGCCGTGAGATGCGGTCTCCGGTCGCAGTTTGCCCTTTTACTGAATAGTTCAACGCAAGCATCGACTTCTCAGTTGCCATCACATTGCCTGCTGAAACATACTCTTCCAGATAGGGATTCAACATGCGGTAAGCCTGCGCGTGAAACAGTGCGAGCGAGAGCGCCAGCGTGATGCCTAAGCCTCTTGTCACTTGTATAAAGGTCCGGCCGAACGTGAATTGAGCTAACCAGAACAGGTCCACGAATACCATGAACAGAAGAATCCGGATACGCGCATAGCCGCCGCCAATCATGTCGTTGGAAGCAATTACGTACAAAAACAGGCAGAGAATCAGTGTAAGGAAGGCTCCGTTGCTCTTCCAATTGGCGTGCCGTCTTGAGGCCTCGCGGATCTGCCACAGCGTCGCTACCGCGATAAATAAAAAGAAGGCGATCGCGATCGCGGTTTCGCCCGCATAGAAAGAGACGATGAAGTTGTCGTGAAACAGATCGCGCAGGCTGTGCAGAGTATTGTTGTACTTCGTAGGCACGCTGCGGACGATGATGTAGTAGCCAGCTACTAAAACCGTCGGAAGTGCCGCGTAGGTGGTGCGAAATTGCGGCACGCGCCAGAAGCGGAAGGGCTGCGACCGAAGTACCGCTTCCAGGACGAGGATTCCGATCACCAATAGCGCGAATGCCACCACGAATAAATGCGCCAGGTACAGCAGCGCAAACGCCACCGTCAGTACGGCCGTGTTAGGCCAGGAGAGGTGAGCGGCGTGGCGGCGCCAGTAACCGAAGGTCCAGAAGAAGAGTGGTATAGCGACGATGAAATTGTAAAAACCCATGTAGACGGTGAAGTTGAACACCGTCGGCAGTATGAGGAACGAAAGAAACACCGATTCCCGGCGGATGGATGCCAGCGCGTAGCGGGCGGAAAGGCCGAGAGTCACCGCGTAGATGGTCAGCAGCAACTTCTCGGCGATCATAGGGCTTGCGATGAACGTCAGAGCCGTCAACAGAACATGCGCCAGCACATTTAGCGGGAACTGCGGGTTCAATGTGACGTAAGCTTGTGCGATACCGGACTGGGACGTAAGGATATCTTTCAGAACCAGGCAGTTGTAAATGTGGGTTGGGCCGTCGTGCGAAGGGAAATAGCGGAACAGCCACACAGGCAGAATTTGGAGGGCTAAGACCGCCCAAAACATACCGCTTTCTCTATTGTGTTGGGCCTTATGCAAGCGACTCCCGATGGTACCATGCACTTCAGGCGATGTCCCCACTTTTGCGCGAGTTGTCATGGAATGAGCTGGCCGGGAGTCTCGCCTGGTTCTCCGCTTTGCTGGTCGATGCGGTAGAAGACGGGGCTTCGGTAGGATTTCTTCCACCTCTGAGTTGCGGGGTGGCCGGCCAATACTGGATGGAGGTCGCACAGGCGATGAAAACCGGAGGCCGTATTCTTATCGCCGCATATATGGAAGATACCTTGGTAGGATCGGTTCAAGTCGACCTCGCAACAAAGCCAAATGCTCTCCACAGGGCGGAGATCCAGAAACTGGTGGTTCACCGGCAGATGCGCAGACGGGGCATTGGAAGGTCCCTCATGGCCGAAGCGGAACGACTCTCCAGGGAGGCGGGCCGGACGCTGCTGATTCTCGATACGCGTCAGGGAGATCGGTCCGAAGTACTATACCTCTCCATGGGGTACAAACAGGCCGGGGTGATACCGGGTTACGCGAAGAGCGCGTCAGGCCAGTTGGACAGCACGGTCCTCATGTACCGAAACCTCGTGGACAGCTCTTAGAGTAAGCGGAAGTTGACTTCTACATTCGCGCTGACAGCCACCGCACGTCCATCTTTCAGACTAGGCTTAAAGCGCCACTTCAGAACGGCTTCAATCGCTTTTTCATCGAGCCCCAAACCAAGCGGCCTGATGACGCGGACGTCTCGGGTTTTCCCATTTTCGTCAATGACGATAGAGAGCATCACAGCGCCCTGGAACTTGGCCTTGCGAGCCTCCTCCGAGTATTCCGGCTCGGGCTTGAAAATCGGTACCGGATCCGAGACGCCACCGCCAATGCGATAGACGCCACCACCTGCACCACCGCCGCTACCAGGACCAAATCCCCCTCCGCTCCCGGAGCCAACTCCGCCGCCGCGTCCGGATCCGATGCCACCACCGGAACCAATACCGTTAGAGGGTGGACCAAGCGCGCCCAGAGGGTTGCCCAAGACCGCCATATTCACCTGCGGCAGTGGGACGTTGGGCTGTACAAGAATGGTGGGCTCCATCACAAGCTTCGGATCGGGATTGTTCACAACTGCCATGGGAGGTGTGAATTGTTTCGGTGCGACACGGGGCAGCTTTCCTTTGCTCGCTTGCAGAAGGGACCGATCGCCGCCGCCACCGCCGCCACCAGCTTTTTTGGTCTGCTTCGGCATCGGAGGCTCGTACGGAGCCAAATCGGGAGCGATGAGAGAGATGGTTTCCTTGGCTTTCTGCTGAACTACCTTATTAGTGCCTACCAGGATGAGTAAAAGGATAAGCCCGACGTGGAAACCGAGGGAATACAGAGCTGTAAACTTCTTCTTCCCGTCGTGAGACCAGATGTCCTTAACGGCCACCGGCTTCGAGGTGACTTCCAGAGGCGGGAGCTTCGTGGGATGAACCAGTTCCTTGACGTTTTCGACGAGAGACTGATACCACGGTACTTCAACGTTAGACAGCAACAACCGGTCCAGATTGTCGGACGGGATAGAGGCCGGGACTTCGCGAACGTCATTCATCGCTTCCTGTACTTCCTCATGATGCAAAGCCATGACTTAGGCACCCACCCTTCGGTCACCCAATCAGTAGACGCGCTCTCCAACACGGCCGTTGCAGTATTTCTACCAAAAATTGTAGCACACGCGCAT
>JBDUEM010000481.1:0-2933 GCA_040002435.1 Bryobacteraceae bacterium
GTCATGCGCGTGGCTTCAATGAACAGCCGTTTTCTCGATGCGTGCCGCCGCCGGCCGACAGATGTTCGCCCGGTGTGGTTTATGCGGCAGGCCGGCCGGTACATGAAACAGTACCGCGACATCCGTGCCAGGCACAGTATTCTCGAAATTTGCAAACGTCCCGATCTGGCGGCCGCGGTCACACTGCAGCCGGTGGAAGTTCTCGATGTGGATGCCGCTATCATCTTTGCCGACCTTTTGCTGCCGGTAGAGCCCATGGGGTTGAAGCTCGAATTCCTGCAGGGCGAAGGCCCGCACATCGATAATCCGGTCCGTACGTCGTCCGACGTCGATTCGCTTTCGATCTCTAATACCGACGATCTCGGCTACGTCGGCGAGTCCATCCAGCAGGTGGTGAAAGCTCTTGCGGGACGTGTTCCGGTCATCGGTTTTGTCGGTGCCCCTTTCACCCTAGCCAGCTACATGATTGAGGGCGGGCCGTCGAAGACATTCCTCAAGACCAAGCAGATGATGTATCGCGATGAGACGCTCTGGCGCCGCTTGATGGGCAAGCTGGTGGACGTGCTCGGTTCCTTCGCGCTGATGCAGGTCTCCTCCGGCGCGCGAGTAATCCAGGTGTTCGATAGCTGGGTTGGCGCGCTTGGACCGGACGACTATGTTCGCTTCGTTGCCCCTTATTCACGCGCGTTGATCGAACGCATCCGTTCCACGGGCGCGCCCGTAATTCACTTCGGCACAGGCGCCGCGGGCTTCTTCCGCGAATTGCACGCCGCGGGCGGAGACGTGATGGGCGTAGACTGGCGCATCAATATTGACCAGGCATGGCTGGACATCAGCTATCGCTCGGCGGTGCAGGGTAACATGGACCCGGCCGCGCTGTTCGCCCCGCTGCCGGAACTGAAAATGCGAGTCCACGAATTGCTGAAGCGGACAGGAACGCGGCCGGGCCATATCTTCAATCTGGGCCACGGCATTCTGCCGGAAACTCCGGTGGAGAACGTGAAGGCCGTGGTGCAGATGGTCCGCGACTTCCGGCCTTGAACCAGATAACTATCAGGACGGCGGGCGCCCCCGCCCGCGCGGAGGCCCATGCCTCCGCCCCCAACCCATGAAGCCAGTCGTAATCGCCGGTGGAGGAATCTCTGGTCTCTCCACCGCCTATTACCTCTCCAAAGCGGGCATCCCCGTCACACTTATCGAACGCGAGCCCCAACTGGGTGGGTTCCTGCAAACGGAAATCGTGGACGACTGCGTCATCGAACACGGTCCCGACAGCTTCATCAATTCCAAGCCCTGGGCCCGCGAACTCATCGAAGAACTCGGCATCGGCGATCAGCTCATCGGCTCGAAGGATCATCTCCGCGCCACCTACATCTGGCGCGGCGGCCGCATGATCAAGATGCCGGAAGGCCTCACGCTGATGGTGCCCGCCCGCTTCGGCCCCGTGATGCGCACTCCGCTTCTCGGCTGGGGAGCCAAGCTGCGTATGCTGGCCGAGATCACCCGCCGTCCGGTGAAGGAACAGGAAGACCGCTCCGTAGCCGACTTCGTGAAGGATCACTACGGCCAGGAGGTGGTGGATTACCTCGCCGAGCCGCTGCTCGCCGGAGTCTACGGCGGCGACGTGACGCAACTCAGCGCGGCCAGCGTTCTCCCGCGATTCGTGGAATGGGAAGCGCAATACGGCAGTGTCTCCCGCGGCGCTATGAAAGCGGCATCGGCCTCACCCTCGCCGCTATTTGGCACGTTGAAACAAGGCTTCGGACAACTGATTTCAGAGCTCAAGCACCAAACAAAAGCCGAGTTCATCCAAGGCAAAGTAGAGAAAATAGAAAAAGGCTACCGCATTCGTGTCAATGGAGATTGGATGGAAGCGGATCAGGTTGTAGTCGCCTGCAAACCGGAACTGGTGCTGCCCAGCCTGTTTCCCCCGATGACCTACAGCTCATCCACGGTGGTCGCCCTACTGTTCAACAAAAGCGAATTCACTCACCCGCTGAACGGCTTCGGCTTCCTGGTGCCGAAGAAGGAGCGCAAGAGCATAGCGGCCTGCACATGGGTGGGAACCAAGTTCGACCATCGCGTGCCTGCTGACAAAGTGCTGCTGCGGTGTTTCGTCAATGGCCAGGTCAAAGATGTGTTGCCGGAGCTGCGCCAGAAGATGGGCATCACTGCCACTCCCATCCTGGAGCGCGTGATTCCATGGCCGGATTCGATGCCGCAATACACGGTAGGCCACGCGGTCCGCATTCAGTTGATCGAACAAATGCTCAAGGACTTTCCCGGACTACATCTGGTAGGCAACGCTTACTACGGAATCGGAATACCGGACTGCATTCGCATGGCGAAGCAAGTGGCGCAGAAAATCATTACTGCTTCATGACAACGTAGGCGACACCGGGACTGACTTCCAGCCGTTCCATGCGGTACTTCAACTCGAACGGCCGGTTGATCTGCGCGTTGGGATAGTTCGGCAGCAGATAGTTGTCGATCAGAAAATCGAGTGCGCCACCCTCAATGGGAATTCCTCCCACTTCGACACGCTGCAGGTACACAGTAGCCCTGCCGGCAGACGAATTGACTTTCGCCGTCACGACGACTTCATGCTCGCCATCGAGCAGCTTCTTCATCAGCCATCCAGGATCCCCGCCGCGTGCATTCTGGACCTTCAGGAAGTTGATCATGGCCCGTCCCACGGCGATGTTTCCGCCTTGCAATTCCACGCTAGGCTCGCGGACACCTTGCGGGACGGCTTCCCGCAATTCCGCCCGAACGTAGGAGTTGAGTTCGGTTGAGGAGATCGGAACCCGCGTGCCGGGCTTTACCTGATACCGTTCAATCGACTGGAATTTCCGCTTGGCGCTGAGGTAATCGGTTTGTGCCGCGATCAGGGCCGCGCAGAGCAACATCGTAAGCGCAAGGAATCGCCTCAT
>JBDUEM010000482.1:0-2932 GCA_040002435.1 Bryobacteraceae bacterium
GCCAGCAACTTCACGGCATCGTCCAACTCCGTACTGAAGTCGCCGATGTCAAACTCGTCCAGACCGGATACGTCGATTCCCAGACCGTCCTCGCGCGCCGCCTCGATGGCCCGCAGCACTCGCCGCATTCCGTCTTTTGCTACATCGCCGTAGGCCCGCAGTACTTCCTGGGTGATCGCGAAATCCCGCACCTTACTCAAGCCGGATTGCTGCGCCGCTGTGGAGTTGCCGCCGGATTGCGTCATCATGTAGCAGACCCGGTAAATCTCCTCCTGCAGCCGGTTCAGGTTGTCCGCCGCGATTTGGAATACTGTGCCCGCCGGCTCGGTCCAGCCAAACCGGTCCCCGGGAGCAAGCTGGATATAGTAGGATTCGCCCACTACCTGGTTAAAGGGTCGTTCGGAATAGATCACCGGCTGCGCGAACAAGCCCAGCGTCAGCGCCCACGAGAGTGCGTTCGATTTGTTGAAATGTTCCAGCTGCAGCAACCCGGCCTTGTTCATCAACCACAACCCGTCCATCACTTTTACTTCGAACAAAGGCACCCGGTTCTGCTTTGCGAAGGCGTGCATCCCGCTGTCGATCAGTTCCGGCTCCGCTTTCGGCTGGCCGCCCTTCAGCAGCCTGTAGACCCGGTAGTGTTGCTTGTCGTAGTACAACCAGCGCGTCTCCTCCTGCCACTCCGCACTTTCTACGGTGGCCTTGGTCGTCATGGTGTTGCGGATCACCACCCACTCGTAGCTGCCGCGCTCGTCCAGGCTCCAGTTGATGAGGCTTTCCGGCGCACACTCCACCAGGTAGGCGCGCGATGCCCCATACGCTTCCTCCTCGGCCCTGGTGTCAATCTGCCGGTTCACCTTCGGGAAGTCCGCCAGTACGTAGCCGGCGCCGTACACCAGCGCGTCTAGCATCAACCGCCGGAACAGGTCGCTAAGCGCCGTTCCTTTCAGATCGCAGTCTTCCGTGAACGTGTTGAAGAACTTTCGGCCGGCCTCGTTTCCGCCTTCCAGATGGATCACCGGTTCTCGACGAAACAGAGTCGCTGCGTACCAGTCGATGATGGAACCTACGTAGTTCTCGTAAAACACCTTGCTCAGGCGCTCTTCGTAAACTGGCGCGGGTTCTTTCTGCCGCGGCTCCAGGTAAGTGGCGGCATTCGCCTTCAACTGTTCGCCGCCGACATACAAGTCCCGGTACTTACTCCACATCGCCTTCTTCGCCACGAAGTCGGGATGCTCTAGGTTGATGTTTTGCACGCCTTGTCTCCTCAGTCTCAAATCAGCCTTTCCTGCTGCTCGCCCATCTGCACCTGCGGTCTGCATTCCTGCCAGATCAAGTAGCCCAGCGCATCCGACAAGTGCGAACGTTTTGGATCCCGGTTCTTATCGATCTGATTCGAATCGGGACGGTAGACGACTTCCTCGAAATCCTTGATCAGTCCCTTACAGCGCGGCGCCACATACATCCGCACGTCGCCGGCGGCGTTTTTCAGATACGAATTCACCAGCAGGATCCGGTCCCGCACCGCCGGGTTGCTCTTCGGCACCCGGTAATCCACGCCGAAGCGCCGCCGCGCGTTGAAGAACGCCCGGATCATCTCGTAATCCGTACTGCCCGATGTCTTCAGGCTGTTGCCGGAAGCGTCGCCGTACACCACCAGAGGCGCCGGATGATGCGGATACCGCGAGATAAACTCTGAGCAGGCGTCAATCGTACTTGCCCGCTCAATCACAATCTCGTCCAGCACCACCAGCGTGTCGCCGTGCATCTGCGCCACCACTGAGCTCATCGGATCCACGTTAAAATCCAGAGCCCAGAGCAGCGGCCGGTTCGAATCGGCAGTCACGTCCACCACATGGAGCGCTCTCTGAAACTCGCGGTATACCAGACCGCTGTGCGCGCTCAGATACTCGCCCAGCGCTTCCTGCCGGTAAAACTTCTCGTCGTAGCTTGCCTTCAACCGCTCATAAAAATCGGGCACGGCCTCCAGCAGAAACCGGTTCTCGTTAGGCTTCGCAACAACAACTTCATAACCATCCGGTGTGTCCTTCAAAAACTTCCTGTAGACCCAGTCGTACCCCTTTGGAGTCCACACCGCGAATCCGCACAAGCGCTGTGCCTGCGGATCGCGCAGCCGTCCTTCCAGGCGCAGCCAGGCCTCTTCCGCCGTATAGCTCAACTCGTCCACCCCGAACCACGCCAGGTTGGTGCCCCGCAGCCGCTCGAACTCATCCAGCGACCGCAGCAGAACCTTCGACCCCGTGTCCCGGAACGTCAGAACGTATTCGCTCTTGTTGAAGTCGAACGGAATGCCATTTGCATTCAGAATTTCCAGAAACGCCTGCAGTGTCGCGTCTCTCAACATTGGATAAGTCGGCGCGCCAATCAGCCCCACGCGGCCCTGATTTTCGTAAGCCAGTTGCAGCGCCTCAAAGCACAGCGCCTTGCTCTTGCCTGAACCAATTGAGCCCGAGAACCCCTTGAATCGCGCTCCAGACGCGTGAAACCGTTTTTGCGACGGCAGCGGGTCGTACGCTATTTCTCTTTCGCCCCCCGTAAGGAATTCACCCATGTAATCTCAATCTCCCGGGGGCGTTCCTCGCCCATCTCTTTCATTACTTGAATCAGCCTTAAATAATCGGCGACAGTGCCCTTCAATTCATCGCCCGACAGAAGCTTTGCTTCCAGCTTGTCCAAGATCGAGCCGATCGCCTTTTCACGCGCGCTCCCCTTCCTTCGCCTCATGGTTGCCTCCGTCTCAGTCCCGTAAGCGAAACTCTTTTTCTGAGTGAAGACTAACAATCGGGCAATTCACGGCCATCCGAAAAATTTCGGAACTCGATCAAAACAGGTCAAATACAGGTTCGAAGTTTTTGTGACCGACTTGCAGAACTCAGTCAAGGTGGCAAGAAAGTGGCGCATTAATTGCTCT
>JBDUEM010000483.1:0-2915 GCA_040002435.1 Bryobacteraceae bacterium
TTATTGCGCTTTTGTACGAATTATTCAGCTGCCTTCCTTGTAGCTCTTTGTAACGGTAAACCGCAGGGCGAACATGAGATTGTGCGTACACGGCATGTTGGCTTCTCGCCTCACCCGCGAGCGCGACACGCCGAGCTGCCGCGCAATGGTCGCGGCAATATGGATTTACGGAACTCCGGAACTCCACAGATCCATAAGTCCGCCGCGTCGATCCCCGCGACCGCGTTCACCGGCGCGGCGCGCGTGGCCTACCGCCTGCCAGCGCTCGCGTGATGCAATCAGCCGGATGAACCCACCACCGCTTCGAGCCGCGCGAAGGGATCCGGGCCCGACGTCGACGAGAAATGCGGTTCACAGCCAGGGCCTCGCGGCGCAGCTTAAATCAAGTAACCGGAGAGTGCCACAAAGTCGGGGGTCAGGCTGCTTGAGTGCGGAACTGTGGATACCATTGCCGAAACACGTCCTCCAGTTCATTGTTGAGGACCTTGGTTCGTGTCTGTAGCAAGAGGTGAGCTCCCCGGAGCGTCCAATGCATCTGTTGCTTCTTTACGAACCTCCTGCTCACGACTTGGTTGATCGTCGACTCGACGAACGCCGTGCTGATCCTTTCTCCCTGTCGCCATCGATCGCCGAAGTTGGGAATGAATTCTCTGTTGTTCTTGATGTAGGTCTCCAAGTCCGCCACTCCGTTCGCGACCTTTGCGGCTGGAATTGAGTGTTCCTGGATCATACTCAGGTTGATGGTGAGGCCAGTTAGTCGTTCGAGTGCTTCGGTAGTGTTCCCGTGCCAAAGGAAATGCTTGATACTTTCTAACTGCTTCGCTATATCATCGCCTGTCTCGGGCCGTTCCTGCCGCAACCCCTTTGCTTGTAGCTGCAGGACGGTTAGCCGCATAGTGATGTGGAACCAGTCGAGCAGGTGCTCGCTCGACGGATGAAGATACTGCTGCACACGGCGGACATCTTCGCCCCCGTCCGACATGAAGACGACCTGTTGATTCTCTTGCATCCCTTGCGATTTCAGCAATTCCCACAGGCGCCGTCGAGGCTTTTTATCATAGATTTGCACGAAGCCAAAACACTTCGCTGAGGGCTCTTCGTTCGCATCATCGCGCCGGAAGGCAACGACGCTCTTGCCCGCGATCACCTCAAAACATCCCTGTTTATGTGCCGCCCGAACGTAGCCGCCATCGATGCCGACAATAATCGGACCGTCCGGCAGCGGCTGCTCCTCCCATTCCTGATCCGAGCCCTCGTACTGATTCAGTTGCCGTTCTTCGCCCAGTTCCTTTTCGATTCGCTCCGCCGTTGCCTGCATGTGTCTACGAACCGTCTCGGAATTGACGGAATCGCCCACCGGCAAGACCTCTTTCAGTAAATCCGCCACTTTTGCAAAGGGGATCAGCGAGGCCCACTTGCTTTCCAGATAAAGCATTTCCACGCTGGTTCTTCCTTGCAGCCATGTATGCGTGGGTCGAAATGTATTCGGTCCTTCAGTCTGGCACGCGCACCGGTTCCACCGGGGATTGGGTACGTTCACCAGGCCGAAGACGGTCTTCAGGGGTGCCGTTCCTAAGTCTTTGGTTGTGTGCCGCTGGCCGCAACGGGCACATGCCCGCCGTCGCTCCAGATCCTCAACCGCCTGTTGCGTGATCATCGAGTTCTGTACGCCTTCAAGCAGTGATTTACTCTCGGCTAGACTCAGGCCGACAGTCTCCATCGTTAACTCATGCCGCTTCACCGCCAATACCCGTCTTCGTTCTTCGCTGCCATCCGCATTCACGGTAACAACCTCGACGCGCATGTTCATGCCCAAAACCTCCACCGTTGCTGCATCAAAAGATTTAGCCGCTCATTGGCTTCCTGCAAACTGAACCGATCCGGCTGCAGCGGCCCGGACTCTTTCAATCTCAAATCGAGGCTCCCGAGGCATTCGTCCACAGCGGAACGCAGCAGATCCCACGTTGCGGCCGGTGTGCCCGGGCTCGCCTCGGTCAATGCTTGAATGCCCTCTTCCACCATCGTCGGTTCCAGCATCGCGCTGCCTTTCTGTTGCCGTTTCAGCATCAGCCGGTAGCCCGTCGGGCCGCCGCAAAATTCCGGGGGCGTTGCGCCCCGGCCACCGAGGCAAACGGGCACTTCGTCCTCTTTGGTTCCGTCCTCGATGTGGAGCACTTGAACGTCCCACTCCCACCTATACAGGGTGTCGCAGACGTAAAGAAACTTCTCCTGCCGGTGAAGCCTGAACTCATGCAGTGCCTTGGACCGGTTCTTCCGGCGAAAGCTGTTGAACTCCTGCCCATGGACTCGGATGATGTATCCCATCTCGTCGCTCCAACCCAGAATGGCGCAGAAGATATTGTTGAAATCGGGAAGATTCATCCGATCAGAAACCGAGATCACACGGATTACCATCGGACTGACATGGCGAAGAACCGCTCGCAGAACCAGGCGCTTGAAAGAAGATTTTTCGATCATCGGCGGTGTATCTTCTCTCTCAATAGGGCAGGGTCCAGCGATGGGAGACCAGAGCCCGTGAATACCCTCTCCCTGAAGTTCAGTTTGCATTTTGATAGAAAAGCTATCAGTATGTCAAAGACTCATGCGATTGAAATGATCGTTGGCTACGCCCGCACTTCCACAATCGATCAACTTGCCGGCTTCGAGGCTCAATTGAGGGAACTCGGGGCCGCGGGCTGCGAAAAAACCTTCCAGGAGGGGTTGTAAGCCCTAAACAGCGGAATTGATCCAGTGCGTCTAGACCGCTGTGAATATCACCTCGCCAGCACCTTTTTTCCATCCTCACGAAGCGAGCCATCTGGTCCGAGATGCCGGTAAAGCGTTTGGCGAGTTACTCCCAACTCCTTGCAAAGCTCGCTGACGACGGTCTGGCGCTGCCCCATAGCAGCCATGGC
>JBDUEM010000484.1:0-2883 GCA_040002435.1 Bryobacteraceae bacterium
GGAAATTGCCGCGGCCCTCGCCGGGAAAATCGGCTCCGATACCAGGCTAAGTAACACGGTGGGCGTCAAATTTCTTTATGTTGCAGTGCCCGTTCCCTCCGGCGCTTTGCGGCTCGCCGTCCCCTTGAAAGAGATTGATGGCCAGGTTAACGCGATCAGAAAACAGCTGCTGGCGTCGGTTGCGCTGGCCTTTCTCCCGGCCATTCTGGTCGCCGCTTTTTTTGCCCGCTATGTTTCCTCCAAAATGGCCGAGATTATTGGCTATGCGGGGAACCTGGCACGGGGCGACTTCCGCGCACGCCTGAAAATCACGAACCGCGACGAACTGGGCATCCTGGGTGACCAGCTAAACGAAACCGGGCAGAAGCTTCAGAAGATGTTCGAAGAACTGCAGCGGGAACATGAGCAGTTGGAAAAACTGGAACTGGTGCGTAAGGATTTCGTCATCAATGTCTCGCACGAGCTGCGCACCCCGCTTGCCTCCATCCAGGGTTATACCGAGACCCTGCTGGATGGAGCGATTCATGACGAACTCCATAACGTGAAGTTCCTCACGATTATTCGCCAGAATGCCGAGCGCTTAGGACGCCTGATCGCGGATCTGATGACCCTGTCGCGTATCGAGCTGAAAACGACCAAATTTCAGTTCGCTTCCTATTTTGTCAATGCGATGATCGAAGACTGCATCGAGTCCATGCGCCCCATGGCCGAGAAGAAGAATATCGCTCTGTTTATTGATCCGGCTCCGGAGCGCACCGAAGTGTTTTGCGATACCGAAGCTGTTCATCAGGTGGTAACGAACCTTCTGGATAACGCGCTGAAGTATACTCCCGAGAACGGATCGATCACCGTGGGGGCCCGGACGATGGAAGGCAACGATTGCGTCGAAATATTTGTCCAGGACACTGGGATGGGAATCCCTTCCGAGGACCTTCCGCGGCTGTTTGAGCGCTTTTACCGCGTAGACAAGGCGCGCTCCCGCGAACTGGGCGGTACGGGTCTGGGTCTGGCGATCGTCAAACACCTGGTTCGCGCACAGGGGGGCGAAGTGCGGGTGGAAAGCGAGTTTAACCGCGGCTCCCGTTTCTGCTTCACTCTTCCCGTGCATGACCTTGGACTGCTGGAATATGAGCCAGTTCAACCGGAATTAACCAGACTGTAATCTATTTGAAACAGAAGGCGGGTACTTTCAGACTATGAAGAAAATCGCGTTAATTGAAGATGACTCGGATCTGTACGCGCTGCTGAAGTACAACCTGGAGAAAGAAGGGTTCGCGCTGGTCGGATCCCAAACCGGAAAAGGGGCTATCGAACTCTGCCGCCGCGAACGTCCGGATCTTATCCTGCTCGACATCATGCTGCCCGATTCCGACGGTCTCGACATCTGCAAGGGAATCCGCAGTCATCCCGAGCTGGCCAATTTGCCGGTGATCTTCCTTACCGCCCGCGCTTCGGAAACGGACCGCATTGTAGGTCTGGAGCTTGGCGCGAACGATTACATCGTCAAGCCGTTTTTCATCCGCGAACTGATTGCCCGGATCAAAATTCAGTTCCGCGGGCAGGTTGCGCCGATGCGTGTACTGAAATCGGGGGGACTGGAGTTAGACCGCACCAGTTGCCGTGTGAAGTTGAACGGCACTGCGCTGGCACTGACGGCCACCGAATTTCGCCTGCTGGAGTTTCTGATGAGCCGTCCCGGAGTCGTCTTCAGCCGGGAGCAGTTGCTCGATGCGGTCTGGGGCCACGACCGGGCAGTCACGGACCGTACGGTGGATGTCTACATCCTGCGGCTGCGGCAAAAGACTGAAGTCGACCCTACCAACCCTTCGCTTATCCGGTCCGTCCGCGGCTTTGGGTATAGCTTCAATGAGGGAACGGGGGTACCGGCCGAAGCGGAAAGCATCGCGGCGGCCATTTAGTCCGGAAAAACGAATAGCCCAACCCCGGTTGGGGATGGGCTATCGGAAGTGCGTTGTACGTGAGAATTGCGGATGTGAACTAGACCCTACTGGTCGTCGTCGTCATCTTCACGGCCGTCACGGCCATGTCCCGTTCCAGCGATGGTCTGCATGGAAAACGACAAGACATTGGGATCAAAGGGATCGACGATACCCCGGATCCAGGCAACATCCGGCGAGCCGAACACTTCGACGCGGACGAAATTCTGTACACGGCTAGGCAGGACGCAATTAGCAGCAGCAGCAGGGCAAAATGCGCCGGTAATGTTGTTGAAGAGCGAGGTGGTTGCGCTGATGGCACTACCGGTGGCTGCCGTGTGGGACGGGTATCCAAATGTATTGCCGGCAATGGTGAGGAAATTGCCGTTGGCATCCTTGACGGCCGACATTGGTTTATCGATGCGGACGGTATGGGTATCGCCACCGACCAGCACGACGGGCTTGCCGAAGGCGATAGTGCGGTTGCGAAGTACTGTGACGAAATCTTCGTAGCCCGATCGCATGTAGCCTTGTCCTGCTTCCAGATACCGCTCAAATACGTTTGCCTGGTGCATAATTACGACCGCTTTGGTGTTCGGATCGGCGGCGGCAGCGTCAAACGCTTTATTGACCCAGGCGATATTCGCCGCATTGCGATTCATATACTCCAATTCACTGTCGTCTAGCGGAGCGGGGCTGCTCGCCGCTATGTTGCGCTGGCGATTATTGTTGCTGCCCGGCTGGTTCAGGCCGACAAAAATGATGTTGCCAATGCGCCAGGTCACGTTTTCTTTGTAGGCGGGGTATAGCGGGTCACTGCTCTGGCGGGTGAGTGTGATGGGGCGCTGGCCGAGGCTATTGTTGGTTGCAAAGAAACCGAAGTTTCGGATATAGGAAAGGCGTTCGGTGGGATTGTAGGCGCCATTATTGGTGCGGTGGCAATCGG
>JBDUEM010000485.1:0-2870 GCA_040002435.1 Bryobacteraceae bacterium
GCCGGCTTCGAGAACAATCCGCCATCCACCCAGATGGTTTGTCCGGTAATGAAATCCGCACCGGAGCCCGCCAGAAAACTGACCGTCTTCCCGATATCGGCCGGCACCCCGACGCGTCCCAGCGGTGTCAGCTTCGACCAAGTGCCTGCGTAGTCTCCTGCCTCGTGCTTGGTCCGCTCGATCTCGACCGCCCCGGGGGCGACGCAGTTGACCGTGATGCCGTACTTCCCCAATTCCGCTGCCGCTACCTTCGTGAACATTTCGATGCCGCCTTTGCTCGCGGTGTAGTCCACCAGATTGGGAAAAGCCAGTTTGTTGCATCCCGACCCGATGTTCACAATCCGCCCGCCGCCGTGGTCCTTCATATGCCGAGCCGCGCGCTGCGTGCAGAGGAAGCAGCCCTTCAGGTTCGTGTCGATGGTGCGGTCCCATTCGCTCTCTTCCAGGTCCAGCAGCGGTTTCCAGGTTTGCACACCGGCGTTGTTCACCAGGATGTCCAGCTTTCCGAACCGCGCCAGCACAGCCGCCATCATGGAGTCCACGTCCGCCGCAACTCCCACATTGCATTTCACGGGGAAGGCGCTGCGGCCGATAGCGGCGATCTCGGCGACGGTCTGGTCCGCGCCGCCCGCATCGGAATGGAAATTTACCGCGACGTCGCACCCGTTCCGCGCCAGGTCGAGCGCGATTCCCTTACCGACACCCTTGCTGGAGCCGGTCACCAGTGCAATCTTTCCCTCGAGTCCCATGGCCATAAGGGCAATTCTAACGTGGCCGTCCCTCCACAACCAGGTAGGGCGAAAACTGTACGCTTTCCCTAGAATGAATTGCGTGCCGCCGAGAAGTGGAGCGGTCGCGAACCGCCAGTCCCGTGCCTTTTCCCGCGGTCAACAACTCCACCAGCGAAGGTTCGACCGCGATGCTGATCCAGCCGTCTGGTTTGGCTTCCACCTTGTGGCTCAGGAACAACAAGCTGCGCGCGTCCACACTACCCGTCGACTTTTCATCCCACGCCGCCGGGATAGTCGCGATGTCTAAGGCTCGCAGCGGATCTCCACCGGACACATGGAGTAGCAGAGTCGCCTTGATCACGGCCCAATCCCGCACAGCGGCAAACCGGAAATTCAGCAGGATCGCCTGTGGCAGGCGCAACTCCGGAGAGTGCCCATCGGTTGAAGGAATTGAGGTGTCCGCTGTACATTCCAGCATCGCGGTTTCGCCGAAAACCACGCAATGGGAACATGCCGCAAGAAATAGCGCCGGAACCAGTAAAGTTCGTATCAAAATGTAATCATCGCATGCGATGATTTTAGTGACGTCCGCATTCAGGGAGCGATTAAGAGTTGCAGGTAAAAATGTCTGAAGGTACGCAGATTTTCGAGCCAACCGAGCGTTGGACTACTACCGATGCCAGTGAGCTGTACGACGTGGCGAGTTGGGGGAAAGGCTACTTCTCTGTTGGCGACAACGGGCACCTGTTCGTGCACCCAAACAAGGAAAAGCACCGCAAGATTGACCTCAAGGAATTGCTCGACAAACTGGTGTTGCGCGGCATTGCGCCGCCCATCCTGCTGCGATTCGGCGAAATCCTGAAGCACCGGCTCGGAGAGATTCACGGCGCCTTCCAAAGTGCGATCACCGAACACAATTACCGGGGACAGTACTGCTGCGTGTTTCCGATTAAGGTGAACCAGCAGCGCCAGGTGGTCGAAGAAGTATTTGAATACGGGCAGCAGTACGGATTTGGGCTCGAAGCCGGCTCCAAGCCCGAGTTGCTCGCGGTGATGGCGATCGCCAACAATGCCACGCCCATCATCTGCAATGGCTTCAAAGATGACGAATACATCGAGATGGTGATGCATGCCAAGAAGATCGGCAGGCAGATCACGCCGGTCGTCGAGAAATACACCGAGCTCGACCTCATTATCAAACATGCCGCGCGTGTTGGGGTACGTCCCACCATCGGCATTCGAATCAAGCTGGCCAGCCGCGGCTCAGGGCGCTGGAAATCCTCCGGGGGCTACCGGTCCAAATTCGGTCTTACCGTTACCGAGGCGCTGCGAGCACTCGACCAACTCCGCGAACTGGGCATGGCCGATTGCCTGGTGCTGCTGCACTTCCATCTGGGAAGCCAGATCACGAATATTCGCCAGGTAAAAGCCGCGGTGAGCGAAGCGGTGCGCATCTACGTCGAACTCAAGCGGGCCGGCGCGGGACTGCAGTTCATGGACGTCGGTGGCGGACTTGGCATCGATTACGACGGATCGCAGACGGACTTTGAGTCCAGCGTGAACTACACCCTGCAGGAATATGCGAACGATATCGTTTATCACATACAAAATGTGTGCGACGAAGCCGAAGTTCCGCACCCCACCATCATTACTGAGAGCGGCCGCGCCGTTGCCGCCTATCACAGCGCGCTGGTTTTCAACGTACTAGGCGTCAGTGGATTCGGTGAACCTAACCTCACTCTCGAACTGCCCGAGGACGCCGAGCAGCCGCTCGTCGATCTACAGGAGACCTACCGGTCGCTCAGCAACAAGAACCTGCTGGAGAGCTTTCACGACGCCCAGCAGTCTCTGGATTCGGCGCTCAACCTCTTCAGCCTGGGGTACCTGCCGCTGGTGCAGCGCAGCTTGGCCGAGAACTTCTACTGGGCCATCTGCCACCGCATTCAGAAACTAGCCAAGGATCTGGATTTCTTCCCTGAAGAGTTGGAAGGCTTGGAAAGTTTGCTCTCCGACACGTACTTCTGCAACTTCTCCCTCTTCCAGAGCATGCCCGACAGTTGGGCCATCAAGCAGCTGTTTCCTATCATGCCGATTCACCGCCTGGAAGAACCGCCCACCCGCCATGCCGTTTTGGGCGAC
>JBDUEM010000486.1:0-2840 GCA_040002435.1 Bryobacteraceae bacterium
TGCGACCTTCTGGTTCGTAGCCAGACGCTCTATCCAACTGAGCTACGGGCGCGCGGTGGTAGGTAAGCTCTTCCACTCTAACGATTCCGCGACCCTACTGTCAAGCCAAAACCCTCTCTTTCGCAGGGCCTAGGACTTTGCCAGGCCGATCAACAATTTATGTCCCGTCGGCTTCGGACTTCCGCCGGCCGGCTCTTCCGTCACGGCGAAACTCGTTAGGGAATTCAGCAATGCCGGGTCTGCAACCTGAAACTCCGCTTTCCGGTCCGATGAGCGGAAGACGCCGGCGCTGACGATTGCCGGGCCGCTCGAGCGAAGCATCCACAATTGATACTCCCGACCGGCCGGAAGGGCGGGCAAATCGCCGGTGAACAGCAGAATTTTTCCGCCGCCGGAAATCAGCACCTGCCCGGTGGCTTTCCCACCGCCCTCGGTGCCGCGCAGTTTCACCAGACGGACGTCCGGAGATCCGAGAAACGCGGCCAACTGCAAGCCCTGATCGGCACGCTGGCGAAGTACCGTCAGGTCCCGCCGTAACCGCCCGTTCTCTTCCTCCAGGAACTGCACCCGCTGCGCGGCAACCCTGTCAGGCTGTCCCCGTTCAGCGGGCTGCGACTGCACCCGCCGCAAGTCCGCTTCCAGTTGCTGGCGCTGCTGCAGAGCCGCATCCAGCGTGGTTTTTTGTCGGCCAAGCTCCGCCTCCAGACCTTGGATCTGCTCGCGCTCCGACCGCAGTGCCGTTTCGGACTGTCCGGCCGAAGCGGCTGCCGCCGAGAGATTCCGTTCCAGCTCACCGATCTTCGCCCTTAGCGCCGCCAACTCGCCTGCTGGGGGAACATCTGGCGGCATGGGCGCCGGAGGCTTCACCTGCGGCACTTCCGCCGGAGGGGCAGTCGCAACCTGTGGTTGTGGCCGCACAGGCGCCTGCGCGGTTAGCGCGGGTGGTGCCGGCGTAGTCCCTCCGCCATGAGTGAAGAACCACAATGCAGATCCTGCTACAACTACCGCCATCGCGGCCGCGGCCCAGGTTTCGCGCAGGAAGAACCATTCCACCCAGGTAGCGCGGACCGGCTCTACGCTCTTCATGATGCGCCGCTTCAATGCCGCATTCGGCCGGGTGTCGGAGCCCTCTGCCGCCGACAGCGCGATTCCGGTCCATAGGCCCAGACCCTGGCTGGTGGCCTTTTGACAATTGGGGCAACCACTTTCCAGGTGCGCTTTGACCAGTTGGGACATTGGGCGTTCCAGCAAATCCAAAACGTACAGGTCGTAGATCTCCTGGCCCAGGCCCTCACATTCATTCATGTCAGGCATTGAAGTTAGACATCATGATTCTGCTTCCATCTCAGTCTACGGTTTTGCCGCTCCATCGGATTCAAATGGAACGAGAATTGCTTAGCCGATATTGCCGCGCCTTGAAACGAGCGTGTGCCATGTAGCTTACTATCAATACATTTAAAACCAAAAGACCCGCGGCAAGCCCGGTGCGGCGGGTGATCACCTCATACACCTCAAGCGGAATGTATGCGGCGCCGGAAAGAAGCGCGAACCACTCGGCCCAAACCCGCCGATACCACAACCCGTAAGACTCCACCAGGCGGATAGTGGAGTATCCCATCGCTATCGCTGCCACTTTACGCACTTTACTCTCATCCATCCTATCTGCGGCATCAATGAAGATTCGCCCGTAGTGGCCTTCCGGGTTGAGATGCAAACTCTGGACAACGCTCGCGGCTACATCACCCAGGTCCCGGTGGAGATTGTGCAACAGCGCAGCCACTACAACCAGCGCCAACAATCCCTTTAAGGCTTCGAGGATGGCGATGCTCCGTAATCCTGCAGTGGAAGCAGTGTCGTCAACCCTTTTGAACGTAGCAGGTATATGAGCAGGCACAATTCTATTAGACCGTGCCCGCCGGGATTCGTACGCAGTGGCGCATTCCGGCCCTGACCAAGTATGATAAGCCATCATGGTGAGGAGAGCTTCCGGCTCACTTCTGTTGTTCGCCCTGTGCCTTTCCGGGGCTCACATTCCGACTCCAAAAGAACATCTCGGCTTCTTGCCGGGCGACGATTTTAAACTGGCCGGCTATGCGGAAATCTCCGGCTATTTTCGGAAACTCGCGGCGGCAAGTGATCGCATCCGTCTGATTGATGCCGGCAGGACCTCGGAAGGCCAACCGATGTTCATGGCGGCCATATCCGATCCGGAAAATCTGAGCCGCTTGGAACTTTTTAAAGGAATCAACCGCAGACTCGCACTGGGACTGGCCTCACCAGTGGAAGCCGAGCGACTCGCCGACGCAGGAAAGGTATTCGTCTGGATCGATTCCGGTCTTCACGCGAGTGAGGTCGCACCAGCGCAACACTCCCCGGAACTCGCCTATCGCATGCTTACCGACGAGTCCGCGGAAATGACGCGCATCCGCCGAAACGTCATCCTGCTACAGATTCCCGTTATCAATCCGGACGGGCTCGATCATATCGTCCAGTGGTACCGCAAGAACCTCGGCAAGCCAACGGAACTCGCCCCGCTTCCGTGGCTGTACCAGAAGTACGCCGGTCACGACAACAATCGTGACTGGTACATGATGAATTTGCAGGAAACGCGCAACATCAGCAAGCTTCTATTCGCCGATTGGTTTCCAGAGATCGTGTACAACCAGCACCAGGCGCCCGCCTTCCCGGCACGCATCTTTGTACCTCCGTATGCTGAGCCCCTGAATCCCAACATTCCCGCTTCCGTGATGGAAGGCATCAACCTTATCGGCGCCGCGATGAAAGAGCGATTCGCGCGCGAGAACAAACCCGGCATCCTTTCCTATTACGGCTACGATGCG
>JBDUEM010000487.1:0-2824 GCA_040002435.1 Bryobacteraceae bacterium
GACGCATGGGCTGAACGTTCCCAGGATCGAGGCGGGCGGCCATAGGTTCGATACTGCGGAATCCGGGGCATGTGAATAATCGTTCCGGAGCGATGTAGATATGGATTCCGGAGTGATGTGAATATGGATTCCGGGGTGAAATGGATGGAAAAGCTGACCTGTTCCGGAATCGGAATTCACAAGCCGGAATGATTTTCTAAAAGGAATTTCATCTTAGAGCGAAGCGGCGCTGGACAACAGCGGGTGGCAGGTTCCTCCACTGGGAAGTGGAGGGAGCTGCTTGCCCCAAAGGAAGTTGTCCATGCGCAAAATCAAGGAAGTCCTACGCTTACATTTTGGTCTGGGTCTGCATCAGGACCAGATCGCCCGTAGTTGCTCGATCGGCCAGGCGACCGTTCACCGCTATCTGGAGAAAGCCGCGGCCGCCAAACTCGGCTGGCCGTTGCCAGATGACCTCGACGACCGGCAACTCGATCAACTTCTGTTTCCCGCCCGGTCCCATCCGACGCCATCGCAGCCCCGGCCAGGGTTGGATTTCGGACAACTGCATGCCCAGTTACAGACTCACCAAAACCTGACCCGGCAACTCCTCTGGGAAGAATACCGGGAGATCCATCCGGACGGTTACGGCTATAGCCGGTTCTGCGAGCTGTATCAGCGATGGAACCGCACCCGCGACGTGGTGCTCCGGCACAACCACATACCTGGAGAAAAGACCTTCGTCGATTGGGCCGGCGATACCATTCCTATCTATGATCGCGAAACCGGCCAAGCCACACCAGCGTCGATCTTTGTCGCCGTGCTTGGAGCCAGCACGTACACCTTTGCACGGGCTGCGCCCAGCCAGAATCTGGCGAGCTGGATCGACTGCCACGTGCGCACGTTCGAGTTCTTCCAGGGTGTCACAAAGCTGCTGGTCCCCGATAATCCGCGTACCGGCGTCACGCGAGCGTGCCGTTATGAACCGGATCTCAACCGCACCTATCACGAAATGGCGCAACATTACGGCATCGCGGTTCTGCCGGCGCGGCCTTATAAACCAAGAGATAAAGCGAAAGTGGAAAATGCCGTTGGCATCGTCCAGCGTTGGATACTGGCTGCGCTCCGGCACCAACGGTTCTTCGCCATCGGCGACCTGAATGAAGCCATTGAAGAACTGCTGGAAAGGCTGAACAACCGGCGGTTCCGCAAACGCGATGGTACACGAACTTCCCTATTTAAGGAGATCGACCGTCCCGCGCTTCAGCCGTTACCAGCCCAACGCTACATTTTGGCGGAGTGGAAAACCGTTCGTGCCAACATTGATTATCACGTCGAGATCGACCGGCACTATTACAGCGTTCCTTATCAACTGGCCGGTCAACAGATGGAGGCGCGATACACCGCAAACACCATCGAGATTTTCCAGGATGGCAAGCGTGCCGCCACCCACGTGCGCAGCCTGGCCGCCTACCGGCATACGACGGTTCGCGAGCATATGCCCAAGAGTCATCAGGCGCACTTGCAATGGACACCTTCGCGGCTGATCCACTGGGGCGAAAGCGTTGGATCGGCCACCGCTGAAGTGATTCGATTGATCCTGGCGGGCAAACCCCATCCCGAGATGGGATATCGTGCCTGCCTTGGAATCCTGCGTCTGGCCAAGACCTATTCCAATGAGCGGTTGGAAGCTGCCAGCCAGCGTGCCCTGCAGTTGCAGGCCTGTTCCTATTCCAGTCTGCGCTCTATCCTGAAGCGCTCACTCGACAAGCAAACCACGCTGGAACTGGAACCCGGCAAGTCCGGTCCCCGGCATGAGAACCTCCGCGGCGCCGGCTACTACGATCCGCCCACTACGTTGCTGCAGTAATCACAAAACCACTTCCCAAGGAATCGACATGTTAAACCAGCCCACGATTGAAAAACTACACACGATGAAACTGCACGGAATGGCTGACGCCTTCCGTGCCCAGATCGAGACCGCCGACGCCAGCCAACTTGGCTTTGAGGAGCGCTTCGCGCTGCTCGTTGACCGGCAGTGGCTCTGGAAAGAGAATCGCGCTTTCGCCCGCCGGTTGCAGTCGGCCAGGCTAAAAGAGCGCGGCGTGATCGAGGACATAGATTACCAGCATCCGCGCGGACTCGACCGCAAGCTTCTGCGCACGCTATCGGCCAGCGAATGGGTAAGGCAGAATCAAAACGTTTTGTTCATTGGACCCACTGGCATCGGTAAGAGTTGGCTGGCTTGCGCTCTGGCGCAGAAAGCTTGCCGCGACGGCTTTTCGGTCATACACAAAAGAACCACGGAGTTGTTCCGGGAGCTTGCCGTAGCGCATGTGGACGGCAGCATCGGACGATTGCTTCTGAAGCTTTCCCGCGTCGATGTTCTCCTGCTTGACGACTTTGCCATGGCTCCGTTGAAAGACTGCGAACGCCGCGACTTTCTGGAGATCTGCGATGACCGTTATCAGCGGCGTCCTATCATTCTTACTTCGCAGATGCCCGTCGCTCATTGGCACGAACAGATCGGCGATCCCACCATTGCCGACAGCATTCTTGACCGGCTGATTCACAACTCCTTCCGAATCGAACTCAACGGAGAATCGATGCGTAAGAAGCGCGGACGCAAACCGGAGGAGACCTAATCCTGAACAGGGATCTCTCCAGCGCTGAGCAGGGGAAGGGGACTCAAACGCCGTCCCCTTCCCCTGCACCCCATCCCCGCTGAAACGGGGTTGCAGAAAAGGGACATTTCTATTGAGGCGAAACAGGGGACATTTCTATCGAGGCTTGACATTAGGGTAACAATATAGTTGACAACTCAGCGTAAAGGGTTCGCGAGGCC
>JBDUEM010000488.1:0-2813 GCA_040002435.1 Bryobacteraceae bacterium
TCAGGTCGCGCACCCTATCGCGCCCATCCAGTTTGCCCGGTTGCTGCCAGATGCGGATGTGATGGCGTTTGGCGACCGTATTGAAGGACTTCTGAAAATTGAGATCCGGGGGCCGGCCGTCCATTAGTAGAGTCGACATAGGCGCGGTGGGATACCCGCGCTGGGCGGAGATCGCCTTATACACAGCCAGCGCTGAGTGCCGGGTCAAAGGCTCCGCAGGCCACCATCCAGCCGCGGAGAAAGCATCGGCCAACTCTTCGCGGGATCCCAGGAACAGCAGATTGATCCTGTCTGCAGTCCTCGCGCCGGGTCCGCTGCGGGTCGTGTAGACAGGTTGAGCAGAAGCTACGGCGACGAAGGAATCGGGAGCCGGCTCGGGTTGGCTTTCCTCTTCTGCATTGCCGGAGGCAGGCAACTGGGCAGCCGAAAGCGTCAACTCCGTTCCCTTTGGAAGATGAATTTCCGCGTTGGGCCAGGGCACAATAGCAAATCGGAGAGTGATCACACCCGCGATGGCAGCAGGGCCGAACGGTGTTTGCCGGCAGAGGAAGCGGGAGACGCCGGCGAATCCGGCAGCCGTTCGCGCCAGGACTACCGAATCGGGGCGGCTCCAGATTCCGAGAAGCAGGCCCGGGGCGCCCCCCGCGGCGAGAATGCCGTGAATAGTGCCGTCGGCAGCGATTTCTTCCCGGGCGTTGTCCACTTCACGGATGCGGGAAGCAAGGTGCTGCCTGATCCCGCCGGAATGCTCCCATTCGTTGAATTCCAACTTGAGGGAGGCGCGCTCATGGATGAAACCACGGCCGATCCTGGTGACGTTGCGCACCTCGCCGTAAAGAACGCTGCCTCGCGGCATCAGGATCCGATTTCCGTCCTTCACAGGGGAGATGACAATGGCCCGCACTGGATCTCCAACGCGGGAGGTGTAAGTGGAAATGTCGGTTTCCAGGCGGATGTTGATCCGTGTCTCCTGTAGTTGTGGAAGTGTGTTGCCGGCTTCAGCCGTTTGCGGGATCAGACTCAGGACAGCGGCCACGCAGGCCGCAGTGCGCCATTGCCTGCGGGAGGGTTGCCAGTTCGGCCAACGCTCCCACAGCACCACGATTCCCGCGGCACACCCGCTCAAGGCAAAAGCAGCGACGCAATCGGAAAGATAATGATACCGGCCATAGATCGTGGCGACGGTGACAAGCACGGCTTCAATGAACAGGCCGCGGTAAAGCCACTTCCTCCCAGGCAGGGCGTGCTTCATCGCGAAAGCGGCGGCGAAGGCAGTTGCTACATGGCCGCTGGGAAAGACGCTGGTATGGATATCGCCGTGGTCGAGAATCCAAAGGTTGAATCTGCGAAAAATGCCGTGGAAGGCGGGTAGATCCTGACCGGGAAATTCCAGTCTGGGAGAGGCGGAGGGAAAGTAAGGCAGAAACGCGTAAGTTGCCAGGATGCCCAGAAGGAAAGGGAATAGGAAGGAATCGACCTGCTTTCGGCGATGGCAGAGATAAATCGCGGCAATAGAGAGAGGAGGAATTGCGTAAACGAGCGTATAGGAGATTTCGAGGAGGTCAGGGATCAGGTAGCCCGCGGATTCCACAATGGCCTGCAATTTGTATTGATGAAGAATAACCCGGTCCCAGGCAAGCCAGGAGCGCTCCAGGTTGTGCAGGTAAGGGGCGCCGCGGAACCAGTCCATCTGCCAATAGGCAACGAGAATCAACGGAGCAGGCAGCCAGTCCCGCGCGACGCTGACGGCAAAGCGCGGACGCAGGCCATCCGCGTGTGCCATAGCCATCAGGAGGGCCGGGATAGCAAGGGCAACCGCGCGGTGAGCCAGAGACAGGGAGAAAAGGATGGTGAGGAATGCGGTGTAGATGAAATACAAAACCAGAACCCATTCGCTGCGGCGGAGTACAGGTTCGCGAGTTGCCACCTTTGAAACCGCGGCAAGAGCTGATGGGTTCATGTGCGGATGGAATTCATAATTGTGCCACAGAACTGTAACATCCAGGCACGAAAGCGTTCGACCCAATCTCACGGTTGGGATATACTCAACCCTTGAAATGGGAGGTGTCTGCGTATGATCTGGTGGGCCGCGCTCTTTTTCCTGCAGCACCAGGCACTTGATATGACGACGGCCACAGCGAATCCCTACACCAGCCCGGGTGACGTGGAACAAGGCAAGAGGCTCTACGGCGGACGATGTGCGGGCTGCCATGGGCCGGCCGGGGATGGCGGCAAGGGCGCGAACCTCGCGGTGGCCGTATTGCCGCGAGGCGCAAGCGACCGCGACTTGTATAGCGTCATCCGCTATGGACTGGCGGAAACGGAGATGCCGAGTTCGCTTATGCCGGAGCGGGAGATCTGGCAGGTGGCGGCCTTTGTACGGACGCTGGGAAAGCTGCAAAGTGAAACAATCTCCGGCGATGCAAAGCGGGGAGAGGCGTTAGTCACCGGCAAGGGCAGGTGTTTACGCTGTCACGCAATCGGTGTAACCGGCGGACGGATGGGACCGGCGCTCAGCGACGTGGGAGCGCGGCGAAGTCCCGGTTATCTGCGCGGCAAACTGGTCAATCCGTCGGCTGAGGTCCCCGAGTTATTTCGCCTGGTGGAGCTCAAGACACGAAAAGGAGCCGCGGTGACGGGTGTCCGGCTGAGTGAAGACACGTGGTCGGTTCAAGTATTAGATTTTGGGGACCGCATCCATTCATTCTGGAAAGAGGACCTGGCGGAATTGAAGCTGGAGCGGCGCACGCCGATGCCTGCTTCCGCCGGCCGCCTGACCGCGGACGAAGTGAACGACATTGTTGCCTATCTGG
>JBDUEM010000489.1:0-2808 GCA_040002435.1 Bryobacteraceae bacterium
CGAATTACGCACACCCACTCATCCGGCGCGCCCTTTCCCTTACCCATACGGGTTTCAGCCGGCTTCTTCGTAATCGGCTTGTCGGGGAACATCCGGATCCACACTTTACCGCCGCGCTTAATGAAACGCGTCATGGCGATACGTGCTGCTTCAATCTGACGGCCGGTAATCCAGCCGCATCGCATTGCCTTGAGTCCGTACTCGCCGAAAGCGAGACTGGAGCCTCTCCAGGCCTTTCCGGTCATGCGCCCACGCTGCACTTTCCTGTACTTGACCTTCTTGGGCATTAACATGGCGTAGTTATCTCCAAATCACCTGAAAAGTTATTCCGTGCCTTTATCGGGCTCGGTAGACGGCGTCGCTGCCGGCTTTGTGGCATCGGGCTTCAATTCCGACTTCCAACTCGGTTGCGGGGCCGACAACGGACTTGTCATCGGAGGTGCAATCGGTCCGGAGGTGCGCGTTGGTTGCGGCATATCGCCCGGCAACTGCTGCACAGCTCCACCCGTACCTTCCGCGGACGGCTGCGAACCGGACGGCGGCGCGGCGCTATAGCTACCCTGTCCGCCTCCACCGGGTCCACTCTGCCCCCTGCGATCTCTTCCACCGCGGTCACGGTCGCGATCCCGATCGCCACGGGGAGCGCGGCGCGGTTCCGGATCGTTCTTGAGCGGCTGGCGGCGGCCTGTATTTTCCAGGATCTCGCCCTTATAAACCCACGTCTTCACACCAATGATTCCGTAGGTAGTGTGCGCCTCGCTAAATCCGTAGTCGAGGTCGGCACGGAGGGTATGCAGCGGAAGCTGCCCCTGCAGATACCATTCACTGCGGGCGATTTCGTTTCCGTTCAAACGCCCCGATACGCGGACCTTGATTCCCTTGCATCCGAAGCGCAGCGCGCTGTCCACGGCTTTGCGCATCGCGCGGCGGAAAGCCACGCGCTTTTCCAGCTGCAGGGCGATGGATTCGCTAACAAGCTGTGCATCCAGCTCCGGCTTGTGTACTTCCTGAATATCGATGAATACTTCGCGGTTGGTCTTTTTGGCCAGGTCCTGCTTCAGCTTCTCGATCTCAGCGCCTTTGCGGCCGATGACAATACCGGGGCGCGACGTGCGAATCGTGATCCGCAGCTTGTTGCCCGGACGGTCCACTTCAATCGAGCTGACGCCGGCCGACTTCAAGCGGGCGCCCAGGGAAGCCTTCAGTTCCAGATCTTCCATGAGAAGCCTGGCGTAGTCCTGCTTGGCAAACCAACGCGAACGCCAGGTCTTGGTGACGCCCAGCCGAAACCCGTAAGGATGTACTTTTTGTCCCATTCGATTCCTTTACTTCTTACCCGTCGTCTTTGGCCCAACCGTCACCACGATGTGCGACATCCGCCGCTGGTAGCGATAGGCACGGCCCATCGGCGCCGGACGAACCCGCTTGGCTCGCGGCCCCTCGTTCACATACGCCTCGGTGACAATCAGCTGATCCACATCGACATCGTTTGATTTGTTCTCGGCATTCGCAATGGCCGATCGCAGCACCTTCTCGATGGTCGGCGCGAATCGCTTGTTGGTGGACTGCAGGATCGTGATTGCCTTGCCGGCCTGCTGCCCGCGAATCAGGTCGATGACCAGGCGCGCCTTCTGCGCCGATCCCCTGACGTATCTCGCTTCCGCTCTAGCTTCCATATGAAATCTCCGTAGAATCTCCCCTGTTTAGGAGGGCTTCGACGACTTCTCCGACGCAGCTTTGGCCGCGTGTCCCTTGAACGTGCGAGTCGGTGAAAACTCACCCAGCTTGTGTCCCACCATGTTCTCGGTCACGTAAACCGGGATGAACTTCTTCCCGTTGTGCACCGCGAATGTATGGCTGATAAATTCCGGCAGAATCGTGGAACGGCGCGACCAGGTCTTGATCACTTTCTTCTCGTTCCGTTCATTCATGCCCTCGACCTTGACCATCAAGTGGTCGTCGACGAACGGTCCCTTGTGTACTGAGCGGCCCATGTTACCTCTTCTTCGTCTTCCGGTTGACAATCATGTTGTCAGTCCGCTTGTTATTTCTGGTCTTGTATCCACGTGTCGGCTGGCCCCACGGGGTTACCGGATGGCGTCCACCCGAGGTCTTGCCTTCACCACCGCCGTGCGGGTGATCGACAGGGTTCATGGAAACACCGCGATTGTGCGGCATCCGTCCCAGCCAGCGGGACTTGCCCGCCTTGCCGAGGGACACGTTTTCGTGCTCCACGTTGCCCACTTGGCCCACCGTTGCCATGCATTCCACCAACACGCGGCGAATTTCGCCCGAGGGCAGCTTCAGCAGAGCGTATTCCGACTCGCGCGACACGAGCTGTGCCTGCGCGCCAGCCGAGCGCGCCATCTGCGCACCTTTGCCGGGCTTCAGTTCGATGTTGTGAACCACCGTGCCGGGAGGAATGTTCTTCAGCGGCAGCGCGTTTCCGATGAGGATGTCCGCTTCGGCGCCAGAGGTCACCGTGCGCCCGACTTCGAGGCCCACCGGGCAGATGATGTAGCGCTTTTCGCCATCAGCGTAGTGCAGCAGCGCAATGCGTGCCGTACGGTTCGGGTCGTATTCGATGGAGGCAACCTTGGCCGGAATGCCTGCCTTGTCGCGCTTGAAATCGATCAGCCGGTAAGACTGTTTTGCGCCGCCGCCGATGAACCGCGACGTGACGCGTCCGGTGTTGTTGCGGCCGCCGGTCCGTTGTTTGCCTTTCACCAGCGACTTTTCAGGAGTCTCTTTGGTGATGTCCTCGCGAGACACGACGGTTTGATACCGGCGTGTCGGCGTAGTAGGTCT
>JBDUEM010000490.1:0-2767 GCA_040002435.1 Bryobacteraceae bacterium
CCGTGACTTCCGCCTAACCGACGTGCACGGCGAGGTTGTGCCACAGCTGCTGGCTTAACCTATTTTTGCGGCTTGCCCATCTTCAGGGCACTTGCCACAGCCTTCTCGGCCAGCGGCATCATCAGTTCATAACCCGCATCGTTGGGATGGAGCCCGTCAAAGGTCAACTCCTGCCTGAACATCTGCCTGTCGTCGAGCATGGGCGTGTAGTAGTCCAGGTATACCAGGCCTTTCTTCGACGCGTAGTCTTTCATCCATGTGTTGAGCGCGATAATCTGATCCGGCGGACGGCGGGCGGTCTGCGGTTTGATGTAGTCGCATACGGGCATCACGGATGAGAACACCACGTTAATGCCGTTAGAGTGCGCCAGGTCCACCATCGACATCAGGTTGTCCTCGATGGCCTCCAACGTCGTCGGGCCCGTATTGCCTGCGATGTCGTTGGTTCCTGCCAGAATCACCACTACCTTCGGATGATGCGCGATCACATCAGGACGGAACCGGATCAACATCTGCGGCGTGGTCTGCCCGCTGATGCCGCGATTCATATACGGCTTGCCCGGAAAGAACTGGCCGTACTTCTTGCCCCAACCGTCGGTGATGGAATCGCCCATGAACACAACGGTCGGAGCCTGGGCCGTGGCGTTTGCGTCATGATATCGACCCAGGTTTGCCCAGTCCTTCAAGACTCTGGCGCTGCGCTGAATCTCCGCCTGTAATTTTTCAACGTCGGGCGGAGCCGCTTCCTGCGGCCAACCGAGTGCCGCGAACAACAAGGCGAGTGTAGTGAGTTTCATAAGGTCGATTAGTTTTGGGCGGGCAGATGATTCTTTGTCAAGAAGTCGCGGATGGCGGCGAATACCTTCAGCCTCTCGTCGGGATTAAAGTTCCCGTGTTTGCCGCCGGGAATCGTCAGCATCTCATGCGGTACTCCGGCCTTCTCCAATGCCTCCTGCAATCGCAGCGCGTGTGTATAAGGCACCGTTGGATCCGCATCGCCGTGTATCGTCAGAATCGGGGGTAAGCCCGGCCGTACATACGTCAGCGGTGACAGCCGTCTTGCAATTTCCTCACGATCCGGCTTGCTCGAAAGCCAGGCCACTGCATAACTCTTTCGATTCGGTCCGTCTAGAAGATCAGCCACGTCGGTGATACCGTACCAATTCACGATGGCCGCAACCTTCGGCAGCGGCACGCCCGGACACTCGCGGTCCAGTCCCGCACTTTCCGGAATCATGCCGGTGGTAAGCGCCAGATGACCGCCAGCTGAATCTCCGGTCACCACCAGGCGCGCGGTGTCCAGATTGTATTGCTTGGAGTTTGCGGCGATCCAGCGAAGCGCGCACAAGCAGTCCTCTACCGCTGCGGGAGCAAGCGATACCTTTGCCAGCCTATACTCTACGTTCACCACGTTCCAGCCCATTTCAAACCACGGCAACAGGAAACTCAGGGCCGACTCTTTCGTTCCACCGGTCCAACCTCCGCCATGAATGTGAATCAGCGTCGGCTGCGGCCCACTGACATTCCGGCGCGCATAGAGGTCGAGCTTCGCCTCGTAGTTATTTGCAACCAGATAAGTGATGTTTGGGGTAACCGCGTAATTGTTGGCAAACTGCGCCGCCCAGGTCGCGGCTGGCGAGAGTTGCCCAAAAGCACTGCTGTTTACGGTCAGCGCGAGTACAGCAAGAATCGTTCTTGACATAGCCTAGATCTCGTCGGGAATCGCATTCGCCGTGGTGATGAATGCCGAATACTGCACCGTGGCGCGGCTCTTCGCGGGAAGCCAGCGGTAGGCCGGCACGCCGAACAGCGTTCCCCGTTCAATCATGTTCCGGCGCGGCTCGGGCATTGGCGAGGCCCCGAATTCCATCCCTTGCGTCAGCGTCTTGCCGCTCCACGGCGCCTGCGTCCGGGACATGTTCTCTTCCCACATCCCCAGCCATGGGAAGTCCGCGCGTTTCCAGCGGTAACCGAACAGCACTTTCGTTTCCGGAGAAAATGCCACAAAGAAGGCTTCGTCGCGATGGGGGTCCATCAGGTGCGTAGTGAACTCGCTTGACGCCGCCGCGCGCGTGTAAGTCCGCAGGTCCTGTTTGCCGCCGTCAATTCGCGGCGCCATAGGCCAATCGAATTCCGCCCCCTGCTTCAGCTTTCCATCGCCGAACACGGCATCGTATACCTTTGACCTCGTTCCCGGCGCGCGAAATTGCGTGGAGCCTTTCTTCAGAAACGGCGGCCCCAGCGTGACATGCTGGGTCCACGCAATCGGGCGGTCAAATGCCGATTGATTCTCCACGGTCTCAGTGAACCGGATCGACTTGCCGTCCGGGTCCAAAACGATTCTCCGTTCAAAGTGGAGCTGCGCCTTTGGAGCGCTTGTGCTGGCAACCAGCTCCGCTCCATCCGCACGAATGGAATACGGCGCCACGCCCGCCTCACCGTGCACCGTGATTCCCGCGGCGGCCTCTTCGGGCGAGGGCCCGCCAAAGAGGTCCAGACACAAGTTGTGCCCCATGATACCGGCCAGCAGACGCGCCTCGGCATCGGCTCCGTATTGCGTATGCTTCTGAGGATCGAACGCGGAGGGCTCAATGGACGGCCAGGGCGGAGTCCATAATGGATTCATGCCCGTCTTCTTATCCAGAATCTCGGCGACATGGCCGCCTTCGGCGAGCACCGTCACGCGAACGCCCGCGTTCTCAATTTGGACCGCGCGGCGATCCCGATACTTTACCTCGTTCATACTTGATTCGTAGCATACACCGAA
>JBDUEM010000491.1:0-2736 GCA_040002435.1 Bryobacteraceae bacterium
AGGAGCGGGAATTTCAGATGAAATCCGGCTAGCTGCCTCTTCCACTTCTCCAGTAGCGCCTGCATCCAATTCCTGTCGACGAACCAACCGGGCGCCAATTGCAGCGACACGGCAGCCGCCGCAGTTTCCACGACTGCGGCCGTCAAGCCTGTTCGGGCCACCAGTTGAGGCGTGCTCTGGCCGAAGCGCGATTCCCGTATGAACAGGGCGATGCGATGCTGGACCGTCCCTTCGGCGAGAATCGTCAAACGTTCCGGAGTGTCCTTGCGCGGGGGGGCAATATCCAGCACAACTCCTCCGCCGATGGTGACTACGGGCGAAAACATACGGACAATGAAACGGTCCCCGGGCAAGAGCAGAACCGGTTCGCGCAGCCGGAGACGCGCGAATCGGGGAGAACCCAGGCTGCGGTATTCAGCCACCACTTCCGAAGTTCCGCTGTGCAGATGAACGGGCGCGCGGTTCTTCACGGGCTTGGCGGAAGGAAGAAGTTCAAAGGCACAATCGATGAGAGTAGACGTGTGGAAACGCCCGGCTTCGGCCAGCACAACGCCGCGGAACAAGTCATTCACTTCCGCGCCGGCGACGTTAAGCGCCGTTCGCTGGCCGGCGCGCGCGGTCTTGGCAGCCTTGCCGTGCACCTGCAAGCCGCGAACCCGCAGGCGCCGCGAACCCGGCAGCGCCTCCACCTCCTGTTCCAGCGAGACCGAACCCGCCAGCATGGTGCCGGTGACAACCGTACCGAAGCCGCGCATGGAAAATACACGATCCACGGGCAAGCGCAGGTATTGCGAATCGTCTTTGGGAACGACGGTAGCCGCCACCTCTTTCAGCGCCTGGCGAAGTTCGTCGAGCCCCGCGCCGGTGGTGGAGCTGACCGCGATCACCGGAGCAGATTCCAGAAAAGAACCTGAAACTAATTCCTCCACCTCGAGCCGGACAAGGTCGAGAATCTCCTCGTCTACAGTGTCTGACTTAGTGAGTACTACGATTCCTCGATTGATGTTAAGGAGGCGACAAATATCGAAATGTTCGCGTGTTTGTGGTTTGATGGATTCATCCGCCGCGATCACAAATAACAGTAAATCCAGGCCACCGACGCCAGCCAGCATATTTTTGATGAATCTTTCATGCCCGGGAACGTCTATAAAAGCGATGCGCAAATTTTGTGACAAATCCAGGTGGGCGAAACCCAAATCGATGGAAATGCCACGGCGCTTCTCCTCTTCGAGCCGGTCGGTGTCTACGCCGGTAAGGGCGCGGATGAGCGCTGTTTTTCCGTGGTCGATATGGCCGGCCGTCCCTGCAATGATGCTTTTCATAACGGCGTTCTTCATCCTACTACCTGCCTTTGGACAGGACGCCAAAGTGGAATCGTCCCCTCCGCCGATGACATTCCGCTCGGGAGTTTCCAATGTTCGCATGGATGTGCAAGTAATAGAGGGAACCAATGTAGTGGCGGACCTGACCAAGGACGACTTTGCGGTCTTCGACGATAAGCAACAGCAGAGGATTCTCTATTTCGGCCGCGACGCGGAACCAGTGTCGCTGCTGCTGCTGTTGGACGTAAGCGGCAGTATGAAGAAGTATGTGGAGCAGATAGCCAGTGTCGCACGGGAAGCACTGCATTACCTGAAGCAAGGCGACAAAGTCGCCGTCATGATTTTCAGCAAGGGCACCATCGTGCGTAAGGAATTTACCACTGACCTGGACGCCGTCGCCCGTGATCTCAGCAACTTAAGCTGGGACGAGCGTTTGGAAAGCGGAACGGCAATTAACGAGGCGCTGGTGGATGCGTCCCGGTACATGCGGGAACACGCGGGGGAAGCCGGCAGGCGGGCGATTCTGATTCTCACGGACAACCTCGGCTTGAACTATCTAAGCCCGGATGAAAAAGTGATCAGGAGTCTTTACGAAGCCGATGCGGTGATGAACGCGATGGTGGCGGGGAAGGGAGAACGCCCGGAGCCCATCCGCCCCGGACGCTACGCCAATCCGGACTTCACTCCGCCTGACGTGTTTCATATTGCGGACGAAACGGGCGGCGAAGCGATTAAGGTTGGGCGAGCGTCCGCCACCTTCCCGGAAATGATCGAGCGCATCCGCACGCGCTACAGCCTGCAGTATCACACGCCCGAAATAGGGCCCGCGGGCTTCCGGAGTGTTCGCGTCGAACTGACGCCGCAAGCGAAATTGCGCCATCCGAAAGCAGAAGTGCACGCGCGTAAGGGATATTTTTTGACACGGTAAGCTCAGAAGGAATGCTTCTGGCCGTCTCCGCGCTCCTTCTCTTTCTCACCTGTTGGAATATCATCCCCGCCCCCGTCCTGCTCTTGTTCCCGCTGGCAGTTGCGGGACCGGAGTTGAGTCCCTGGTTCATGGGCGCCGCAGTTCTGCTGGGGATACTGGCGAGGAGAAGCCGGGTTGCGCTGCTGTTGTGCGCACTCAGCTTTATCTGCAGCGCGATTCCAACAGTAGCCCTTCTGGCCACGCGGCACACGCGGTCGGGTGCGTTCGCCGCGGTTGTGTCTCAGCCGGAGGCCGCAGGTCCGATCAACTCCAGACCCATCCTCACCCAATCGAACATTCCCTACCCTGTACGCGGCGGGACGCTGCATATGACGATCTATCGTCCGGAGGGCGCGGGCCTGTACCCGGCCATCGTGATGATCTATGGCGGCGCGTGGCGAAGCGGATCGCCTGCAGACAATGCGGAGTTTGCGCGCCACATGGCTT
>JBDUEM010000492.1:0-2727 GCA_040002435.1 Bryobacteraceae bacterium
TTCAGCGAAAGCTGGAAGAGTTGCGCGAATCGTATGACATCTGCGAGATTGCCTTCGACCGTTGGGGAGCCACGAAGTTGAACACAGACCTGGCTGACGCCGGCTTCACGATGGTTCCCTTCGGGCAGGGATACGCGTCCATGAGCGCGCCTACGAAGGAGTTGTTAAACATGGTCATGTCCAAACAGATCCGGCACGGCGGCAATCCCGTCCTGCGTTGGATGGCCGACTCGATGGACGTGAAGCAGGACCCCACAGGCAACATCAAACCCGTGAAACCAGACCGCGGAAAATCAGGCAAGCGAATTGATGGGATTGTGGCGCTCATCATGGCGATAGATCGTTTAATCCGCAATGAGAATGTGCGGTCCGCCTGGGCTAAAGGGGAAGTTTACATTTGAGAACACGCGGTCCCAGGGAAATCAGCGCACTCGGACGGCGGCTTACAAGATAAGATGTGGAGCATCCATGCGATTCGCCCTTTTTTTTATCCCGGCTTGTGTCATCGCGGCCATCATACCGGCCGACCTTTCGGGCGTGCGGCCCGGCGCTGTGACTGTCGCGGCAACTGGGGAAAGCTTGACTGTTCGTTGGCCGGACGAAGCGTCACGGACCTGGACTGCCGAGTTTTCGCTCGATTCGACAAGACCGCTCATTACCAGCATTGGCTTAGAGGGAAGACCGATTGTCCGGAATGCGTCGCCGCAGTACTGGGCAGCCACCGGTAAGCGTCGCGGGCGCGCTGGGTTTGACGAATTCTTCGATAATCCAACGAACCATCCGAACGGAACCCGGCGGTTTGAAGGTGCCTTCAAGCCTGTAAGTGTCAAAGCCACTAGTGCCGGTGACCGCGTCGAACTACTGTTTGACGGACTACAGCTCGGCATCTTCAGCGGTGCGATCGCGTATACCTTCTATCCCGGGAGCCGGCTTCTTTATCAGGAAGCGGTAGTCTCGACGCAGGAACCAGAGACCGCTTATCTCTATGACACTGGACTGCGGCTCACCGCACCCGCGGAGGCGGTGAGGCCGGGACGGCGCGAGGTGGTCTCTCCGATTACCTATTACGATACAGACGGACGGCTGCAAACCGTGATGACCAGCGGACCCGACCGGCGGCCGGCCACCGTGCGCTACCGCGCCATCGCGGCGAAACTCGATGGTGGCAGCGTGGCCGTATTTCCGCCACCCCACACCTACATCGCGCCACGCGATTACACCACCAACATGGGGTATGTTTGGTTTCACGGGTGGGCCGGCCGCGCCAGTCCAGGTGCGCCCGGTGTGCTGGGCGTTGGGATCCGCCATCCTACTGACGATGGCGCCGGCGAGTATTATCCGTGGATGAACGCTCCTCCGGGCACCGTCCAGCGTCTCGGAGTCTTCTTTTTCGTCTCGGATGGGAATGCGGAAACAACCCTCGACGAGGCGCTCCGATTTACGCATCGGGATCGCTTTCCGGCGCTCCCAGGCTACAAGACGATCACCTCACACTGGCACTGGGGGTACACGATCCAGGCACTCCATCTGGAGGAGCACGGGCAGGGCGAGCACTGGGTTCCGCCATTCAAGCAGGTCCTGCAAGACATGGGAATCGATGCCGCCATGATCTCCGATTTTCATGGCGATGGGCACCCATCCGACGTGACCGATCTGCGACTCGAAGAACTCAGCGCGTATGATCGCATGTGCCGCAAGCTCTCGGATGCGAAATTCCTTTTGATTCCCGCCGAGGAGGGAAGCACGTATCTGGGCGGCCACTGGTCCATCACGTTTCCTAAGCTGGTCTACTGGTTCATGCGCAAGGGCTCCGAGGGCCCACTCGTGCGCCAGCATCCGAAATACGGCACGGTGTATCATGCCGGATCGGCCGCGGATGTGCTCGAGATTGTCCGCCGCGAGAATGGGATGCTGTACCAAACCCATCCGCGCACGAAAAGCTCGTTCGGCTATCCGGACAGTGTCAGGCAAACGGCCTACTTTCTCGACCCACACTATATTGGCGCCGGATGGAAGGCGATGCCGGCCGATCGTTCCACGCTCCGGCAAGGCGTTCGCGCCTTCAAGCTCCTCGATGACATGAACAATTGGGGTTTACCGAAGCGCCTTCTCGCCGAAACGGACATGTTCGCCATCGATCAAACCTCTGAGATTTACGCTCACATGAACGCCAACTATGTGCGCATGAACGAACTGCCGGACTTTGACCATTACGGCCAGGTGCTGGAAGCCGTCTCACGCGGCGACTATTTCATCTCCATGGGCGAAGTGCTGCTACCCAAAGTAGAAGTTTCCACGGCGACGCCCACCGCAATCACCGTCAAGGCGGACATCAAGTGGACTTTTCCTTTGGCATTCGCTGAAATTGTCTGGGGCGACGGCAACAACACGTTCACGCACACGATTCCGCTTGCCCATACGCGGCCCTTCGGCAACGAATCGTTTACCTGGAAGGCAGAGGCGAAGGATTGGAAGTGGGCCCGCCTGGCGGTGTGGGACGTTGCCGGGAACGGTGCATTCATCAATCCGGTTCGCCGGTAGCGTTGGGGTTCTTACCCCCCGATCCGCGGCCCGGTTGCCATCAATAGAATTTGCCGAGGTACTGTGATTCTTACCGCATCACCCCTAAAGCTTCCAGTCCCCGGAGGATTTGCATGCGGGTAGACTGCTAATACTACTGGGTCATAAATGATTGAATAGTTTGAAGTTCGCGATTGTGCCGCAGTA
>JBDUEM010000493.1:0-2714 GCA_040002435.1 Bryobacteraceae bacterium
TGCTCATCACCGAGGAGCAAACGCAGCGCAGTTTCACCATCGAAGCTCTGCCCAGTGCGGAGCCTATCGAACAGATGATCTACGTTTCGGGCAAGGTGGAGACCCGGTCCGGCCTCGACAGCTCGTATGCCGCGGTCCAGCCGATTCTGCTGAAGGTGAAGGCAAAGGGCACCACGCTCAGCAAGGTAGAAACCCGGTAACTTAACGCCTCAGAATCGGCGTGCCCCCGTGCAACGTCAGGTGGCATCGGCAGCGGGGAAAATCGCTCAAGGACGAGCGACCCGCATCCGAAATCTGCCCCGCGTGGAGCCGGAGAAATTCGAGGCAAAACCGTAGACGATACTGTGATGCCTATTTAGACTTCGCGCATCACGCCGCTACGCAGGAGCCGGCACGGGGCAGTCGAAATTCGAACTACCTTACTAACAACCGGCACGATGTAGAATCAGAAGGCGCTTATGTCGAATACATCGTTAATCCGTGACGCCCTGAAGGCTAACGAAGGCATCGTCCGCCTTGCCCCTTGCTGGGTTCCCCGTTCCTTCCTCATGCCCGGAGGCCGCTTAAAACTCGATCCCCGGGATCTTTACGCCCTTGGCGCACATCGCGGAGGCATTGATGAACGCTGGTTTTCCTCTACGACCAACGCCGCTAACGGCCCCGGTACGCCGCAAGATGAAGGCCTCAGCTACATGGACCTGAGCGGCACAAAGGTCCTGCTGAAGGAAGCCATCGACACCGTCGGCGACGAATTCCTGGGGGCGGACGTCATGCGCGAGCGCGGCGGCTGGAACCTGCTCTGCAAGTTCTTCGACAATCACGGCCCCATTCCGCACCACATGCACCAGAGCGACGAGTTCGCCAAGCGCGTCGGGCAGAATGGCAAACCGGAAGCCTACTACTTCCCGCCGCAATACAACTTCAAGGACAACAACTTCCCCTACACGTTCATGGGACTGGAGCCCGGCACCACCAAGGACGATGTGCTGCAGTGCCTCAAGCGCTGGAACCAGGGCGACAACGGCATCCTCTATCTTTCGAAGGCTTACAAGCTGAAGCCCGGGACAGGCTGGCAGATCAACGCGGGCATCCTACACGCCCCCGGTTCCCTGGTTACCTACGAGCCGCAAGTCAACTCCGATGTCTTCGGTATGTTCCAGTCCATGGTGGAAGGCCGCTATGTGCCGTGGGATCTTCTTGTCAAGGACGTCCCTCCGGAGCATCACCAGGACCTGGACTACATCATGAGCATGCTCGACTGGGAAGCGAACGTAGACCCCGAGTTCGGTAAGCACAATCTGTTTCATCCGACGCCGGTTTATGGCGAAGCGGCCATGGCCGCGGACGGATACTCGGAGAAGTGGGTGGTTTACTCCACCGGCCACTACTCCGCCAAAGAACTCACGGTGGAACCGGGGCGTTCCGTCACAGTGAAGGATGCCGCTGCGTACGGACTGATTGTGGTCCAAGGCTGGGGCTCCATCGGCAAGATGGACGTGGAAACGCCGTCTCTCATCCGCTACGGACAGATGACCAAGGACGAACTCTTCGTCACCGCTGCTGCTGCCGGCCGGGGTGTCACCGTGACCAACCGCAGCGATAAAGAACACCTGGTTATGCTGAAACACTTTGGGCCTGGCAATCCGGACGCGGCGCAGTTTATCCGGTAGGTCCAGCGCCTTTCGAAAGAAGAGGCAGGTAGTCTGCGCTATCTGAAATCGCGTTGTGGCCCGCGCCCGGAATGACCACGAATGCCACAGGAGCATTGCTGAACCTGGTTCGAAGTAATTCCGTGCTGGCGCGGGGAATTATTTCGTCCCGTTCCGCCGTGACAATCAGCGTGGGGGCCGTCACTTCCGGGGCGTACCGCCACGATTCGTATTTGTCCCGCAGC
The DNA here is from genome assembly GCA_040002435.1 of Bryobacteraceae bacterium. Taxonomy (GTDB): domain Bacteria; phylum Acidobacteriota; class Terriglobia; order Bryobacterales; family Bryobacteraceae; genus JANXXV01. Next base: position 1,895 of record JBDUEM010000493.1, read on the forward strand.
AGCCAGCGCACAGGCATGTAGGGGAAGTGAAGCGCGGCGATGCCTTGCAGGCTATCGAAGGGCGTGATGAGGATCAGGTGCATCACGGCCCGTTGACTGGCGAGGTGGACGGCGATCGCACTCCCCAGGCTGCGTCCAATCACGGCGATGTTCGGATGAAGAGGGTGAACCCGGTCAAAGAGAGCCAGTGCGTCGGCGAATAAAGCTTCCTCGGAGGGACTGCCGGTACTGCCGCCGTAGCCGCGGTAATGAAGCAGGTAAATTGCGCGGCGTGGAAATGCCTTGGAGAAATCAGGAATGTTGAAGGAAACGTCTTCCGCATTTCCCCCGAAGTAGATGAGTGCATCGGGTCCGTCGTGCGGCCGCATTGACACCAACACCTGTTCTGCTCCGGCCTGCAAAGTCATCCTCGCGATGCTTTCGGGGTTGGAAGCCGGTTGCGGGAAATAGATCAGGGAGCGCTGAAAGAGGAATAGAAATCCGCACAGGACAATGTACGCGGCCGCTCCTACAAGCAATGAATAGATGAGCAGCCTCAACGGACTAAGCGGCGTCCTGAATCGACGCCGTCCTATCGCCCGGAGGGCCGAACCCGCCCTGTATCAGCCATTGCTTGCACTCCCCCACCGTCACATTGGAATATTACACTAATTCGTTAACAGATACGCTCACCGCCGAGCGCGGTTTCCTTGCCTCAAGTGCGATGAAATGGAAAACGGGGTGCTTCGAAAAGCACCCCGTTCGCCGCGTCAATCGGATTTGACCCTGTAGTTGTGACTTCTTAGTCCCCTTCGAATCGGGGAGCTTTCATTCTAGCATC
>JBDUEM010000494.1:0-2693 GCA_040002435.1 Bryobacteraceae bacterium
GATCGGCTTGTGATGGATCTGCGGACAGTATTGCCTGATGAAGAAGGAGAACTACAGCGGGCAATTGATAGTTAAGCGCGTTCCTGATACGCGCCTTCGGAAGTGCTGACGCGAATCTTCTCGCCTTCGTTAATGAATGCCGGCACCTGCACCACTAGTCCGGTTTCCATCTTCGCGGCCTTGGTGACGTTCGAAACGCTGGCGCTCTTCAGCCCCGGTTCAGTCTCAACAACGGTCATATTCACGCTGGCGGGCAACTCCACACTCATCGGCTTCCCTTCGTAGAACTCCACCTTCACTTTCAGGTTGGGAATAAGGTAGTCCACCGCATCGCCAAGAATCTCCTTGGTGAGGTGCAACTGCTCAAACGTCCCGGTGTCCATGAAGTAATAGGATTCGCCGTCGTCATACAGATACTCCATCTCCTGCTCTTCCATAATGGCGCGTTCTATACTTTCCGTGGAAGAAAAGCGATTGTCCATCATGGACCCATTACGCAGATTGCGCATACGGACCTGAACAAAAGCGCGCAGGTTGCCCGGCGTACGGTGAACCATGCTGAAGATGGAATACAGCTCGTTGTTGTACTTGATCACCATGCCCGGGCGTATCTGTGTGGCTTGCATAATTTGGAAAAGCGGCTCCTAATGCCGCGGAACTTCTAGTTTATCAGAGCCATCCTGTATCATGAAGAGAACTATTCGAATGGTTCCGGACACAATTCAAGAAGGCCTTACGTTTGATGATGTACTGCTGCAGCCCGCGCACAGTACGGTGCTTCCAAACAATGCAGATACCCGAACTTCTGTAACGCGCAAAATCCGCCTGAATATCCCGATCCTCAGTTCCGCCATGGATACGGTCACCGAATCCCATCTGGCGATTGCGCTCGCTCAACAGGGCGGCATCGGGATCATCCACAAGAACATGACCATCGAGCGCCAGGCGGAGGAAGTGGACCGCGTGAAGCGCAGTGAAAGCGGAATGATCGTCGATCCAGTCACCATCGATCCCGAGAAAAAGATCTCCGATGCGCTCGAAGTGATGAAGCACTACCGGATTTCTGGCGTCCCGGTGACTAAAAACGGAAAGCTCGTCGGCATTCTCACCAATCGTGACTTACGATTCGAGACCCGCTTCGACCTTCCCATTTCCAGCGTGATGACCAAGGACAACCTGATCACGGTCGCCGTGGGAACCACCTTGGAAGAAGCGGAGAGCATCCTCCACCGCCACCGCGTGGAAAAGCTGCTCGTAGTGGACGAAAATTATTACCTGAAAGGCCTCATCACGGTTAAGGACATTCAGAAGAAGTTGAAGTACCCGAATGCCGCCAAGGACGAGCAGGGCCGGCTGCGTGTAGGTGCCGCTCTTGGCGCAACAGGCGACTATCTGGAACGCGCTCAGGAATTGGTCGAGAAGAAGGTCGACCTTCTTGTGATCGATACCGCGCACGGCCATAGTGAACGCGTAATGGACGCCGTCAGGCACCTGAAACACGTAATGCCCGAGGTGCAGTTGATTGCCGGCAACGTAGCCACTTTCGCCGGAACGCGCGACCTGATCAAACTCGGAGTTGACGGTGTGAAGGTTGGCATCGGACCCGGATCTATCTGCACCACGCGAGTGGTCAGCGGCGCGGGCGTGCCGCAAATCACCGCAATCGCCGAGAGCGCGAAAGCTACTCGTGGCACCGGCGTCCCATTGATCTCCGATGGTGGCATCAAATACTCGGGCGACGTCACCAAAGCTATCGCCGCCGGGGCCGATTGCGTCATGATCGGCAGCCTGCTTGCCGGCACCGAAGAGAGCCCGGGCGAGACAATTTTGTATCAGGGCCGCACCTTCAAGAGCTATCGCGGCATGGGTTCACTAGGCGCGATGTCGCAAGGCAGTTCCGACCGCTACGCGCAGGATTCCAACGGCAAGATGGTCCCGGAAGGCATCGAAGGCCGAGTGCCTTACAAAGGACTCCTCTCCGACCTTGTATTTCAATTGGTAGGCGGCCTGCGGTCAGGCATGGGCTATTGCGGCTGCGCCACAATCCCCGAGTTGCAGGAGCGGGCCACCTTCCTGCGTGTCACTTCGGCCGGTCTTCGCGAGAGCCACGTACACGATGTGATCATCACTAAGGAAGCCCCGAACTACCGCCTGGAATAATTGACCCGCCTACCACTGGGTCCAAATTCCGGCAGAGGGTCACGCGCGAACGCAGAGCTTATCTATGTCGCAAAAGACGATTTCTAGCGGCGTCGTACATGATGTGCCAGTAGACTTAAAAAAAGCACTTCAATCCGACCTGCAAGCGTTAACAGCATGGGAGGATATTACACCCCTCGCACGAAACGAGTGGATCTGTTGGATTGAGTCAGCCAAAAAAGCAGAAACCAGAAACCGCCGGATCGAGTGGGGCTGCACAAGCCTTAAGGATGGAAAACGACGCCCCTGTTGTTGGCCCGGCTGCGCCCACCGCTAATTGCAAAATGGTCCACTGGGCATTGCGACGACGAACCGGAGTCCGCCCACTGCTGGTCTGCTCGTAAAAAGGGCAGTGGGATTGTGTCGTCGTAGCCGGAAATCATTATACGTCTCCAGTTCGAGTAAAATTCACCCATGACTCGCCTGCGTGGCCTCCTCATCTTATCTGCCGGGGTCGCATTTGCGCTTATGTGCTTCGCCGCAGTAACGGCTTT
>JBDUEM010000495.1:0-2681 GCA_040002435.1 Bryobacteraceae bacterium
CTGAGACTCACAAACCACTGATACATCAGTACTTCAGAACTATAGCGGACCGGGATTCGGTTGTCAACCGAGGGGGGTACCCGGAGGAAGCACCACAGAAAGGGGCTGATAGCCTAAGACGGCCTCCATTTCATAAGTGAGCGGCGACGAGGCGAGCGTGAACTTCGGTTTTGGCCAGATCGATGGAACCGCCCAACCAGGAATTATGGGCTTTCGGCAAATAGCCGGTGAGCTCTTCGAATTCCCAATTCCGGTCCGGTGAAAACGCGGCATGGCCGAGTGTATCTGCCAGGCGCCAGCTCAGCTTGACGACGTTATCCAAACTTTTTTCGTCCTGTACCGGGGCGTCGTGATGCACGGCGATCGCGGCTGCAAGCTCGTCCGGGAAATTCCAGTCCTGCGCAACGTATGCTCCCGCGGCGCAGTGGTCGATCTCGAAAAGATCCCGTTCGGTCTGCAAGAGATCGTAGCCAAAATCATTGGAAACTTCCAGCATTCGCGAGTACTCATCCGGGTAGGCCGCCATCAAACCCAGCGTCCCAAGATTGTGAAGCAGTCCGGCTGTGTAGGCCGAGTCTTCGTTAAGGTTCGCCGCACGCGCGACTTCCTGCGCGATCAACGCCGTTACCAGGCTATGCATCCATACTTTACGCAGGCCGGCGATGCGTACCGAGGCGCGCACCATATTGTTCAAGGCGACGAAGGTGGCCATCGATTTGATGCGGTCCATCCCAAGCATGATGACCGCCTGGGCAAGGCTGGTGACTTCCCGCCGTGCTCCGAAAAGCGCGGAGTTTGAGAAGCGCAGAAGTTCGGCAGAGAAAGACGGGTCGAGCTTGATAAGATCGCCAACCTGACGGGCGGTCACATTCTCTTGACTGACAAGGGCGAGGATGCGCTGCGCAACGGCAGGAAACGGGGGTAACAACCGGAGAGCCCACGGAGCTTTTGGACGAGCAAGTGTTTCGGTCATATTCATAAGGAGCCTACAACCTTGCTCTTCGACGGCAAAGGGGGATTTGTGAGGGCAGTGCGCTAGTGTACAGGGTGGCCGATATGCGCGCTGACGGCGGCGGCCTGTTTGTCCATGGCAGCCCGAATGGTCTTTGCAAGCTTGGCCGAGGTACCTTTGCCCCAGTAGTGGAGAAAGACGAACTGTGGTTCCTCGTGGGTCATGTGGTTATGGATCGCCACAACCTGAAGCCCGGAAGCGCGAAGGATCTTGAGAACGTTCTGCAACTCGGCGCTCGTCACTGCGAACTCGCCGTCCACCAACGAGTGATCGTCGGTTCCGGCGAAAGCCGCCCAGGTATTGGCGCCCATCTGCCCGCCTACCTCGCGTCCGTACATCCGTGCGTGCCGCTCGACCGTGGCCTTATACATTCCGTCGGCCGATTGCCCTTTAAACCCCAGAATCTTGTCGATGGGCGGCGCCGAAATGCTGCTGGCCCCGGGAATCTCCGCGCCCGGGAATTGAGAGGCAGGGACTGGCGCGGCCGTGCGGACCTCCTTCACCTTGTCCATACATTTCCGTACGCCGCGGGCCAGGTCGGCGCCCCTGCCTTCGCCGGTAATGTGCAGGAACATCATGCGGGGACTGTCGAACAGGAAATGGTTATGCAGCGCCGTGACCTCCAGTCCGTTATCCAGAGCGGCCGAAAGCACCGGATTCACCTCGTCCTCAAATAACAGAAGCTCGCCGGTCACCATTGCTTCTTTCATCGTTCCAGTAGTGAACGCGGCCCAGGACATCAGTCCCATAAAGGACTGCATCGCGGCGCGGTCGACTGTCACCTTTACGTCGGAGCGCGGGAAGCCGATCTTATATACGTCCTCGCTGGGGACATAAACACCCTTGAGGCCCGTGATCTGGTCCACGGCATTCCTGACGGCGTCCGGAAAGGTTCCGAACGCCGGTAAAGAGAGGAGAAAGAGGCAGGCGGCCAAACGGCTCATACGGAAACTTCTTCCAGTTGTGGGGTGCTTGCCTTAGCCAGTACGTAAGGTCCTTCAGGCATCAAGGCAATCTTAGCGCCTTCGGGCAATCCAGCGGTCAGCTCCGCGATGGCAAGCTCGAGCGTCGATGGCGCCTTTCCCCAAAGCCACTGGTGAAAATCGGCAGGCAAGCCGGGAGTGTAAAACAAAATCTCGTACTTTTGTGCGACCAGGGCCAGCTTTTCCAATTGCCACTGATCTACTTCGACCGCCGATTCCGCAATTAAAGATAGAAAGCTGGTGCAAGAAGAAGTCTTCTTGAGCATCTGGCAGAACTCGGGGGCGCCGGCGCCTTCCTGACATTCGGCAACGAGCAGGATCTTGCCGCCGGGTTTCAGGATGTGCTGTGCCGCGGTAATGCCCTTGATGGCCTGGTAGAACGTGAGGTCGAGCGGATACCCGGCGCAACTGGTGATGACGGCATCCACGGGTTCAGGAAGTTGTTCGAGCATTACCCGGGAGACGAATTGCATCCCGGCGGCATGGGCCTTTTCCGGATCGCCGGCGAAGACCCCCGCGATTTGGCGGGTGCGAGTAAGCGCGACGTCCACAAGGAAGTCGTGGCGGGCCAAGCGAGCGATTTCCAATAGCTCGCGATGCAGTGGATTGTCTGCTACGGAACCTTCGACGGCGCGGGGATCGCGCATGAACTTCGGGCTGTGGAGAACCTTAATGGTCTCCTGGGC
>JBDUEM010000496.1:0-2594 GCA_040002435.1 Bryobacteraceae bacterium
CGCCAGCGTCATCACCGGCGCGCTCCCCTTGGTCACCGTCTTCGACGTCAGGTTCACACCGCCGCCACCGCACCCAAGCTTCTCGGTGAGGTAAATAAAGCTCCACTTATCGCGCCTTCGGATGTTTTTTGACTACACCCGTAGGATCTAGCAAGTCGAACCAAACCATAATGCTAAACAACTACCGCCTAAAGGCGGTGGGGTTGACTTGCGACTGAAAGTCGCAGGCTGCGGCTAAAGCCGCCTGAAGTCTGTCCCGGCTGAGAGCCGGCTTAAGGCTCCGCAGGCGCGGTGATCTTGAATCCCTGATCGTCCTGGTCCCATTTCTGATTCTCTATGTATTCCCGGATCGTTGCTTCGTCCACCGCGCCCACAGTCGCGCAAAAGTATCCCCGTGCCCACAAATGTTGCCCCCAGTAGCGCTTTCTCAACTCCGGAAACTCGTCTTGCAACCTTCGCGACGACCGCCCTTTCAGATACTGCACCAGCTTCGCCGGCGATAGATCTGCCGGCGCTGATAGCAGCATGTGGATGTGGTCCGGCGACTGATACGGGCGCGGTACACGAACCGAGTATCTATACACGTGCGGCATCCTTGTACTTCGTACTTCCGTAATTTGAAAGTGTCGAACCTAGGGATCAGCGTGTGTCGATCGGAATCCGTTTCAACAGTATGAATCGCTTACCGCTCCAGACGAAATAATCAGTCGAGCAACGTCCTTTCTTCCTGCCATCGGTTGAGTCAAAGCAGCCCTCCGCCACCATCAGCCGGCTATCAATTCGATAGGACAGCCCGGAGAAGGTTTTGTTGCCATTGTTATTCGAGGAGAAAGGCCCGACTAATAACGAATAGAAAGGCATATCCACCGAAATTGCGCCCGTCTCCTGATCTAAGACGGCAATGTACATGCAACCGGTGCCACAGCCAACTTTCACGATTGAAAGCTTTCCCGCAAAATTGGGACCACTAGCGGCTTCGGCAATTACCGCTTCTCTAAATTTAGGGTCGTCGTAGGGCCAAAGACCTTCCTTAAACCGAGGCGCAACTAGTTTGGAGTCCCGCGCGGACGACGCATGGAAGTTCTCAAAACTAGGCGCTGACTTTCTAATACTTCCAGGTTCGGCTTGGGCACGTAGAATTGTCGCAAACGCGAGAGTGCCAAGAAATCGGCTAAATGTCATTGGTTAACTCCGTTATCTGAATGGCGTGCGACTGAAATCGGTGTCTCCAATACGGATGTCCCCGAGTCTCCTTCTGCGCGCACGACCGTGCTGAACAGTCGCTACCCAATTCATTATCTCAGTATTGATCCGAGGCCCACTCTCCTGTGTTTTTAGTCCATAAACGGCAAGCGTGAGATCCGTACAATCTGTAGTCAATGAATCTTCGGATCCAAATATCGTGTACTTCGTTACTCCAGCCGCGTAGCCCAAAAATTGCCCCTGCGCCGACGCCACCGACGCAAGACTTCTACCAGATCTCTCTGTTCGGTTGATCAATACATCGGCCATGTATTGGTCTTCCAGGAAGACGTCCTCAACACCTAGAGGGGAAAGGCTTCCACGCCCATATCGTTCGCCGTCCTGATACTGATTTTTCCCCAGGTAAACCCAAGAGTTCTCCCCTAGGATCACCGAGACGGCGGCGACTTCATTTGCATCAAGTGAACCGTAGAGTCGCTCAACACTCTCGGCGCAACTGGGTGGCCCAGGGGTTAGCGAGCCCCCTCCTCCTTGCTGGGGGCCGTTGCCAGCCTGAAGAAATGCAATCGACATGGTAAACCCTCCGATTGACAACGATCCCATGTCTCCCCAAATTTGAAGAGTATCGGCGTCCATGCAATAGTCTGTTCCGGGCGCTCCGCAGCTGCTCGTGTTTTCGACGAACAACCCGCTGCTGTCCTTAAAATTTACCGGATCTCCCTGCACATACGCATACCGGTTCCAACTCCCCGGATCCCCAGCGCCCCCACTAGCCGCATACGGATCCGCACTCAAAAACCGCCCCTGCGTATTGGCATAAAACCGCTGATCGGCATAATCCAAATTCGTCGCCGTATCCCGCAAATAAGTAGCGAACTTCCACCCATCCACCCCATTCGGAACCTTCTCCTCCCCATACGGATACGTCTTCACACTCGACCCCAACCGGTCCTGCACAAACGCCACCAGCGCCCCAGCCTGCCCCGTCCCCACCTTCTTCCCCCGGAAGTACACATTCAGCGTCCCCACCGAGTCCAGCAGCAGCGGAGCCATCTGCACACCCGTGTTCGTATAGATACTCGTCACATACGTCCCCCACTGCTTCCCATCCACCCAGCACAGATACAACTGCAGCCCGCTCGCATTCCCAAACCCATACCCATCCACCGAACCCGTCCACCGCCAGATCCGCTTATTGGACCCATCGTAGCCATACGTCGCACCAGGCACCGCCACCAACCGGTTCTCCGCATCATACGCCCCGGTCCCACCCGCCGGCAGCGATAACAAATTCCCATTGGCATCGTAGCCCTGCCCCGTAATCCGGTTCGTCAATGGATTCACCGCCAGCGTCATCACCGGCGCGCTCCCCTTGGTCACCGTCTTCGACG
>JBDUEM010000497.1:0-2550 GCA_040002435.1 Bryobacteraceae bacterium
GCCCAGCCTACTTTTTGTGCCGTTGGCATAGACTCCGTCTCACTGTTTTACCGCCTTGAATTTGGAAACATAGGGGTCGGTTGAGTGGTCCAGCTGATCCTGCGAACCTTCAAAAACCAGCCGTCCCTCACCGAAAACCATAAACGTTGTACGTGCGTAAACTCCATCGCCGTTGCTCTCCGCCCGCTCCAGGTGTCCACTCTCGGGATTGTAGCGGAAGTTTGCGAGCAATTGCCCGTCCTGATAACGATGCGTGACAATAGCCGACGTCGTATTCTTGGTGTCGCGAGCCTTGATGATCAGCGCGATGATCATATTCGCCGTGATAGGATCCAATCCAGCCGTCGGCGAATCGTACAGCATCAGTGGAGGTTCGTTTACCGTCGCCCGCGCGATGCCGGCGCGCCTGCGCATCCCTCCTGAGAGTTCACTGGGAAATTTAGCCAGTGTCTGTTCCAGTTCCACGAAGCGAAGAGCCTCGTGAACCCGGCCGGATATTTCATCCGCCGGCATAGCGTTCCTGCGGTCACGCGAGGTAACTGCGTTCTCCAGCGGGTAGGCGACATTGTCCTCAATAGTCATCGAATCAAACAGACCACCCTCTTGAAACAACACTCCCATTTTGCTTCGAATCGGGAACAGATCCTTTTCCTTCAGGTCCGTAGTGTCCTGCCCAAAAACGAAAACCCTTCCTGAGGTTGGCTTCAGCAATCCGAGCGCGATTTTCAGCATGACGGACTTGCCGCTGCCTGCGGCTCCATACACAATCCTTGTGCCGCCTTCCCGCAAGTCGAACGAGACGTCGTTTAAGGCCACCGTTTCTCCAAACGAAACAGAAACATGTTCAAATCGAAGAACGGATTGCGGTGTGGAGTCTGCCATTCCATTCATTATTGGTTTACGAAAATCTGGGTGATGAAGAATGTAATGACAAAAATCCAAACGGAAGCAACGACAACCGCCTTGGTGGTAGCCAAACCGACTCCTTGCGTACCACCCGAGGTTCGCAAGCCGTAGAAGCAGCCGACCAGCGCGATCACAATGCCGAAAGCCAAAGGTTTCAGCAATCCTTGGGCCAAATCATTCCATACCAAAGCTCGATAGGCTGTGTTCCAATACTGACTCGCTGTGGTTCCCAAAGTGACGCTCGCGACCAGGAATCCCCCAGCCAAGCCAACCAGATCAGAAATGATGGTCAACAGAGGGAGCATGATAGCGGTTGCCAACAGCCTTGGCGTCACCAGTTTCTGAATCGGGTCTGTCCCCAGGGCGCGCATGGCGTCAATCTGCTCGGTGACCTTCATGGAACCGAGTTCGCTCGCCATTCCCGAACCGCTCCGGCCGGCTACCAGCAGCGCGCTGAGAACGGGTCCTAGCTCGCGCACGAGTGTAATGGCTACAATCTGGCCAACCTGACCGGTGGCTCCGTACGTCGCCAGGGCACGCGACATTTGGAGCGCCATCACGGCGCCGCTGAATCCCCCAGTGAGGATGACAATGGGCAAGCTGCCGACCCCGATAATGTCCATCTGCAACAGAATGTCATCTGTATAATGAGGGCTGCGGAAGATATTCCGGAGTGCCCGGCCGGTTAAGAAGAAGAAGTCTTGCAATGCAAGAATGGGCCGTTTCAAGAAGTCGAGCAATCGGCATGCGCCTCGTATCAAATGCTAACATACCCCCTCGTTTTCTCTAGCAATCGAGCGCAATGAAAGGACTTACAGATATCCCGGGGATTCACGTGGGTCACGCCTCCGACTATGAGGCGCTGACTGGCTGCACGGTGATCTTGTGCGAAGGCGGCGCGGTCGCCGGTGGAGATATCCGGGGATTCGCGACCGGGACTGAAGAGTTCGAGGTCTTGAACCCGTTGCACCTGACCCCTCAAATCCATGGAGTGGTCTTCGCAGGTGGCAGCGCCTTCGGTCTCGAGGCCGTCTCCGGAGTGCGTAAGTTTTTGGAGCAAAAGGGCGTCGGCTTCGATACAGGCCGGGCAAAGGTACCAATTGTGCCTGGAGCCATCCTCTACGATCTAGGGATCGGAAAGGCGCATGTGCGGCCGACCCGTGAGATGGGGGAAGCGGCTGCCGCCGCCGCCACCGCCGAGGCCGTGAAGGAAGGGAACGTAGGCGCCGGGACAGGAGCCACGGTCGGCAAGGTCTATGGCATGGGGCAGGCGATGAAGAGCGGTGTCGGATCCTTCACCGTGGCTGCGGGCGGGGCAAACTCACGTGTGCTTGTCGCGGCGCTTGCCGTCGTCAACGCCGTGGGGGATGTGATCGATTACCGCAGCGGCAAGATTCTGGCGGGAACCCGCAAGACGCGTGATTCGAAGGAATTTCTGAACAGCGCGGAGGCCATGAAGAATGGTGCGCAGGCCGGCTTCAGGAATGGGAACACGACTCTGGTGGTTGTGGCCACAAATGCCGGGCTGACCAAAGTGCAGGCTACCCGACTGGCTCAACTCAGCCAGCACGGTGTGGTTCGCGCCATCTCGCCGGTGAACACGCTCAGTGACGGGGATATTGCAATCGCGCTCTCGGCGGGCGC
>JBDUEM010000498.1:0-2483 GCA_040002435.1 Bryobacteraceae bacterium
AGTAAGGGGAATCAAGGCGCTGCTGGCTCATCCAGTCTTTCATGGAGAGCGAATCCAGCGCCGGGTCCCTGGCGCCAAGTTCCATCGGAATCGTGAACTGTCGCGACGCCCGAAATTCCTTCATGAGGGAATCGAATCGCCGGAACTGCTCGCGATCCTTCGCTGTCGCCGCGATCTCCGGCTCCAGATTTTCCTGCCAGCGGCCATGCAGAAAAAGCCGTTCCTGGGGAGAAAAACACAGGGCCCGTTCGTCCCACTTGCCGTCTTTCAGAACCCCAAGTTCTTCCATCAATTCGCGTACGAAAATCGCTTCCGGGTTGGGGACCGGAACATAGTGGGCCGCCCACGGATACGCGGAGATCTCGTTCTCGCCGCTGCGGGCATTCCCGCCCGCCTGCGGTTCCATCTCCAGCAGGACGAAGTCGTGAAAGCCCTTCTTGTCCAACCGCCAGGCCGCCGAGAGACCGGCCATTCCACCGCCCACGATGACCACTGGTATCTTGACCCGCTGCGTGGATGGCGAGAAAGTAATGTGGTCCCGGATGGTATGCCCGGCGATCTGTGATTGATTGACGATTTCTCCCGCGACCCGCCGTTCCGCTTTCATTGGCAGCCCGACCAGAGCCGCACTCAGGAATTGGCGGCGTGACGGCATCAGTGGACGATGTCTCTCCATTCACGCTCATAGAGCCGCACCAGAATCTGATCGTTCAGCCGGTTTGGTTCCACGTCCATGGGCCGCATATCGTTCGGGAAGCGAAAGAGCTCCGGCAGCGTCTCCAAGGTAAGGAATTTCATTCCTTCCGGCAATTGCACCGGCAGATCGTAGTCGCGCATGGCAGCCAGCACAAAGCCCCACTCTCCAAACGACGGAACGTATACATGATACGGAAACGTCTTCAATCCGGTCTGCTTCAAAGTGGATACGATGCACCAATAAGACTGCCGGGCAAATAACGGCGAAGTGCTCTGCACAACGATCGCGCCGCGCGCGGAAACATGCTTCGCCAGCAGCCGATAGAACGCTGTCGTATACAGCTTGCCCAGCGAGTAGTTCGTGGGATCAGGGAAATCGACGACAACAAAATCGAACATCCCGCGATTGCTGTCGAGCCACGGAAAAGCATCCTCGTTGATTACGCGCAGCTTCTTTGAATTGAGCGAGTCGCGATTGAGCGCGGTAAGCATGGGGTTGGTCCGGAATAGCTTCGTCATTTCCGGATCCAGATCCACCAGGGTGATTGCTTCCACAGCTGGATACTTCAGAATCTCCCGGACAGCAAGGCCATCTCCGCCGCCCAGAACAAGCACCTGCTTTGCTCCCGCAATCGCAGCGAGCCCCGGATGCACCAGGGCCTCGTGATACCTGTATTCATCGCGCGAGCTGAATTGGAGATGCGAGCTGAGAAACAGCCGCACGTCGTCCTTCCACTTGGTCAACACAATGCGCTGATAGCGGGTCTGGCGGGAGAAGATGACTTCGTCGGCGTAAAGGTTGTTGTCGGCGGCGGCGGAAATGTAGTCCGCGCCCGCCATCCCGCAAGCCAACAATGCCAGAACCGTAATGCCGCTCGCACGCAAGCCGGCCACGCGGCCGATCTGATCCCGGAACAGAAACGTAGTCCACAAGGCCACGCCTGCGTTGATCATCCCGAAGAGAATCGCCGACCGCACCAGTCCCAGCTTCGGGACCAGCAGCAATGGAAAGAGCAGTGATGCACCGAGCGCACCCAGGTAATCAAACGTCAGCACATGCGAGACCAGTTCACGAAACTGAAAGCGGTCCTTGAGGATGCGCATCAGCAGCGGAATTTCCAGGCCCACCAGCGTACCAACCAGCACAACCAGCAGATAAAGGACGAAGCGAAAGCTCTGCGTGTAGGCGAAGGCCGCAAACAGCATCGAGGAAGAGAAACCGCCTACCAGTCCCACCATCAGTTCGATCTGAATGAAGCGCGCCACCAGCCCGCGGCCTACGAACCGCGAGAGGAAGCTGCCGATCCCCATGGCGAAGAGATAAGCGCCGATGACGGTAGAAAACTGCAGTACGCTATCGCCCAGCAAATAGCTGGCGAGCGTACCGGCGATCAACTCATAGATGAGCCCGCACGCGGCGATCAGGAAGACGGAGAGGAACAGTACTGCCGACAAGGTTTAATGTACAGCCGCGGCGATGATGATGCACACGCCAATCGACATCGCACCCACCATAATCGCCAGCGCCACGTTTTTCTGCTCTACGATTTCGCCCCACAGATCGTAGGGCGTCATCTTGTCGATGAGCGCGAAGGCGCCCACGAAGATTATGATGCCCAGCACCGCGTAAAGTACCGCGTTCAACAGATAGCCGGGATGGAACTCGCTCATGTTTACTTGCCTCCTGAATAGTGGGAATAGCCGCTGTAAATAGAGCGGTAAGCTCCCGGGTTATCGCGCACGGACCGTGGAACGTTCTTCACTTCGTTGACTCGCGTCAGGCTCCA
>JBDUEM010000499.1:0-2437 GCA_040002435.1 Bryobacteraceae bacterium
CTAGTGTTCTAGCTCTATCGAGCATGATTGGTCACGCACAGACATTGACAACGTCAACAGTTTCACGGGTTGTTGCGATGCCAGAGCCTAGTGCTCTTCCAGAGTTTCTACTCTGCCTGGTTGGAATTGGATACGTAACCTGGCGCTTGCGGAAACATCCGGCAGGCCAATAACCCGACGTCTATCGGAGTTCGGCAAAATCAGCCGCCCGAGCGAGGCCGGAAGCTACGCAATGAGGAAGGTTTACCTCCAGGGTTTAGCGGAAAGGATTGATGACGCGAACCCTTCCATACTGTTGTCCATCATTCAAGTCTTCGGAATAGACCGTGTGGGTGCCCATCGAGTCAGCTGCTGCCAGAATTGCTCCGTCCCAATAGGAAATACCGAAACGCTGTGACACTTCGACGGCGATCTGCACCAACTGCCGGTCAATGATCTGGCAGGGAAATTGTCCCCACTGTTCCATCCATTCCAAAGCCTCGGAAGCCGTGAGGGGTCTCAGCGCCCTTTTCACCACCGTGACAAAAAACTCCTGCAGTACCTGGGCCGAGATGCCAAAATCCTCAGATTCGATCAACTGCAGCGCCCGTTGCCGCTTGGTCTCGTCTCTTCCTGTTCCAATCGCCGCATACACGAGGATATTTGTGTCAAAGAAGACCTTAGCGTTCATGCAATTCTTCGCGGTCCCAGTTCCTCTCGCCGAGTTGTCCTTGAGATTGCTGACTTAATTGTTTAATACGATGACGCGCCTGGCGGGCCCGGTCTTCGTGTCGAGCTATGTTGCCCAGATACTCCCGGACCAAAGCATTTACGCTCGAGTTGTGCTCTGCGGTGTAGCGGCGCACGGCGAGCAGAACTTCCTCATCCACACTCAATGTGATATTCTTCATCTCCACAGTATATGTGTAAATGTGTCACATTGCCTATCGCAACAAAGGATATAGTATCAATGGATAGACGATAAGATTCTTTCTACTGCTTGACGCTGCGATGATGATGTCCACCAAGCAATGCCAGGCGGCGAAATAGGACTCCATGTCATAATAGTTCAAAGTGAAGGGTCCCGAAAATAATCAGAACAACGCTCAAATTGCAGTGATCGGCCTTGGGTATGTAGGCTGTGTAACTGCCGCCTGCTTGGCGAACTTGGGCCATCGCGTGATCGGTGTGGATCGTGATGAGCAAAAGGTGGGGAATGTTTTGAGCGGCAAAGCGCCGTTCTATGAACCCGGCCTCGAAGAGCTGGTTAACAGCACCGTCGCTTCAGGACATCTCTCGGCCTCTACCTCCAATGAAGAGGGTTTGCGCGATGCCGATGTGGCCCTGATCTGCGTGGGAACGCCTTCGGAGAAGAACGGAAATCTGGGACTCGATCAATTACGCCGTGTCGTAGCCGATATTGTTGAACTGCTGCCCAGACTTTCTAAGCCCTTGATCATAGCCATACGCAGCACGGTGTTCCCTGGCACCTGCGAAGAAATCGTGGAATCCAGCCTACGCGATTTCCCGAATGTGCGCGTGGTCTCGAACCCGGAGTTTCTTCGAGAGGGCACCGCGGTCCGGGATTTTGTAGACGCGTCGTTCCTGGTTGTAGGAGGGAAAGATCCGGCCGCCGTAAAACGGGTGGCGGATCTCTATGGGCCTCTTCCGGTTGAGCCCTGCCTGGTTTCGCTTCGTACTGCAGAGATGATTAAGTACGCTTGCAACGCCTTCCACGCGGTGAAAATTTCCTTCGCCAATGAAATTGGCGCACTGAGTTCCGAGCTCGGCGTCGACGGACGCGAAGTGATGGATACGCTATGCAAAGATGCAAAGTTGAATGTATCTTCCGCGTATTTAAAACCAGGATTCGCATTTGGCGGTTCCTGTCTGCCGAAAGATCTGCGGGCGCTGATATTCCGTGCGAATCGACTCGATTTGAAATTGCCGCTGCTTGAATCCGCTTTGCCCAGCAATCAGCATCAACTGGAACGCGCCATCGCCGCCGTACTCGCACTGCCGGCGGAACGAATCGGCGTCGTTGGATTGGCGTTCAAGGAAAATACCGACGACCTGCGCGAGAGTCCGGTGATTGGTCTTCTTGAACAACTCATTGGTAAAGGCCGCAGCGTCCGTGTGTTCGATCCGCATATTCGCATCGACAACATATATGGTGCGAACCGGAATTTCATTCTGAACGCAATTCCCCACATTGCAAGGCTGCTGGACAATACTCTGGAAGATCTTCTTTCCTGGGCTGGCTACCTGGTAGTAACGCAAAAGCCGTCAGAGGACGTCGCCAGGCAAATCGCTGCCAGTAAATTGCCGGTCCTCGATCTCGTGGGAGCCTCTACTTCCGCGCCCGTTGCTTCACTCGTTCCGTAACCGCTGCGGGAACCCTACCGCGCACAGAGAAGGCTACAGACGCACCGCCGGCAAGACTAACCAGTGACATCAT
>JBDUEM010000500.1:0-2396 GCA_040002435.1 Bryobacteraceae bacterium
ACCGGAGGCCGTGTCGAAGCAGCGAGACGGCCCCCGCAGATTAGCTCTGTGAGAACGTCTCGCGATTGTGGATAGCGCGGATCTCCGGATTATTCTGGATCGCCTGCTTACCTTTGTCCATCGCGTCGACTGCTGCGGCCTTTCCTTTGCCCAACGCGTCGGAGGCGATATTTTTGGTCTTATCGACAAACTCTGACGCCGTAGCCTTGCCCTGCGCCGCTAAGTCAGACGCAGCACTGGATACACTATCAGCCCGTTTCTTCAAATAGTTCAGGCCGTCATCAGTCCTCTCGCCCAAATAATCGCGAGTCTCCGTTCCGGACTTCGGCGCGAATAGAACTCCACCGATCAATCCCACACCAAGCCCAAGAAAGAAATTTTTCATAATTCACCTCGCATTTGTACCTGCAAACGAGGGGCCAAAAAGAAAGGGTTCTATTTTGAACAGGTTACAGATTGCCAGTTTCCACAAACCGGAACTTATTTCATTCCGGCGACTTCAGAGAGGCCGCTGCTATTTGCGCGATGTCGAGAAGCTTCGGTGCCGCTGAATTGTTGGCGATGGCTACCTGCGCCAAAGCATCCCGAAACATCGTGTTGCAGAACGGACAGGCCGCGCCAACGACCGACGCGCCCGTATTGGTCAATTCTTCGGCACGTTCCAGGCTGATCCGTTTGCCCTTCTCTTCGCCCAGAAACACCATCCCGCCGCCAGCCCCGCAGCAGAAAGAACGTTCCTTTGACCGCGGCGCTTCCAGCACTGTATCGGCACGCTCTATCACCTCTCGCGGCTCATCGTAGAGACCGCGGTACCGGCCCAGGTAACAGGGGTCGTGAAAAACCACCTTCTCGCGGGAATCGGCTTCGATAGGCAGTTGGGAAGCATGGCGCGCCAGAAATTCGCTGTGATGCTCCACCTGCAAATCGGCGCCGAATTCCTTCCAGTCTTCGCCCATCGTGCGGACGCAATGCGGGCAGATGGACAGGATTTTCACCGCGGTCACTGCTTTCATCTGCTCCAGGTTGAACTCGGCAAGCTGGCTCAGCAGATAGTCGTTGCCCAACCGGCGAACCGGATCGCCGGTGCACTTCTCCTTGCGCAGCACCCCGAAGGTGACTCCCAAATGCTTCATTACATCCGCCAGCGACTGCACGATTTCGCGCCCCTGCGGATCATAGGCGCCCATGCAGCCCAGCCACAGGCAGTAGTCCTGGCTGCCATCGTAAATCGGGAATTCTGTCTTCTGGACAAACTTGTCGCGTTCGCTGGAGGCGAAGCCCAGACTGTTTCCGTTGCGCTCCAGGTTGAGAAAGAGCTTGCCTCCGTATTCGTTGTCCCACTCGCCTGTGTTTACCAGGCCGCGGCGAAGGCCGACAATGATGGGAAGGTGTTCGATGCCCACCGGGCACTGGTACTCGCAGGCGCCGCAGGAGGTGCACTGGAAGAGCGCCTCTTCGCTGATGTACTTGCCGATCAGCGGCTCGCTGGCGCCGGCGCCATGATCGCGCAGGTAGTCGCGAACGCCCAGTGCAATCTTTTTCGGGTCCAACACCTTCCCGGTATTGTTAGCGGGGCAGTGCTGCGTGCACCGTCCACACTCCACACAGGAGAATGCCTGCAGCGCAACAATCTGCGTGATGTCCTTACCGGTGACAATTCCGAAGTCTTCATCGCCCACCAGCGGAGGAATCTTGCTGAAGCCGCCGCGCGACAGGAATATCGAAAAAGGGCTCAACAGCAAATGCAGATGCTTGGTATGCGGAATCAAGGGCATGAAAACCAGCAACGCCAGAGTGTGCGACCACCAGACGGCCTTTCCCGCCAGAGTGCCTTCCGGGAACCACGACGCTGCCAGATACGTGATCATCAGGATCGCGATCAGCCCGGCTATCACTCCGGACTCCACCGAAAGCGGGCCCAGCCATTTCGGTTTGATCACGAACCTGCGGAATGCCAGCCCCAGAATCGACACCAACACCACCCACGCAAACAGCGCCGCCATGCCAAAATAGAAGAAGCCGAAAGCGCTGTCACGCGATAGTAAAGCGAAGCCGAGACCGGCGGCAAAATGATTCGCCGTGACGATGGCGAAGGCGCAGAAGCCCCAGAAGACGAATGCGTGCGCAATCCCGGGCAAGGGCCGCTCCTTGATCACTTTCCCTTGCAGTAGTACTTCCCAGACGAAGTCTCGCACCCGCTTGCGTATGGGCCGGAGTTGGAACCCGGGATCCTTGGGTGAGCGCAGGATGGTGCGAACAACGGGAGCGACGCGCCTCGCAAAGAGAAATAGGGAAAGCGTGAGGGCAGCGAGAAAAAGACTGATTTCCGCCAAGGCCGGATTCAGCATGAGTCTGAATGTACCATGAGCTATACGGAGGATTCGATTGCGTTATGT
>JBDUEM010000501.1:0-2384 GCA_040002435.1 Bryobacteraceae bacterium
CGCCGGCCGCCGGCCGCCGTCGATAAAAACGCCAGGCTGTCAAAAGCTGTGATCTGTTGTGACATCTTTTTCGTCGAAATCGGGTGAACCTTCACCCGTGCCGGGCTGGCTCGAACGGGACTTTGCCTGGCGGCGGGTTCCCGCGGAATTCGTCGCGAACGCGGTCTCGCGCGTACGTAGGAGGGCCGGCGGAGGGCGAAGACGGGGGAGTGTTTGATTTGGTCGGAGTTGGCTACATCCACATGGATGGAGTTATTGACTCCGACACAAATATGAAAACAATTGTTCCACTCAAGCCGAAGAGCACTACAATCTCCGTTATCTTAGACCCCGAGATCATTGCTCACCTAGATCACACCAGCGTAGGAATGCGATTGACTACAGGTCAAGCCCTAAATCGCTCCATGCTGATTCGCGCCATTCTGACGGCCAACCTGGCCTATTCAATCGAATGGACGCATTGCCTAACCGAAGCAGAGATTACCGCCGCGATCGGGCGTCGGTTAGTAACGAATCAAATGCTCGCAAAGAGGGACATCAAGCACCCGAAACCCGTATGAATTCTCAAGAGAATTCATACGGCTAGCCAGTAGAGCGCAGCCGGCGCGTGCAAAAGCTACAAGCTAAACAGATTGCACTAGTTGAACAGGTAACCGATGTAAGCAGAAAGGTATTGGGATATGTGCGCGTTTCCACCGAGGAACAAGTGTCCAAAGGACATGGTCTCGATGCCCAGGAGCGCGCCATCCGCGCTTTTGCCGAGTCCCAGGGCTTTGAACTGATCGGAGTGGAAAAGGACGGCGGGGTCTCTGGCGCCAAGAAGCCATCGGAGCGCGACGGATTTCGTCGCGTTCTCCAATTGGCCGAAGCTGGTCGCTACTCCACTTTGCTGGTGTGGAAGTTCGACCGGCTGGCCAGGAACCTGATCTACAGTGTCACGACGGTCAACGATCTCAAGGAGAAGTACGGTGTTGTACTGCGCAGTGTGACTGAGCCCATCGACACCTCCAGTCCGATGGGTCAGATGATTTTCACTTTGCTTGCCGGTTTTGCGGCCGAGGAGCGGCGTGTGATTATTCGGCGCACACTGGCCGGCAAGCGCGAGAAGGCGAGCCGTGGCGGATTCTCCGGTGGGGCGGCTCCGTTGGGGTACACACGCGATCGGGAAGGCGGCCTGGTTGTGCTGAAGGCCGAGAGTGCCGTGGTGCAGCGGATCTTTGAAATGCGCAGCTCAGGGTTATCGTTCATGTCCATTGCACGGAAGCTGAATGAGGAAGGTGTTGCCAGTAAACGTGGCGGGAAGTGGTATCCGTCTACCATCCGCTACATGCTAGATAACCCGAAGTACCGCGGATGGAGTGAATATTATTTCCGATGGGAGGGAGAAGACCATTTTCTCAAGGAAGGATCGCATCCGGCCATTCTTCCCAAGGCGGCGTAAGCCGGGCTATCGCGTGTCTGAAAGTTGAACCACCCGGACCGGAACCGAGGCCAAGTCCGCCAGTCGTGCAGCCCGGAAGCGCCGCGCCCCGGCAACCACTTCGAAACGATCCAAATCAATATCACGGACGATCAGCGGAACGAGGACTCCCTGAAGGCTCTGCGCGAGTTCTTGCAATTTCGTTTCATCGAAACTCCTGCGCGGGTTGGTAGGGGATTCCTGAAGAGCATCAACCGGGACCTCGCGAAAATCATGTCTGACCAAGCCGTTCTGGCCGACTGTTTCACTTGCAACAACTTCAACTGTGTCAATCATCTACGTTTCTCCTTGATTACCTTTCTCTACGCGCAGCTTGCGTGTGTCGCGGCTTCCGGTTCGCCACGGGCACTGAGGGGTCCCCGTCAAGGCCGCCGGCTTTGCCGGCGCCCGAAGGGGCGAAGCGCCTTTACGGGGTGAGGGCCCGTGGCATTAAAGGCGATCAGCCGCGAAGCGGCTCACCAAAGCGGGGCGTTGCGGGGTGGCATAGCCCCGCTGGGATGGGTGACGGAAGACCGCGTTTTGTGCGGGCTGGAGTCAGGGAAGGGGCTCCTTCCTTCCCCATACAGTGTGTTATCATGTGTACACAATAGGGCGGCATTCAATGCAAACACAAAAAGTCGGTATCCGTGAGTTTCGGGAAAAGCTGACAACGTTCCTGGAGGCATCGGGTCCGGTCGCGATTACTCGGCACGGAGAGACCGTGGGATATTACATTCCCGCTCGTGCGAGCAAAAGCTCCGTACACCTGGCCGCTCTGCGGACAGCAGCTGCGCAACTGGATGCACTTCTAGCCGCAAGTGGGGCCAGCGAAGAGGAACTGGTTAACGATTTTAAGGAAGCACGTCGTCAGCATCGAAAGGCTCGAACCTGAAATGGTGGTTCTCGACGCGAACATACTGATTCG
>JBDUEM010000502.1:0-2356 GCA_040002435.1 Bryobacteraceae bacterium
ATGGCGTAACGAAAGTTTTCATGACCGATGAAGTCGAGACCCACGCCCTCGCCGGAATCCACATGGACATCAAGAACGGAGAGTACGTGTCCATCTCCGGCCCTTCCGGCTGCGGTAAATCCACCCTGCTCGCTATCCTGGGCTTGCTCGATTCGCCCACCGACGGCACCTTCACGCTCAACGGCAACCCGGTTCAGAGCCTCAAACTCTCTGAGCGCGCGCGCATCCGCAATCGAGAAATCGGTTTCATCTTCCAGGCGTTCAACCTCATCGGCGATCTCACGGTCTACGAAAACGTAGAACTCCCGCTCACCTACCGCGGCATGGGTTCGGCCGACCGCAAGAAGCGCGTGCACGACGCCCTCGAGCGCGTCGGCATGTCGCACCGCGTCAAGCACTATCCGTCACAGCTCTCCGGAGGTCAACAGCAGCGCGTAGCCGTAGCCAGAGCCCTTGCAGGTGAGCCGGCAATCCTCCTCGCGGATGAGCCTACCGGAAACCTGGATTCAGCCAACGGCGAAGCCGTGATGGACCTCCTGCGCGAGCTTCACCGCGGCGGGGCCACCATCTGCATCGTCACCCACGATCCCCGCTACGCCCGCTACGCCGATCGCTCTATCCGCCTCTTCGATGGCCGTATAGTAGAAGAAAGCACCGAACCCGATCCAGTGAAGAACTAGTTCGGACGGCGGACTCCCAGGTCCGCAGCCGGCGCCCTCGCCGGCCCGCCAACCAATGATCACTCTCAAAAATGTAGAAAAGTACTTCGAGCACGGGCCTACGAAGACATTCGTACTTCGCCGCATCAACACCGAGATCAAAGAAGGAGAATTCGTCTCCATCATGGGTCCCTCGGGCGCCGGCAAATCAACCCTGCTCCATGTCTTGGGCATGCACGACAGCCTCTGGACAGGCGAGTTCTACTTCGCCGATCATCCCATCCACCGGCTCAACAAGAAAGAGCGCATGGAGGTCCAGAAGAAGTACATCGGCTTCGTCTTCCAGAGCTACCACTTGCTCGACGGCTACACGGTGTTCGAAAATCTGGCCCTCCCGCTCTCCTACCGCAACATCCGCAAATCGGAAAGCGACAGCATCGTTTGCGACATGCTCGACCGTTTTCAGATGGTAGGCAAGAAAGACCTGTTCCCCAATCAGCTTTCCGGCGGCCAGCAGCAGTTGGTCGGCATCGCACGCGCCCTCATCGCGAGCCCAAAGATCATCCTCGCAGACGAACCCACGGGCAACCTGCACTCCAGTCAGGCCAAGGAGATCATGGAGACCTTCAAGCGTTTAAACGATGCCGGCACCACCATCGTCCAGGTCACGCACTCCGAGAAGAACGCCGAGTACGGCAACCGCATCATCAATATCGTGGATGGGTGGATCTCCTAGTCCCGGGCTCTGCGAATCCTGCCGGCACATGCAGCGCATCGCCTCAGACCGCGGGCCGGTCTATTACTTCTGCTGGCTTTCAAAGACCGATCCGCGGTTTCCCAAGTATCCCCGCATTCCCGTGCTGCACTGCGCGGGTTATCAGGCAGTTTCACCGTAGCCACCAGCGGTCTCCGAAGAAGTCTGCATTCTCCTCGTTCCACGTCCCGAATTTGGAGGCAAGCTGTCCACCGTCCACCAGTAGGGCGGCGCCGGTAACATACGAAGCCGCATCCGAAGCCAGGAACGCCATCGCATTGGCCACCTCCTGCGGACTCCCGCCGCGGCCCAGCGCGATGGGCCGGAAGTATTCCTTGATCAGCTTGGCGTCCTGGAAAAACGGCTCCGTGATGCGCGTCCGGATCAGGCCCGGGCATACGGCGTTGACGCGGATCTGGTACGGACCCAGTTCATTCGCCGCCGTATGCAACAGACCCAGTACGCCGGCCTTGCTGGCGTTGTACGCAATCAGGTCCGCCTCGCCGTCAAAAGAGTTGGTGGAGGCCGTCAGCACGATCGATCCCTTCCGGCGTTCCTTCATCAATCGGGAGGCAATCTGCACCGTGTGGAACATGCCCGAGAGATTCACGGAAATCACGCGGTCCCATTCTTCTTTGGTGGTATCCGACAGATTGCTGAAGCTGGCAACGCCCGCATTAGCGATCAAAATGTCCGGCGGTCCCGATTGCGCAAAGCCCGCTTCGAGAGAGGCCCTGTCGGTCACGTCCACGGCCGTGCCGAAGGCCGCAAACGAAGCCGCCACTTCTTCGGGCCGCTCGCGCTCCACGTCGAACACCCAAACCTCTGCGCCGCTGCTCTTTAGCAGCCTCGCGATGGTGAGTCCGATTCCATTGGCTCCGCCGGTGACCACGGCCAGTTTTGAATTGAAGTCGATGAGCATCAGCACAATGTTAACGTAAGC
>JBDUEM010000503.1:0-2285 GCA_040002435.1 Bryobacteraceae bacterium
ACTCGAAAAGCTGACGAAGTTCTCAGCCAGAAAGTAGCCCCGATGGATGATGGACGGGGGCCCTCGAGGTCCGGCCTAACGTCACGTCACTTCGCTAATCCGGAAGCCGCCACCGGCAGCTTCCGGAATTCTTGATCGAGCATTTTCAAACTCGCCACCTCGCCGTTGGGTGCCAGCACAAACTGCACCACGGTGTTCGCCAGCGGTCCCGCTTCTTTCACGTCGAACGTGTCGAAGTGGAAATGCACCAGCTTCGGTGCAAAATTGCTCCATTTCAGCAGCAGCCCGTCGCTGGCTGCAATCACCTCAGCGGTACCGTAACCGGCATTCTGATAGGATCCGGCATAAGCCGCTAGCGGAAGAGAAGGCCGCGTATCTTTGTGCCGTTTGGCCTCGCGCTGCAATTCCTTTTCCTGCTCCTCGGCCTCGGTCTTCTTTGTCTGCGCCAGCAGCAGCGCATTCCAGTCTTTGGCAGGCAGGTCCAGCATCAGGTCAATCAGAGTATTCCGCAAGGCCTCGGGCATCTGTGTATTCCCGAGGTTCGAGAGAATCACAAAGCCGATGTCTTTCTTCGGCAGCAGCACCACCTGGGAACGGAAGCCGCGCAGCGCCCCTCCGTGCCCCACCACGGATTGCCCGCGGTAATCGAAGATGGTCCAGCCCATCCCGTAGGTCATCTGTTCCGTATCGGGATTCAAAGCGCGGGTAGCGGCCTCCATCCGGATGACGGTGTGCGGCGTTCGCGTCTCCAGGAGGTTGGCTTCTGAAACAAGGCGCTTGCCGTCGATGGCTCCGCGTCCCACTTGCAGCCGCACCCATTGGCTCAGGTCGCGCACGCCGGCGTTGATGCAGCCGGCGCCGCCGATGTTGTCTACGTTGCTCCAGGTGCCCGTCTGCAGCTTGCCTTTGACCATCTGGTGTACCGCGCTGTGGTCCGCACTGCTCTGCGCGTCCACGGTTCGAAAGTTCGCGCCCTTCATCCCCAGCGGATCGAAAATGCGGTGCTGGATAAACGCTTCCCAGGTTCCACCGGAAGCCGCTGCCACCGATTCTCCGGCGGCGGTGAACAGGATGTTTTGATACTGGTACGCGGACCGGAACGGCTTCGTCAGAGGAACGAAGCCGATCATCCGGATGACTTCTTCCCGGCTCCACGGCGAGCCGATCCAGAGAATGTCGTTGCGGCTGAGCCCGGTGCGGTGGCTGACGATATCGCGCATCGTGACGCTCGCGTCCGCCAGCGGATCGGCAAGATGGAAGTAGGGTAGATACTTCCGCACCGGATCGTCCCATTGCATTTTTCCGCTGTCAACCAGCATAGCCATCGCGGTTGAGGTGAAGGCCTTCGTCGTCGAGGCAATAGCGAACAGGGTGTCCGGAGTCACCGGAACCGGGTTTCCCATCTGGCGCACACCGTAGCCTTTCATGTGCACCACGCGGTCGCCTTTGACGATGGCGACGGCCGCGCCGGGCACCTGCCATGCTTTCATCGCCTGCCCGACGGCGGCGTCAATAGCGGCCGCGTCGATGGTCTGCGCTACGGCCGCGGCACAAAGAACGAAGGAGAGGAGAACAGCTTTGATCGGTTTCATCGCATCAGATCGCCCACTCGGCCGGCTCGGCCGTGGAGAATTCAATCCATCCCTGCGGCGGCAGGGCATCCATCGGCAGGCCGCCCTGCCAGAGGGAAAGCTGGAATTTGACAAAGTGTCCCGCCGGAATTCCCATCGCTTCCAGCGGCAGGCAAAGCTCGCAGATTTTGCCCTGCGCTGCTTCGATCCCTTCCTGTTTCTGGTTCAGGGCCGTGGTGAAGGAATGGGATGTCTCGGCAGTTTGCACATTGATCCGCAGCTCGGTTCCTTCCACGGCCGACAAGCCGTGCTCTACAAAGTCGAGCCGCAGGAACAGGTGATGGCCGTCGCTGCCGTAGTGCAGTTCGCTGACGAAAAACCGTTGCCCGTGCATGGCGCCGGATCGGCTGTTAACCCGATAGATTCCGGCCCCCAGCCATTCGAAATACGAGGTCACTTCTCCGTCGATGATGGGCCGGACCGGACCGCTGGGCGTCTGGTGAAACTCATTGACGGAGACCCGGAGAATGGGCCGCGAGAGTTCTTCCGGCGGAGGCAGGCGAAGCGCAAGATACACGTTCGCCAGGTGATCACGGAAGAGCTGATCGAACTCCGGACGATTGGCCGAATCGTGTTCCGGCCCGTACCACCAGCACCAGTCGCTGCCCTCCGCGATCAGCAGCTCTTCGTAGGCCAGCAGCTTACGATCCTCGG
>JBDUEM010000504.1:0-2273 GCA_040002435.1 Bryobacteraceae bacterium
TAGGACTTCTCTGCTCGGTCGGTTCGGGGACTGAGGAGTGCTGGCAGGCGATCCGCGAAGGAAAGAACGGGATCGAACGGATCACTGCCTTCGATGCCACTGCTTTCAACTGCCAGATTGCCGGTGAGGTGAAGTCGTTCGATCCGGCAAATTGGATTGAGAAGAAAGAGATTAAAAAGATGGGGCGATTCATTCAGTTTGGAATCGCCGCCTCCGACTTCGCTGTCTCCGCTTCCGGATTGAAAGTCACTGCCGAGAATGAGGAGCGGGTGGGTGTCTATATCGGCAGCGGCATTGGCGGATTTGAGGTCATTGAACGCGAACACCGCAACCTGCTGGAAAAAGGCCCGGGCCGCATATCCCCGTTTTTCATCCCGGCCACCATCGTGAATCTGGCGTCAGGCCAGGTTTCCATGCGCACCGGAGCCAAGGGGCCGAACTCGGCCACGGCAACGGCCTGTACCACCAGCGCCCATGCGATTGGTGACTCGTACCGCATTATTGAACGCGGCGATGCCGACGCGATGATTTGCGGCGGGACGGAGGCGTGTATTACTCCGATGGGGATTGGTGGATTTGCCGCTATGCGGGCGCTATCGCAGCGAAACAGCGAACCAGGTAGGGCATCCCGGCCCTGGGATAAGGAACGGGACGGTTTCGTGGTTGGGGAAGGTGCGGGCATTGTAGTGCTTGAGGAACTGGAGACTGCCAAGCGGCGTGGCGCTCCCATCATTGCCGAGATTGTGGGTTACGGAATGAGTGCCGACGCGTATCACATTACGACGCCCGCCGAAAATGGCGACGGGGCATTCCGGGTAATGAGAAACGCGTTGAAAGATGCGCATCTGGAGCCGCACCAGATCGACTATGTGAACGCTCACGGAACCTCTACCGACATCGGGGACAAAATGGAGACGATCGCCATCAAGCGCACGTTTGGCGACCACGCCTACAAGGTGGCGGTAAGTTCCACAAAGTCCATGACCGGCCATCTATTGGGCGGCGCCGGCGGATTGGAGGCGGGGATCACGGTGTTGGCCATTCGCGACCAGATCGCGCCGCCGACCATCAACTACGAGAATCCGGACCCGGAATGCGATCTGGACTATGTGCCGAACGTAGCCCGGCCCATGGTGATCAATTACGCACTTTCCAATTCCTTCGGATTCGGCGGTACCAATGGTAGTCTGATTTTCAAACGTTACGAACCTTAACGGCCGGGCTGGAGCCCGTCAAAATTCCTATGAAGACAATCGTGGCCATTAAGCAGGTGCCCGCGCGCGACTCGCAGCTGCGAGTGGATGCCTCGGGCAAATGGATCCAGACATCTGATCTTTCCTTCGAGATCAACGAACCGGACGCCTATGCTCTGGAGGCGGCTCTGCAATTGAGGGAAAAGAACGGCGGTGAAGTGGTGGCGCTTTGTGCCGGGCCGGCCGGCGCCGCGCAGACCATCCGCGAAGCGCTGGCGAAAGGCGCGGACCGCGCCCTGCACATCGAAGACGACACTCTGAGCCATCAGGACACGCTGGCGGTTTCGCGGCTGCTGGCCAGGGCCGCCGCGGCCGAGAATCCGGATCTGATTCTGACCGGGCTGCAATCGGACGACTTGGGCTCCGGGCAAACCGGCGTGGTGATTGCGGAATTACTCGGGATGCCGCATGCCACCCTGATCATGGAAGTGGAGAAAAAAGACGGATCGGTCCGTGTGAAGCGCGAATTGGAGGATGGCTGGTTCCAGCATGTGGAGTTGCCGCTGCCGGCCGTGCTGACCATTCAGTCCGGAATCAGCAAGCTGCGCTACGCGACACTGATGGGCATCAAGAAAGCGAAGACCAAAGAAGTGAAGCGGCTGACCGCGGCCGATCTGGGAGTTGCGCTGCAGCCCACGGTCACCATTGAGAAGGTCTACGCGCCCGTAAAAACGAAACGAACCCAAATCCTGGACGGTACGGCCCGGGAAGCCGCCGCGAAACTGGTTGAGAAATTGAAGTTTGAGGTGAGAGCGATATGAGCGGCGTCCTGGTGATTACGGAGCAGAAGAGCAGCCTGTCGGGCGAAACACTTGCCGCGGGTCAACAGCTTGGGGCAGCATTGAACCTGCCCGTCAGCGCCGTCATGGTGGGGACGAGCGATGCCGGAGACCTGGCTGACAAGAAGCTGGATCACCTCTATACCGTGGACGGCCCGTTGTTGAAGATGTACACACCCGACGGCTACACCGCGGCGCTGGAGCAACTGATCC
Source organism: Bryobacteraceae bacterium (assembly GCA_040002435.1). Lineage (GTDB taxonomy): Bacteria > Acidobacteriota > Terriglobia > Bryobacterales > Bryobacteraceae > JANXXV01. Next base: position 2,246 of record JBDUEM010000504.1, read on the forward strand.
GGGCAAAGAAGCCGCGATTTGTTTTGCT
>JBDUEM010000505.1:0-2244 GCA_040002435.1 Bryobacteraceae bacterium
TACCCCGAGGAATCCTTTCTTACGCCACGATGTGCGGCGTCGATCTTCTTTCGAATCACACTACTCGACTGGGCGACCGCCGAGAACGTTATCGCCGATGTCACGGGACGCGTAGCGACAACTCTATTTGACGAAATCCGTCCCTTGGAGAATTGGGGACTGCGTCCCTATTTCAACTTCAGAAGCTACTCTGAGCAGCAAACGCGACCTGATCCCGACTGGATCTGACGCATGGCCTATCACGATGACCTTTTGGACCATGCGCTGGCCTTAGTTCACACGCAACCGCCATCCCAGCTAACATTGCGCAGGGCCGTTTCAGCCGCGTACTACGCCGTTTTTCATTTGCTGATTTTCGAAGCGACCGAGCACTGGGATAACAGCGGACTGCGAACGACGTTAGGACGCGCCTTCGACCACGGCTTGATGAAAACGACTTCCAACAGAATTCTGGACGGGCGAGAGTTTCCGTACACTAACGAGAACCCGCAGGTTGTTAAAGACCTCAGAGAAATTGCGCAGGGATTCAGCCAGTTACAGGAAGATCGTCACTTTGCGGATTACAACCTAACCAAGCCTTTAGATCCTGTCGATGCACTGCGCCAGGCGAAAGCCGCCGAGAAGATCTTTCTGACGCTGCCAGCCATCAAGGCGGAAAAAATCGTTCAGGAATACCTCACGTTGCTGCTGGTAAAGAAGCGCTGAAGTTACGGAATCGCTCTCCGGTCTCTCGCGTGTAAATTCGAGGCCACCGCCCATCGTGCTCAGGATTCGGTGGGGTTGGCAATGGTCCCTTTGTTGCGCTGCACCTCGCGGCGGCCGAATCGGATGGCGCAGACGTTCTGCTGACCACCGACGACTGGTTGCTGAAGCGGACTGCCTGGAAGCTGGGTAACCCTAAGACGCGCATTCCCTTGCAAACACGCCGTTATGAATAGGGGTTTCGAAGGAATCACGATGGCCGGGGCCACACCGGGGCATGAAAATTGGTGGAGCTTTCGTGGCTGCGAGATGCGTGGCGGCGGTGATCCGGCCAGGGGCCCCTACGGCCCAAGGGGGACCACCGTCCCCGGGCATCCAACGATTTCAGTGGGTTAGCACGAATGTTTTCGAAGGACTCACCAACTGCGGCCCTGAGCGGCCGTCACAACGAGATGAAAATGGGAGCGTGACGCAGACATGGCCGCGCAGAATGCCGCGGCTGCGGTCCAGCGCACGCGACCCGCTGAGCCGCAGGGGTCAAGTCCGGGCTCTCGAGAGAGCCTCTGTTCTTTACACGGATGCGTTATCCTAGTAGCACCGTTTTAGGTGCCACTATGGAGCAGGATAATGATCGACATTACCAAGGACATCCAATCGCTGACGACCTTCCGTCGCCGCTCAGGCGATTTCATGAAACAGCTTAAGAAAGACAAACGCCCCGTGGTTCTTACCGTTAAGGGAAAGGCGGCGGCCATTGTGCAGGATGCCGAAGCCTATCAGCGGTTGCTCGACATCGCCGCCCGTGCCGACCCAGGGGAAGGAATCCGTCAGGGGTTGGAGGACGCAAAATTGGGGAAAGTTCGGCCAGCGAAAGAGTTTTTCGAAGAATTCGAAGCCGAGCATGGCATATCTCGTTAACATCACCGCGCGCGCTGGACTTGATCTTACCGAATTGTATCGGGAGATAAACGCGGAGCACTCCGATACGGCTGTGAAATGGTATCGAGGACTCAAGGAGGCGATTCTTAGCTTGGAAGAGCAACCGCACCGGTGCCCCGTGACGCTTGAGAACGACAAGCTCCGGCATTTGCTTTGCGGCAACAAACCTCACATTTATCGGGTGATCTACCGTGTGCTGGAAAGGCAAAGGCAGATTGAAGTGCTGCACATCCGCCACGGCGCAAGACGCAGTTTCACGGAGTCAGACGTTGGATAGTCTTCACCTTTTGATCGATTATTGTTGTTCTGGGCAATTCACATAAGCTACGGCGACAAACACGAGCACGGGCGGTGGGGCAACCCACGCGGGCACGAACTACCAAGATTATGTCGCCGCCTGGGTCACCGTGCAGATTCTGGCAGAACAAGATGTCGGTCCGCCCTGGGGCTTACCCCAGGGCGTCACGCTCGAAACAATTGCTCCATTGACCTTTATTCTTGTTCCTCTTTGTACCAGGATGGGCAGTGTACTGGACAATCAACACTTCCCAACTCTCAACTCCTTCCTCCTCCCCGTTCTTCCTATAACCCCTGTATTTTTTT
>JBDUEM010000506.1:0-2238 GCA_040002435.1 Bryobacteraceae bacterium
GCAGCGGTAAACGGCTGACCGCTGCCACCGCCGTTACTCCGGGCACCGCGAGCAGCTCGTCGCGAATCTTGTGATAGACGTTGGTTCGCTGTTCCGCTGTATTGGCGCCAGCCGGCAATTGAGTAGAAATAGAAACGACGTTGTGCAAGTTGAATCCAGGATCAACCTTGAGAACTTGCAGGAAGCTGCGCACCAGCAGACCCGCGCCGGAGAGCAACACCACCGCGAGAGTCACTTGCGTCACCACCAGAAGCGACCTCACACGGCGGTTGCCTTTCGTTGTCCCACGACCCTCCCGCAGCGCGGGTCCGGACATCGTCCGCCATGCAGGTACGATGCCAGACAGCACTGCCGTGAGCATCACCACTCCGCCGCTGAACAACATGGCCCGCCAGTCGAGCGAAATGGGGACTGTCTTCACGGTTGCCGGAGGTCCGTATTCCAGAATCAGGCGCAAGAAGACATGTGCCAGCAGCACTCCCAGCCCGCCGCCGAGGATCGCGATCACTCCGCTTTCCGTCATCCACTGGCGTATGAGGCGTCCCGGCGAGGCACCCAGCGCGACGCGGATGGAGAGTTCCTGTTTGCGGCCAGCCGCTCTGGCGAGCAGCAGATTGGCGACATTTGCCGAGGCCATCAACAGTACGAATCCGACGGTTGCAAGCAGGAGATAAACAGCCGGACGCACCCTGCCGGCGATCTTTTGCTCCAGCGGAACAGCCGTGAAAGTAAGATTCTTATTGGCCGCCGGAAACGCCGGCGTCAGCGACTCACCGATGCGGCGCACCTCATCTATTCCCTGCTGCGTGCTGACTCCGGGCTTCAGTTGCCCTGTCACCTTGAGAAAACGGAGAGTACGCGGGGAACGGGCCAGTTGATTGGCTGCCAAAGGCATCCACAGGTCGATGTTGATGGCGGTTCCGGCCAGCGGTTCACCCAGCCAGCGGAAGTCCCGCGGAAGCACACCTACGATGGCGAACGGCTGGCCATCCAGGACCAGAGTCCTGCCAAGCACCGCGGGCGACGCCCCGAACCGCCGTGCCCAGAACGAATGGGAGAGAACAACCACCGGCGCCGCGCCGGCACGGTTATCGTCTGCGGCGGAAAACAAGCGCCCGATGAGCGGCGTGACGCCTAACATAGGGAAGAAGTCTGACGACGCGAACAGGGATTCGAGACGCTCTACTTCGCCTTCGCCCGTCATGACTACGTTCCAGACCGGGGACACACCAGCTATTGCTTGAAACGTCTGGTTATTCTTCCGCAGGTCGAGGAGGTTGTCGATAGCGCACCAGGATTCCAGCCCGGGCTCATCGACGCGCGTGTGTTCAATGGCGAGCAGTCGGGCTGCATCGGGATACGGCAGGCCATGTAAAGCGATGTGATCGACGACCGCGAATATGGCGGTGTTTCCGGCAATAGCGAACGCCAGGGTAGCAATGGCTACGCAGGCGAACACGGGGTTTCTGCGCAGGCCGCGGAGCGAGTAGCGAATGTCATGCCGCAGCCCGGGAAGGAACCTATACCTCGGCGCAGGCCTTTCCGCGTCGCGCAGCTCCGTGCCCAGGGCCGACCAGTCGCGGACCTGAACCTCGGCGTGACTCATGGCTTCTTCCTCGGAATGGCCGAGAGCGATCCATTCCTGGTAGGCTTGCCGCATTTGTTCGGCGAGTTCGGCTACGATTTCGCTCTCCCGTTCGGGACGTACGCCCAGCGCCGGCATGCGGCGGCGGACGTATTCATTCCAGTTAGCCGGCATGGTCAAACCCCGTCAGGCTGCTCAGCGCGTCGAAGAATTCGCGCCAGGTGCGGCGTTGGGAGGCGAGAGCCTTTCGCCCGGCCGCGGTGAGGGAATAAAACCGGCGCCGCCGCTCGCCGGCTTTCTCCACCCATTTGCCCTGGACCAGCTTCTTCTTCTCGAGCCGGTAGAGCATGGGGTAAATGGACGCCACCTGAAACTGAATCCTGGAATCGGATTTCGATTCCACCAGTTTCGCCAGTTCATAGCCGTGGCGCGCGCGGCCTTCGAGAAGAGCGAGCAGCACCGTTTCGGCGCTGCTCTTTTGAAACGTGTTGGGGTCCATAGCTTGTACAGCTATATATAGCGGCGAATGCTATTGAAGTCAAGGAGGGCGGCTCCCCAGTTCCGCGGCCGGCGCCCTCGCCGGCCTGGTGACGCCGGGCAGCCGCACCCGTGGGTGCGGCGCGGACGCGGGCGTCCGCCGTCCTCAACCGTTT
>JBDUEM010000507.1:0-2237 GCA_040002435.1 Bryobacteraceae bacterium
ACACGGTCGGCGGTCTCGCGAACGCGGGTCACGGCGTCTCCCAGGGCATATCCCTGTTGCAAGCCGAAGGAAATTGTTACGGCCGGCAACTGGCCGTAGTGATTGATGGCCTGCGGGCCTAGCTGCTGGGTGACTTTGGCCAGCGTATCGAGCGGAATCAGCCGTCCACCGCCATTTTTGAAATACAACAGCGAGAGGGCCTTCGGATCGTCCTGGTATTCCGGCTTCAGTTCCAGGAGCACCTTATATTCGTTAATTGCCGAATAAATGGTGGAGACCCAGCGCGGTCCGTAGGCGTCGTAGAGCGCATTTTCAATTTGCTGCGCGTTCACCTGAACGGCCGCGGCCTTGTCCCGATCGATGGTGATATCCACCTGCGGACTCTTGATCAGCAGGTCGCTAGTGACGTCCTGGAGGCCCGGAATCTTTTCCACTTCCGTCAACATCTCCTGGGCGCGGGTATAGAGTTCGACCTTATCGGGCGCCTGCATCGAAAACTGATAGAGACTCTTGGTAACCTGGCCGCCAATGCGAATGGTGGGCGGGTTCTGCACGTAGACGCGCATTCCCGGAAAGCCGGTGAGCTTGGGACGGAGTTCCTCGATCACCTCGTTCACGAGCATCGCACGCTGAGCACGAGGCTTGAGATGCACTACCAGCTGCCCAAAATTCGGCCCTCCGAGCGTGGCCGCTCCGCTTCCTCCGATGGTGGACATCAGGCCTTCGACGTTCGGGTCGGCCCGAAACACCTCCGCGATTGCTTTCTGATAGGAAACCATCTGCTGGAACGAGGTTCCTTGGGAAGCTTCGGTGATGGCCAGAATCTGGTCGGTGTCCTGATCGGGAATGAAGCCCTTGGGGATCACGACAAACATGTAGCCGGTGCCAATCAGCACGAGCAGAGAAACTACCATGGTCACCACACGGAATTGCAGCACTACTTTCAGCGAACGGTCATAGAGGTCCAGCCACTTATCGAAAAACCTTTCGGTGATGCGGTAGAACCAGGAGTGGTGCTGTTCATGCGGCGGGCGTAAAAACCGGCTGCAAAGCATGGGCGTCAATGTCACCGAGACCACGCCGGAGATCAGAATCGCCACGCAAATGGTGACCGCGAATTCCTTGAACAGCCGTCCCAGAATCCCGCCCATGAAGAGGACCGGAATGAACACGGCGGCCAGCGACAGCGTCATGGAGACGATGGTGAATCCGATTTCCTTGGATCCCTTGAGTGCGGCTTCGAGCGGCGGTTCTCCCATTTCCATGTGGCGGACAATGTTCTCCAACATGACGATGGCATCGTCCACAACGAATCCGATGGACAGAATCAACGCCATCATCGAGAGGTTGTCGAGGCTGTAGTCCAGCAGGTACATGACAGCGAAGGTACCGATGATGGAGAACGGCAGCGCCAGACTGGGAATCACGGTGGCCGAGAGGTTGCGCAGGAACAGGAAGATCACCATCACGATCAGCCCGAGTGTCAGCCCCATGGTGAATTTCACATCGGAATACGATTCCTGAATGGTTTCCGAGCGGTCGTAGAGAATGTTCATCTGCACCGACGGAGGCAGTTCGTTCTTGAAGACCGGCAGCAGCTGCTTGATTCCGTTGGTGACTTCCATCGTGTTGGTACCCGGCTGCCGCTGGATTCCCAGGACGATGGCTCGCTGCGTCGAATCTTTATCTGAGAACCACGAGGCCGTCTTGTCGTCTTCCACGCTGTCGACAATGTCGCCCAACTCCTCCAGCCGCACCGGCGAGCCCTTACGGTAGGCCACAATCAGCGGCTTATATTGCGCCGCGCTGGTCAACTGTCCGCTGGCCTGCAGCGTGAAGGCGCGCTGTGGGCCGTTAATGGTTCCGGTAGGCAGATTGACGTTCCAGTTCTTGAGCGCCGTTTCCACCTCATTGATTCCCACCTGCCGGGCGGCCATGGCGTGAGGGTCCATCTGCACGTGAACGGCATACTTCTGTGCGCCCAGCACCTGCACCTGCGCTACGCCGCTAATCATGGAAATGCGCTGGGCCACCCTGGTTTCGGCGTACTCATCCAAAGTCCAGAGCGGTAGCGATCTTGAGGTCAGCGCAAGGTAGAGGATCGGCTGATCGGCCGGGTTCACCTTGGTGAACGTCGGCGGCGTCGGCATGCCCGCGGGCAGCAGGCGCGCCGATTGTGTAATGGCCGCTTGTACGTCCACCGCCGCGCCGTCCAGATTCCGGCTGAGGTCGAACTC
>JBDUEM010000508.1:0-2208 GCA_040002435.1 Bryobacteraceae bacterium
GCCGCAAATTTCATGCTGCTGTATTCCACGTGGAAACCGGCTACCAGCTCATTCTCCGCTTCCGGGAGATCGAACGGAATGCGGTTGGTTTCGGCGAAAGCGGCGATCATGAAAATGAGAAAGCCAAAGATTTGCGGAATGACGTTCCAGCGCGGGATGAATCCGAAGTAGTAGCCGGCTTGTGTGTCCACGATTTCGCGGAAGCTCAGGCTGTTGGAGAGCAACAGCGGCGCGGCGATGGCCAGCGCGAGCGGCAATTCGTAGCTGATCATCTGCGCCGAACTGCGCAGGCCGCCGATGAGCGAGTACTTATTATTGGAAGCCCAGCCGGCCAGCGCCACTCCGTAGACTCCGATGGAGGACAGCGCGAGGACGACCAGAACGCCGATTTTCAGATCGGTAAGCTGCATCCAGGTCTGGACGCCGAACACTTCAATCTGCGGGCCGAACGGTAAAACAGAAATTGCAATGAGCGCTATGGTGACGGCAAGAAACGGCGCCAGCATATAGAAGAACTTGTTGACATAAGGAGGCAGCAGGTCTTCTTTGGTCAGCAGTTTGACGACGTCTGCGAGAGGCTGTAACAACCCGTGCGGACCGACGCGCTGTGGACCCACTCGGAGCTGAATGTGAGCCAAAACCTTGCGCTCAACCCACTGGATGTAAGCCAGGGCCGTGAGCAGAACAAAGGCGATTAGCCCTGCTTTGATCAAACTTAGAATGAAAAAATTCATGTTACGGAGTATTCACTCCAGATTCATACAGCCCGGCCTTACGCTCGATCACCGAATTCAGCATCTTGGAATAGCGGCCCAGCGAACCGGAGGTGAAGAGCGTATCCCGCGCGGACTGGATCAGCTCCGGACGGGATTCTACCGGCACACGGCCATTGACGGGACTGGTTTGAGCAGCACCGCCGGTTGCAATGATAGGCAAGGGAATATTATAACCGCGAACGGTCTTCCGAATCTCGTCAAAGATGGCTTCGTGCTTCGTTGGGCCAAGGTCCAGACCCATTTCCTTGGCCAGCAAAACGAAGATTTCGAGATCGGGCTTGGTGCCCATGGTTTTCACTGCGCGTTTCAGACGCTGCACCTCGCCGGTCACGTTGGTGACGGTGCCGTCCTTTTCGTAGGCGGAGCCTGCGGGGAAAACCACGTCGGCACGCTGCGCGGTCTCGGTCAGGAACATCTCCTGCACCACGACGAACGCATTCTGTGCCGCAAGGTCCGCGCTCTTCAGGGGGTTGGCTCCGATGACCCAAAGGACATCCAGGTCGGCCGCAGCCAGAATTTCGTGGGTCGCCATACCCGTTGAGGATGCGGCATGATAGCCGGGCAGCAGACCGGGAATGAGTCCCATGTCAACCGCGCCGCGGGAGTTCGAATAGTCCACCAGGCAGATATACTTCACGGGAATGCCCAGTGAATCTCCGAAGGCTACCAGCTTACGGAGGGCATCGCCTTTGATAGCGTCGCCGAAGACGATCACCAGTTCCGGTTCTTTGGCCAGCTGGTCGCGCAGCGATTCCACCGCGCTCAGTTCCTCGCCGGGCGCCGCGATCAGGCTGGCAACGGCGTACTTGCGCTCCCGTACCGGACCGCTGGTGACGGTATAGGTGTGAGAGGCGTGGTGCCGGAAATTGGCCCGGATCTGGAACGCGAGAAGGGGCTGTTGTTCGGCCAGGTCGGCGCCGATGATCAGTGTGGCCTTGGCAGTGTAGAGTTCGCCTACTGTAGCCAGAGCGGTAGTCTTTCCGCTGATGGCATCCAGCAGCGTCGTCAGATCCCCGCTGCGGTGATGGTCGATGTTCGGAGTGCCCAGACCCTGCCGGGCGAACTTCTGCAGGTAGTAGTTCTCTTCGTTGGTCGTCCGGTTGGAGCCAATTACGCCAAACTTCCCACCGTTTGCCTTTACTTCTTTGAACTTTTGCGCCACGGTGAGCAACGCCCTGGACCAGGAGACCGGCTCCAGTTTTCCGTCCACGCGCATCAGCGGAGATTGCAGCCGCTCCGGGTTTTCCGTGAAGTCGAACGCGTAACGGCCTTTGATGCAGAGGAACTCGCCGTTGATGCCGGAGCGGTCGCGATTATTTCCGCGAATGATCTTGTCGTTCCGAACCCCGAGTGTCGTCTTGCAACCATTGGAGCAGTGCGTACAAATGGTCCCCACGTGGTTCATTTCCCACGGCCGGGTCTGGTAACGATA
>JBDUEM010000509.1:0-2197 GCA_040002435.1 Bryobacteraceae bacterium
TCAAACAGTTCCCGTAAAACGTATCACAAAACGATCTCAACCTCAAACCGTTCCAAAGAGTTACACCAAAACGCCGCAATTCGGGCAGCCGTGAGGCCCCTTCCCGACGCAGCGCCGTCAGATGCTCAGCGTGGTGGGTGCCCGGCGGCCGGACAATTCCCAATCGAAGATGAACTTCGACACAAAAACTGCGGTGAATACATTAGCTACCAAGCCTATCACTAAGGTGACGGCAAATCCCTTCACGGGACCGGTTCCAAACAAAAATAAGAAAGCGCAAGAGACCACCGTGGTCACGTGGGTATCGATGATGGTGCCCAGCGCCTTGCTGAAGCCCATATCGACAGCGGCGATGACGGCTTTCCCAGATCTGAGCTCTTCGCGGATGCGCTCGAAAATCAGAACGTTGCTATCGACAGCCATGCCGATGGTCAAGATGAAGCCGGCGATACCGGGCAGGGTGAGGACCGCTTCGAAGTAGCTGAGAGCCGCCAGCAGAATAACCGCGTTCAGGACCAACGCAAGGGTGGCGTTGATTCCGCTGCGTTTGTAGTAGACCAGCATGACGAGCACGACGGCCACAATACCGACGACGCCCGCAAGAAGCCCCTGGTGGATGGAATCCGCGCCGAGCGACGGTCCCACGGTCCGTTCTTCGAGGTAGACGAGACTGGCCGGAAGCGAACCGGCGCGCAGCACCAGTGCGAGGTCAGAGGCGTCCTGTTGATTCGACGCGCCGGTGATGCGGCCATTGTCGCTGATTTTGTTTTGAATGGTGGGAGCACTGCGCCATTGGTTGTCCAACACAATGGCCAGGCGGTTGCCGATGTTGCTTTCGGTGAAGCGCTCAAACCGCTTTGCGGCGTCCTGGGTGAGCACAAAATTTGTTTCCCACTTCCCCATTTCGCCCTGCGCGGGCTTGGCGTCGCGAAGATCGCTGCCGCGGATGACGGGGTTGCGGGTGACCAGCAGCCAGCCATTGGAGGAGTCGCCGCGGCCAACGCCTTTGAGCAGCTTGGTGTTCAGCGGCAACACGCCGCCGTGTTTCAGGCGGGCTTCGTTCTCGTCGGCAAATGGCCCGTCTTTCACTTCGTAGAGTTCGAGTACGGCGGCCGTCTGGATCAGCTGCTTGATGCGCGCAGGATCGTCAACGCCCGGCAGTTCTACGAGGATCTCAGACGCCCCGTCGGTCCGGCCGCGGGGGATGACGGAAGATTCCGCCAAACCGAGACCGTCCACGCGCGTCTTGATGGTGCGGATGGCGCTCTCGACGGTGCCCCGGCGCAGTTCCAGCGCGTCGCTGGGCCGCATCGTCATCTTGTAGTTGTTGGTGCCGTCAGAGGCGAGGATCCAAGACTTGAAATTATCGTTGACGATGCCGCGGAATATGCCGGCTTTCTCCGGCGGGATTCCCTTGATGTGCACCTCGACCGTCTCCGCAGTGTCGAGGCTGGGGGGCTCGGTGTTGTCAATTTGTGTGAAGCTGATGTTCTGCTTGCCGAGCTCTTCCTTCAGACGGTCGCCGACCTGAGCCGCCTCCGCTTTGAAGGCGTCCTGCACCTGCACCTGCAACACCAGGTGGCTGCCGCCACGCAGATCGAGGCCAAGGTGGATGTTTCTATTCCAGTTGGCAATCAACTCGTCCTTCGACTTCGGAATGCCGATGAGGAGGTACACGCAAGCCAGCAGAACGGCAAGGATGACAACGGCTTTGATCTTCAAACTCTTATTCATGTGCTTCTAATTGCCTCTGTTATTTTTCGGAAACCAGGGCCGCGACGGCGCTTCTTGCGACCTGTAACTTGATGTTATCCGGCTTAACTCGTACCACCAGCGTATCATCTCCGGTACTAATGGAAACGATGGTGCCGACGATGCCCCCGGTGGTTTGAACTACGTTTCCATTTTGCAATCCTTCCAGCATTTGCTTCATCTGTTTCTTCTGCTTCTGCATGGGCATGAAGAGCAGAAAATAAAAGATTCCGAAGATCAGGACAATCGGCAAAAAGCCGATGAGCTGGTTGGACTGGCTTTGAATTAAAAGCAGGTTCAGGGGCACAAACTTCTTTCACCGGCAACCTGCCGGATTTTACGAATTGAGGATGGGTACAGATCGGACGGCATTCAGGTATTGCGGGAAGGTCCCAAGGAGAATAGACTGCCTCATTTGGCGCATAATGTCAAGGTAGCGTTGCAG
>JBDUEM010000510.1:0-2179 GCA_040002435.1 Bryobacteraceae bacterium
CGTTCATCTCCGCCGCCAGCTTCCAGGAGACCACGCGTGTACTCACCGAAGCCGCTATCAACGGCAAGGTGGATTACCTCCGTGGCCTGAAGGAAAACGTCATCATGGGCCGCCTCATTCCGGCCGGTACGGGCATGGATTATTATCGTCATGTCAAGATCGCCGGCGAGGATGTGGTGGAAGAGGAATTGGTCAACGAAGCGGATGTCGCGCTGATCGAAGGCATTCCCGGTTACGACGACGAAGCCCGCGTGCAGTATGCTGGCGGGTTGACGGTCGGAACTCCCGAAGAGCTGGCTGAGTAAGTTTGCAGTAAAGAGTTGACGCAGAACGAAGCGCCAGGGCCACGTGCTCTGGCGCTTTTTTTATGTGTGTGGCGCGTGTCCCGAGATTGAAGGCGAAATTATCGAAGCGCAAGGGCGTCGTCGCGAGGCGGGTACCATAACAAGCTTGGAGCAAGCTTGCGAGCCTATTTACAAGAACTGGATCTGAGGCATGAGGCGGTCGCCGAGAACAAAACTTCGATCCCTTCCGGACTGCCGTCTGTTTTTACCGGCGCCGCCACTACGGTCCCTCATGCGTTTCCCTTCGCCGCACCGATCGGAGCGCCAGCCCGCAACTCGCCGATCACCTGCTCACAGTTCAGCATCTTTTCAAGCAGGTCCACCGGCGTGTAGTAGTAGTGGTTCGACGCCTCGTAGCCGATCAGCGACTGGTCGCGCGTCACCATATACTGCAGTCGCGCCAATTCGCTCTCCCGCTCCGCGATCGCCAGCAAACGAGTACGGATCTCCTTCTCCCGCTCTGGCATTGCGCCCGGCGCTTCGTCGCGTAGCAGATAAAATTCCACCTGATTCGCGGTACTTTCAAAGTGCGTATGACAAGTTCGCGCGATGGCGAGATCCAGAATGGCTTCTTTGCTTGACCGGGTATCAATCTTCTCCAGCACCGCCACGCCGTCGCTCCATCGCCGGGCCAGCTTCGCCATCAGTTCCTGCACCGTAGATGCCGCGTAGGAGCCCTTCCACGACTTGTACGCATCATAGGGAAACAGGATCATGCCCGGGGCCAGTCCAGTGGGACGCAACCGCAGCGGATTGGCCGGGCCGTGCTGCAGCGGCAGGACATAGATGGAGACACCGTAGGGAAACGACTGGAAGGCCTCGCTGAAGATCTCCCATGCTCGCACAGCCTCTGTCGCGCCGTCCTTGCCGTAGATGCGCGTCGCCTCCGTATGCAGGATTTGCGCACGTTTTGGGCGGGGCTCAAAAGCATAGGCCAAGGCAGCGCGAAGGTTTGACGATGGATATCCGCCACAGGTCCAGGACGCCATCACTCCGGTGATACCCGCCTTCCACAGGTTCTCGCAATGATCGAGCACGAGAGGCAACACCGGAATATACGGAACCGCCGAGATCTCCCAGGTGTTGTTGAACTGCGTCTTGGCCACGGCTTGCAACCCACGCTCGCGGGCCAGCGTCCAATTTTGGATCGCGCGCGGCCCCGGGCCCACGACGGACATCGAGTACTCGCCGACGGTGGCTTTTACGCCACCCCGGAATACGGGCTGCGACCACTCGCTAATACTGATGATGCTTGTGTCTTGCGGCAGCTTTGGAATCAGACCCTGTGCGAGCGGCGTCCCCCAGCCCCAGTCGTAGGACATTACTTCCGCCGTAGCGCTCTGCTCGCGTATGCCGTCGCGGAAGACGTGCACCAGTTCGGCGATGGCATCTGCGCCGGTGCGTTGCGAGCAACGGGGGCAGCCCGTGGCCACCGGGTCACGATCGCCCCACGCCCCACCGTGCGAGAAGCAGTTGGTGTGGTTCTCCGACATGGTGATGGAGAAGATGCCCCCCAACCCCGGCGTCTGGCGGAAGACATGCCTCAGGCTCTCGCGGAGCCACTCGCGCACTTCGGCGGTGGAGGTGCACATGGCGTACACGTTCTGATCTCTCGTGCCTCTCAACCCGGGCCGGTTCTGGAAGAATTCAGCGGGCATCGCGCGTGGCTCGTTCAGATAGAGGTAGACGCGCAGTCCGTACTGCCCGGCCCTTTCTACCAGAGCCCGCAGGTTCTTGAGCCTCGTCTCCCATCCCTTCCCAAACTCCGGGAATGAGCGCGTCGGCGCGAGGGTATTCAACACGCCCTGAATCCAGACACCGTTGATACCGTTTGC
>JBDUEM010000511.1:0-2127 GCA_040002435.1 Bryobacteraceae bacterium
CGAATGCGGCACGTTTGACGAACTCCGCGGGGTCATCGCTCCATTGGTCGACCTTCTCCCAGGCGTGCGGTGTGCGGTCGAAGAGGTGAAAGCACAGTGTGTCGCAGATGCCCCAGTTGTCGAATTCGCGGCACCAGCGATCCATTTGCTCGGGCGTGACCAGTGCCGGCTCGTCGATAAACGAGGTCAGCATGCGGGCTTCATACCAGCCGGTATCCCAAAGCTCGGCCGCGAGTTTGTGATCACGGCCGATGATCTTCGCAAGGGCCTGAATGTTTGACACCGACACTCCGTACGCCTTGCTTGTGGTGATGCCGAAGCGAGTCAGATTTTCAAGGTCGCGCGGTGTGCTGTGCTGCTCGAGCCAGAGAAGCGCTTCCCTCACGCCGGCGGACTTCATTGGCGCTTGGCCTTGGCGGGCTTCTTTTTAGGCGCCTTCATCTCCACCAGCAAAGCGTCGAGGCGCTTAAAAGAGCCATCCCAAAATTCGCGGTATCCTTCCAGCCATTGGCTAGCCTCCGCCAGCGGCACTGCCTCCAGGCGGCTGGGACGACGCTGCGCATCGCGGTCGCGCGAGATGAGGCCCGCGCGCTCGAGGACTTTGAGGTGCTTGGATATGGCGGGCTGAGTCATGGCGAACGGCTCCGCCAGCTCCGTTACGGTTGCTTCCCCGGATGCCAGCCGCGCGAGGATGGCGCGCCGTGTGGGATCCGCCAGCGCCGCGAACGTGGCGTCAAGACGGCTGGGGTCCATTTGTTGATAACCAATAAGTTGCATAACCTAATGGTATTGTCAACGGATGACCGCGGGCTGTCAAGCCTTCCGAGGCCGCATCTTGTTTTCGTTCGCGGCGATCCGCGCCTTCACGATCTTCCTGACGAGAGCCGCCGGCAGGGGCTTGTCCACGGGAAAACGAATGGTGCCTTTGGAAGTCTCCAGGTTCTTCAGTTCCACCTTGAAGGCGACGATCACCGCCGGGTCCATGGGATACAAACCGCAATGATTGGGAAACGCGGCGTACCCTATGAGTGGCCCCTTGTAGCGGAAAGCGGGCATGCCGTAACTGATGCCTTCCGTGGCTTCCGGGGGCACGGCCGAGCGGATGATGGCGCGGATTTTGTTTAGTGTCGTGCGGGCGGGTTCCGCGACCGCCGCGAGGTATTCGTCAACGTCTTTCCCATCTTTCAAGCCTGGCATTCAGGTTCATTTTATTCGATGTGCGGTAGAATCCGGTATTGCGTTCACCACCATGCGCCCACTTGGATTCGTAGTTTTGCTCGCCTCCGGCCTGTTCGGCCAGTCCGTTCAGCCCAAGCGCGTGGCGGTCTTTGAATTCGATAACGCCGCGGTGCAGGGCGCTGTCTCATCGCCGTTCTTCCAGACCACAGCTCCGAACCTGGGAAAGGCCGTTGCCGATCTGCTGGTGAATCATCTGGTGAAGAATTCATCGGTAGTGGTGATTGAACGCAGCGCGCTCGACAAGGTACTGTCCGAGCAGAATCTCTCGAATAGTGACCGGACCAATGCCCTGACCGCTGCTAAGATCGGCAGGATTCTTGGCGTCGATGCCATCATTCTGGGCAGTATCACGAAGCACGACATTGAGGACAAGACAACCGGCGGGGGCGGGGGAGGCTTTGGCGCGGCGATCGGCAGAGGGTCCATGAGCACGAAGCATGACCTGAAGGCTTCGGTAGAGATCAGCGCCCGTTTGGTGAGCCCGGATACAGCCGAGGTGCTGGCGGTGGCGCAAGGCAGCGGGGTTGTGACGAAGAAAGGCGTCAAGGTGGATGCGCGGGACATGGGGCGGCTGATGGGAATGGGCGGAGCGGGGCCGAATACAGGGCCGATCATGAACGAGGCTATTGATAAGGCCGTGGTGCAACTGGCGGCGCAGCTCGATCAGAATGTACCTAAGATTCCGTTACATACTACCGTGATTGATGGCGTGGTGGCGGATGCCAATGAATCCGGGCGTCTGATTATCAATGTTGGTTCGCAGAATGGAGTGAAGGAAGGCGACCGGCTGCAAGTCTGGCGCGTTGGGAAAGAGGTTCGCGACCCGGTCAGCGGGAAGGTACTGCTGCGGGATGACACGCTGCTGGGCGAGGCCGTGATTACTAAGGT
>JBDUEM010000512.1:0-2126 GCA_040002435.1 Bryobacteraceae bacterium
GTCCCGGTCAGGTGGATCCCGATGCCGTTCCATTCGAGGCGAAAGGTTTCGCAGTGGTGATACGGTGGTAATATGCTGTTCTGAAAACCGAACAGAACGCATCTTCCCTCACACGAAACTTGGGTGGCCAACTCCTTGAATCTTGAAGGCGCTGTTCTGTATTCGGAAGAAACAAGGCCAGAGAGTCCCTAAAGCTGGGGGCGTAGCCCACCGATCATTACACAGCGAGCGCAGTAGGGCTAAGGGATTTTACTTAAGCCAGCCCCGAACTAGCAAGAATGCCGTCAATCGTATTTGAGCTTGCCCCCTCGACTGACACAAACAGTTAAGACACAGTTGGCCGTTCGCTGAAAAGTACTCGACCGGCAAGACGACATTACAGCATACTGGTGCCCGGCTGGTGAAGCGGAGGCGGGCTCTGCTCCCAAGGAACTCCACTCCATGGCTGGCGTCAGGACTGAGTGGGAAGGAGCGTGTAACCAAGAGCCTGAGCCTGGATTCTGAGGCGGTTTTCCATGCGCTGAAGGTGCTTCTGCTCCGCCTTGGCGAAGACGCTTTCGTCATAGGGTTCTCTGGTAGTGAGCAGGTGGAAAATGATTCGCGCCAGTTTATGTGCGGCAGCGGTAATCGCTTTGGGGGCTCCGAGTTTGGATCGCATCCGGCGATAGAACACGCCCAAAGCCGATTCGCTCTGTTGAAGTGACTGGGCAGCCATCCGGAGTGTAACCGCAATTCGGTTTTTGACCTTTCTCGTACCGCTCCAAAGCACCTTTCCGCCGCTGATATCGTTGTCCGGACATAGTCCCATCCACGAACTGAATGCTCCTGCGCTGCGGAATTTTGATACGCCGCCGCCCAACTCAGCGAGTATGCACTGTACATGCAGGACGCTGATTCCCGGAATCGTGGTCAGATCCACGCCCAGGACGCGGTAAGCTTCCTCGCGTAACGCCATGGCTCTGGCGGGCGGCATTACCTTGCACTTTTTTACCGAATCTTTGGCCGTCGGCAGGATTGCGGTTGGATCGGCTTTCGTTTCAAGGCTCTTCATCAAAACCTGCATCTCTTCCTCGCAGGCGGCTATCTGTCGCTGATACTCGCGGTACAGAGCTACGGATTGCCGAAGGGTGAACAAATGTTCCCGCCGGTAGTCGCCCACCAGACTTTTCGCGATTGTCTCGTGACTGGCTCGAATGCGGGGATCCCGGAGCGTGGCCAACTCATGTACGTCTCGATGTCCCTTCAAAATCGCCTCGAGAATCGCCAGTCCTGTGGTTCCGGTGATATCGCTGATGACGTGGTGAAGCTGCAGGTTCATCTGGTCCAGCGCTTTCTGCATGTGTTGGACGTGGCAGGTCGCCATATCGACGAGGCTTGCCCGATGTCGCAGCAATGACCGAACGGCGCAGATGTCCTGCGCCGGACGGAAGGATGCGCGCAGCAAGCCAACCGAGTGCAGGTATTGCAACCACTGACAGTCGGAAACGTCCGTGCGTCTTCCGGGAACATTCCTGACGTGCTTCGCATTCACAAGGTAGACCTCCAGCCCGCGAATCTCCAGAATCTGCATTAGTGGAATCCAGTAAACCCCGGTGGATTCCATGGCCACGGTGCGAATGCCGGATTGTTGTAGCCAGTCAGCAAGCTCGTTGAGATCCTGGGTGAAGGTAGCAAACATGCGGACAGGTTCCGTATCCCGATCAGCGGGTAATGCGACATAGATCTCTGTGGCGCCAATATCGATCCCGGCGGCGTCCGGGTTCAGCACGGGCAGCGTGACCTTCTTGTTCTTGTTTATTCGTTTACGTGACATGTGTTCCCCAATCAATGAATTTGCCGGGGACCGGGTCCGGATCGTGAAGGAAAGGCACTCTCCCAATCGGGATCGTTTCGTTCGCCTATTGGCAGACTCACGTCACCACTGTTTTGATCACGCAACCCGGGGCCACACTGGAAGAACGGGCTCGAAATGAGCACCACTGCAGACTCGGCCTACAACCGCGGGCCCCAGCGCTCCAATTATGGCGCTCAGTTCCTTCCGCGTTTTGCCCATGAATTATATGGCCCCACACTGGAGAGCAACCCGCCAAGGAATAGCCGGCCGGAAACTCATCCAGACGATGAGC
>JBDUEM010000513.1:0-2115 GCA_040002435.1 Bryobacteraceae bacterium
GTTCGCGCGTTCGGACCCTGTGTCATGTCCGCGCCAAAATTCATCAGCAGCGGGTTGGTTTGCAGGAAGTTCAGGAAGTAATCCCGGTGCTCCCCTCCAACGGTAATCGTGTGCTTGCCCATCACCCGCGCCAGGCTGCCCGAAAAGATGTAATCCAACTCGTGGCTCTCGTAGTAGGGTCCACTCTGGTTCCCCAGAAGGGAGTAGCCCTGATTGGAAATACCCGGGAATTCTTCCACATCGCCCTCTTTCAGGTAGTTCTCTGTGCTGACCGGCAAACCCAAAGCCGTCAGCTTAAATCCCAGCCCGTTGCTGGGACGAAGGGCGTTAAACCGGTTCACTCCCGCGCGCAGTTCCAATACCGTGGCGTCTCCCAGCGTCTGGGTGTAACCGAGAGCGATGTTATGTCCGTGTACGGTCATGGGACCAAATCCAGTGTCCGCCAGATTCCTGTAGTAATTCGGGGAACCGGCGACGTTGTACAGATTGCTATATCGACCGAAGATACGTTTGTTGCCGTTGAAATTGTGATCTATCTTCGTGGTAACTTGCTGCAGCGGGTTGGCGCTGACGGCGGTCGCCGCCAGATTGTTCGTCAGGCCAGGCAAGTTGGGTGCCGGCCAGTACGTCGCGGCGTTCGACCCCACCTTGTCGATAAGATTCGCCGGAATCCGATTCCCCGGAAATGGCGTCCGCAGGAATTGTCCCGCATTGTTGGGATCCGGAACGGTGCTGAAGGGGTTGTATATCGTCTTCAATTGACCCGCGGAATTCAAGGCTCCTGAAAAGTCTCCGGTCCGCATGGCGGCTGTTGGCACTGTGAAGAGATTGAAGGCTCCCGCATTGTTGATGTCTCTTTCGTAGACGACGAAAAAGAATGTCTTGTTCTTGATAATCGGACCGCCGACCGAGCCGCCAAACTGGTTCTCGTGCAGCGGAGCGATCTTTGCCCCGGACCGGTTCGAAAAGAAGCTGTTGGCGTTCAGACCGTTGTTCCGCAGAAAGTCAAAGGCGGTGCCGTGAAATGCATTGGTCCCTGACTTGGTAACCATGGTGGTGATTCCGCCGCCGCTACGGCCATAACTGGCGGAATAGCTATTAGTCTGAACCCGCATCTCGTCCACGCCATCCACTGACGGCAGCATCGTGAGACCCATAATGCCGGGAATGTCGCTTTGGTTCAGGATTGAGATGCCGTCCTGTTGGAAATCGGAGGTCGACTCCAACCCGCCGTTGAACGAATACCGGATGGCGCTGGTGAAGAAGTTACTGGAATAGTTGTTTTGCGTCGAAGGTTGGACGCCGGGTTCGATCGCCATCAGCGTCAGAATGTTCCGGTTGATGATGGGCAGATCGACGATGGATTTGTTGTTCACTACTCCGCCGAGCGTCGCGTTAGACGGGTCGACCATTTGGACCTGGCTCGACACTTCGACCGTTTGAGCCGATGCGCCAAGGGTCAAAGTGATGTTGAGACCCGCTTCCTGCCTTGCCTGCAAAGGAAACCCGCTCAGCACATACGTTTGAAATCCGGGAGCTTCGGCGGTGACCTTGTACGTACTGGGGATCAGATTATTAATCAGGTAGACGCCATCCTGATTGCTGGTGGCCGTAAAAGACACGCCGCGCGCGATGTCGGTCGCTGTGACCTTAACATTAGGCGCCACCGCTCCGACGGGATCACTTACGATACCCGAGACAGAGGCCAGAAAACTTTGCGCGCGTGCGTCGCGATGGGTGGTGAGTAGTAGGAACCCAACTGCGACCAGCGATAGTATCCGGTAAGAATTCGACCGGAAAGGTCCGGTCGGTAAGGAGCATCTTTGCTTAATCATTTGGCATTTCCCTTTCGACTTGGAGTTCGAGCCGTGGCCTAAAACATTTTGTTGCAGGATACCTCACACAATGCGTCTGTCTTTTAATTGCTGATGGGATCATCGAGGCGGGCTAAGAAGAATTCGAGACAACAAACCTAACCTCACTGGCCGTACTGCGAATGCAACATCATGACCCACTGCACAGACTGGGGTGAATCCTATCTAATTTTGAAGGCCACGTCAAGGCGCTTAAGCGCTTAACAGCCTGACACTAGACGGATCCTCTTGCAAATCGATC
>JBDUEM010000514.1:0-2113 GCA_040002435.1 Bryobacteraceae bacterium
AAACCCGACCTGAGAAATTGTCCAGATTGGGCGATTCGAGCAGCGCGATCGCCGTCAGATCCAGCAGCCACGAAGCCACTACGCTGCCGCGTCTCCAGACTTCGGTAATGTCGGGCAGGTTGAAGTCGTACTGATAGTGCTCGGGGTTGCGCAGCGGCGTGGTCTCGGCATCAACGGTGCGCGACGTTTTTCCTGCATTAGCTTTTTTCAGGATGTTCATCCCTTCGGCGTACGCCGCCATGAGGCCGTATTCAATGCCGTTGTGCACCATCTTGACGAAATGCCCTCCGCCGCAAGGGCCGCAGTGCAGGTAGCCTTCCTCAGCGGTGCCACCAACAACCTTCTCGCGGCCGGGAGTGCGGCTTACATCGCCGCGGCCTGGAGCCAGGGTCTTGAAGATGGGGTCCAGGTGCTGCACCGTTTCCAAATCGCCACCGATCATCTGGCAATAGCCGCGCTCCATGCCCCAGATGCCGCCGCTGGTGCCGACATCCACGTAATGAATGCCGCTCTTCGCGAGTTCCTTGGCGCGGCGGATGTCGTCGATGTAGTAGGAGTTTCCGCCGTCGACCAGAATATCGCCCGGCTTCATCAGAACCGAGATGAGTTCGATCATGTGATCCACTGCCGCAGCGGGGACCATCATCCAAACGGGACGGCGTCCGCTGAGCTTACCCAGCAGGTCTTCCAGCGAAGTTGTGCCCACTGCGCCTTCCTTCACCAGCGCGGCCACGCTCGCCGCGTTCGTATCGAACACCACGCACTCATGCCCGCCGTTCAACAGACGGCGAACCATGTTTGCACCCATTCGGCCCAGGCCGATCATTCCGATTTGCATTCCGATTTGCTCCTTGAGATGAATTCGTCTGCGTTACGCCAGCGCCGTTGCCATTGCGGCGGCAAGCGTGCTCAGTCCCGCTTGGACGTCGGGACCGATGTGAACGCGAAGGGCCCGGCGGCCTCGCTCTGAAAGCACTTCAAAATCGCCCCGCGCCTGCGCCGCCTTCACCACGCCAAACGTGAACGTCTGGCCGGGAACTGGCAGGTCGATCGCATCGTCACAAGTGATCTGCAGAAATACTCCGCTGTTGGGCCCGCCTTTATAGGCCTGGCCCGTGGAATGCAGGAATCGCGGGCCGAAGCCGAGGCATGTGGCAACCCGCTTTTTGTCGCGCACAGCATGCCGCATCCCCTGCAAAGACGCCTCGTGGGTCTCGTTCATTTCCAGATATCCCAGAATAGCGAAATAATCGCCTGCGCCCAGGCGATTGAGATGGGCCTTCAGATATCCGGCGAGGGACTCGTCTCCGCCGGCCGCCTTCTCCAGTGCGGAAGCATTTGCCGGATCTGTAAAGAGCTGCACGCCTCCATCGGTCAGAATCGGACTCTCCGGGGGCAGACTGCCCGTCTTCTCGTACTCGGAAGTAATCTTCTTCGTGGCGATCTTGCTGGCTTCCACATCGGGCTGGTTGAATGCGTTGATACCCAGGATGGAACCTGCCGTGGCCGTTGCGATTTCCCATCGGAAGAATTCCTCACCCAAGTCGTAGATCTCATCGACCGCGATACGCACTACGGGATGTCCGGCGCGCTCCAGCGCATCGACAGCAGCGTCCTGCGCGGCATTGGGATCCGATGCCAGCCGCAGATATGCGAATATCCTGTCATTCGCGTAGACGTCCGGCGAACCGAGATGCTCACGGTCAACAGGAATGAGGCCCTTGCCGATCTTGCCGGTGGATTCGGCCAGCAACTGCTCCAGCCACGCGCCCAGGTCCGCAATTCCAGGCGATGGCACAATCGTCACCTTGTCCCGCCCGTGCTTCCCTGCCACGCCCAACACGATACCCAGCAGCACTCCGGGATTCTGCTCCACGGGAACGGTGGGACCGCACGCCTGCGCCATTTCCTCGGCCTCGTTGAGGAATTTGGAAATGTCCACTCCCATGATCGCCGCCGGAACCATCCCGAAATTCGATAGCGCGGAATAGCGCCCGCCGATGCTTGCCAGTCCGTAGAAGATGTGCCGGAACTTATCCCTCTCGGCAACCTTCTGCATGTTCGATCCCGGATCGGTGATGGCGATGAAGCGCTTCGAGGCTTCCTCTTCCCC
>JBDUEM010000515.1:0-2088 GCA_040002435.1 Bryobacteraceae bacterium
TCTGGCATTCTGTGGACTTCAGAGGACTTCATGGCGAAAACTGTGGACTCCCGTCAAAACGCGCTGGACCGCCTGCGCGCTCTACGCGCAGAAAAACCGGCCACTCAAATGGGCCAGATCCGTTGGGCGTGGCCGGAAATCAGTACTGCTCTTTCCATCGGTCATTCCCTGACCACAGTCCACCAGCGCCTTCACGAGGTTGGCATCGAGATTCCCTACAAGAGACTCTCGCTCTATATCGGCCGGCTGCGCCGCGAAGGCGCCACGCGACATCCGGTCACCCCACATCCTGACATCGCGCCGCCTGGAGCCGAGGCCCAGAAACCTACTTCCAGTGAGGTGTCTCCACTACCCACCGCCTCGGAGCCGACCGGCAACTTCACCCCGGATGAAGCGCCTGGACACGATCCGCTCGCGAACTTACGAAAGTATGCCAACACCCGTCCCGGTTTCCATTGGGATGAGGCCCCGCCCGATATAGACAAACTCTTCTGAGTCTTAAGAAAAAAGTTTCTATTCGGCGTCCCGAAACTCCTCTGCCATTCCCTTGGTATATGAGGAGGACAGTTTCTTGGCACGTAGCAACGGAAATGGAAACCACGGCGGTGCGACAATTCACCTGTCGCTGCAGGGAAAAGGAGGCGTCGGCAAGAGCCTGGCGGCCAGCGTCCTTGCTCAATACTTCATGGCGCGAGGTAAACCTGTTCGGTGTATCGACACCGACCCCGTGAACAAGACTTTAAGCCAGTACGAAGCCCTCCAGGCGAAACCGCTCATGCTGCTACGTGACGGTATTGTAGATCAGCGGGCCTTCGATCAACTCATGGAAACCTTGCTTACCGAGGAAGGAACTTTCGTTGTGGACAATGGAGCCTCGACGTTCATTCCGCTCTGGCACTACATGCTCGAGAATAATGCGGTGGAGCTGTTTCGACAAGCCGGCCGCAAGGTCTACGTGCATACCATCATCACTGGCGGCCAGGCCCTCGGCGATACGCTCAAAGGCTTCGTTCAGATCGCCGAGACCTCCCCCGATCAGAACATCGTGGTCTGGGTAAACGAATTCTTCGGGCGCGTTGAGTACAATGGCAAACCTGCGACCGAGTTGAAAGCCTTTCGCGATCATGCCGGAAAGGTTCACGGGTGCGTGGCCATCCTTAAGCGAAACCAGGACACCTTCGGGCGCGACGTCGAAGACGTGATTTGCCGCAAGCTTACCTTCGAGGAAGCGATACGCGACGGCTCATTTTCGATCATGACGAAACAGCGCCTGCGGGTCGTGCAACGAGAACTCTTCGAGCAACTCGATGCAGTCTTCCCTCCTGGAGGCGCAAATGAACAACCCGCCGCCTGACCGGAAGAAACTCATCGGCTTGATCGCGGAGCAGGAAGGAATTCGCGTTGAGAGCGGTGATCCGGTATTCGCGGTCGCGACGATCTGCCAGGCATATCTCGACGAGGCTGGGCGACGGTTCGATTCCATCGTCACCGAACGGCTCGCTGATTTTGAAGAAGCCGTCGCCAAGGTGCAACGGCGCGCCGGCCAGTTGGTCGCTTCCGAGTTCAACGATAACCTGGCGGCGGTTCGGACATCGCTACAGAACGACATCGCGCTCGCCGGCACCCGCGCGAGCGAAATCGCTTCCCGCGTAGAAAACGCGCAGTGTTACCCGGTGATTGTTCGCTGGACGGCTTTGGGAATGGCTTTGTTAATCGTGGCCTTTCTGGGGGGACTGTGGATCGGAGCGCACTGCCTGCGGTGATCGATTCAAACGTTAAAGTGCGATGGGCTGCTCAGGATTGAGGACTGTAAACCCTTCCATCATAGCCACCCGGCAAAGTTTCTGGTCGGCCGCTACGAAAACTGTTACCAAGCTGGCGCGCTTAAGCCCCAAAGCGACGGATAGTTGCAATGCATCGGGACCGCGAAGTGCTTCGGCCTTGCCATGATCTATGAGTAGTTGCCGTGCTCCGCGAAGATGCTCGTCGCTGACAATCGCTACCAGGAGCCGCCGACTCCCTAGATCCGCGTCTAAACGTCGCCGCGCGATCAATAAAGACTGTTCGTCAATGTCGCCGGTACGAAAT
>JBDUEM010000516.1:0-2065 GCA_040002435.1 Bryobacteraceae bacterium
GTGCCTCGGGCACCACGGCAGTGACTACGTTCTTCACGTAAATCTGATCGAACAGGTAATGCCCCAGTACACCGCTGGAATTCGCCAGTCCGGAATTCAGGAGTAGCCGGGTGCTCTCCAGGCAAGACGCGCCGACGATCACCACGCGCGCCGGAATCGTGTATTCCTGCTTGGAGTGACGGTGCACGAAGGAAACGCCATTCACCAGTCCGGTATTCTTGTCCTTCGTGATCTCCCGCACCACCGCGTTGGTCACAACTTGCAGGTTGCCCGTAGCCACGGCATCCGGCAGCAGCAGGTTCGCGGAACTGGCAAACGTTCCCTGGCTCCGCCGCTGTTTTGTGGTCGGAATGTTCATCTTTTTCGCGGCGTCCAAAAATCGCACGACGCTCTGCGAATCCACAGATTTGTCTTCGAGGAAGTTACCGTCGGGGAGTTGCGGCCACCCTTCCTTGCGGCCTGTGACTTTGAAGATCGGTTCGACTCGGTCGTAATAGGGCGCAAGATCCGAGTACGAGATAGGCCAGTTGTCGCCCATCCCGTCGTGATCCTTGCCTTTGAACTCGTAATCGCTCAGTCGCCAGGAAGCGCGGCCCCAACGCAGGGTTTTCCCCCCCACAAGGCGGATGCGAACCCAGTTATAGGGATCGGCCGGATCGTTCGTGTACGGATTTTCCTTTTCGTCAGCCCAGAGATTAGCGTCGAATTCGGACGCCTGTACCACGTGCGGAAACTGGCCCGGCCGCCCAAACCCGCGATAGGGAAGTTCAGAGACGGGCTTCAGGACGCGATGACGCTCCAGGTCAAGAAGCGGACCGGCTTCCAGCATGACGCATTTGATGCCGAGCTTGGTGAGGACATAGGCGGCCATGCCGCCGGCAGCGCCTGATCCAATGATGACGATGGGATTGTCGTTGGGCATTTTGTATTCCTATTCCACCGGAAACCAGTAATAATTCATGCCGCTCGATCCGCGTGTAACGGCTGCCATTGCGGTCGCATACGCCGGCGAGTTCACACAGGCGCGCAGAAAATCCTCCTTCGCGGCAATAAGGAATTGCGCGAAGGCATCAGATGGTCCCGCGTAGGTCCATGCGGCCTCCAGCGGCTTCAGTATCGGCTTGACTTCCTGGGCGGAGAGTGCCGCGAAAGACTTGTTGTAGAGCCGCGAAGCATCGCTATTCAAACGATCCAACCCGTTCGTGTAGAGTTGCTGGCGGTCCAGCGGCGATTGCGAGATCAGAAATTCCAGAAACTTCGGCGCCTTGGTTTCCTTGCTGCCGGGGCGGTCGCCGCTGCGCGGCACCAGGATGCCGCCAAGGTTCTCGAGTGCGGCCATCTGGTCCCGGGAGAAGAAATGCTGGGCGGGCTGAGCGACGGCATCCGGCGCGGTGAGCGGCACATTGAAATTGTCCGGCGAGGCGCCGGGCGCAGACGATTGTGCTGCTGCCGGCTGCGGAATCGGAACCGCCGCCAGGGCCGGCGCGGCGAGCATACTTTTAAGCAGGTTTCTACGTTTCATCGGAGTGGCACTACTACTATATTCTGCCAAGCCCCGCGATTCACTGGTTCGCGTAGATCTTAATCAGCCGATAAAGGAATGTGCGCCCCTCGTAGACGGACTTCACCCGAATACGCTCATTCAGACCGTGGATGTTCCCGGAATCGGCATCCTGAAATATGCCGGTGATCCCATAGGTGGGAATCCCCGCGGGATTCAGAAACTGGGCATCCGTCGCGCCAGGCTCCAGAGCGGGGACTACGGGAACACCGGGCCACATCTCATCCGCCAGTTTCTCTACAGGCTTCAGGACTTGCGGCGTCAATGGGGCCGGATTCGCCACCGGCCCGCGAACTTCCGGGATAGTGACCTTCACTTCTGAGTCGCTGACAATCTTGACCAACTGTGCCAGGATCTCTTCGCGCGATACTCCGGGGAAGATGCGGCAGTTGATGTTCGCACTCGCACGCTGTGGTAACGCATTCGTCGCGTGCCCCGCTGAAAGCATTGTCGCCACGCAAGTTGTCCGCAGCATGGCGTGCCAATTGACGTCTTTGTCCAGGA
>JBDUEM010000517.1:0-1966 GCA_040002435.1 Bryobacteraceae bacterium
GTCGCCGTTCACATTGTAGGCCGCGGCAAGCTTGCTCATCGCAAATGCCATGCGCGATCGCTTGTCGTCCCTTGCGTCCTGCCACGCCCCAAGGGCCTTGGCGTACATGTCACGAGCCTTGGCAAACTCGTGCTTCTCCATCAGCAAGTCGCCATAGTTGTTATAGGTGGTAGCCAGGAAATGGACGGGCCGTTCCTTCGCCTTCTGCCAGTAACCAATCGAGAGATCGAATAGCAATTCGGCGTGGCTGTAGTCGCCTTGCAGTAGATAGGTCGTCCCCATACTGGTCGTACTCATGGCCATCTGCTCCGGCAGTTCGGCAGCCTGCAGCGACAGATCGAAGAGGCGCATCGCCTCCCCCATGTGCCTCGCCCCGAACTCGTCGTCGCCTTTGGCCAGCAGGTTCTCCCACGATTTCTCGTCGGCCGCCTGTGCCGAACATGAGAACACACTTAGAACGAACCATACGCAATGAAGGTTTTTCATTTCTGGATTCTCCGGGGTGGCTACCTGTTTCTCGGGCCGCGCGTCGCTGCCTCAGGAGGGAGATTGCATCCGCGCGGCACGAGTCAGGTTCAGACTAATCGGAATTTCCGATCCGTCTGCACGAAGAGACGAACACACAGTGAAATTGGTTCGCTCCTTTCTGCAATATTCGGGAAACTTTTTTTTGCTCATTCCGTATTACTCCCCGTGCAGCATAGGAGACGGAGAAGATAGGCGGAACATTAACGAAGGTCGGCGAGAGAGATAGGTCTGACGTAGAGGCCGAGCAATTCTCTGCGCCACCAATGGTCGAATTTGTAGTCATATAGCAAGGCGCGCACATAGCGTGGAGGCGCGCCCGGAAAGGGGTTACGTTCGAACAGGGAAAGAACGTCCGGAGAGCCTTGTAGTAACCGCGCCAGCAGATTGACGAACCACGGATTGTCAGCGGGAGAGCCAAGCGCGGCAAACCACATCTGCCAGTCGAGCCTTGGTTGATACGGCGCAACCCAGGCGGGGCGGCGCTTCGGGTCGCCGGGTTTGTAACGGAATTCGTAGCTCTCCCAATGCGAACCGTCGTTCGAGCCTTCAATCACAATCTCCGGCCGCGTGGTCGTCATTACCGCGAAGAGGCCGTAGTTATTGGCGATACCGAATGGCTCCGCTGGATTCGGCACAGCGGGAACAAGGGCGAATTGCCGCAGAAACTGATAGGTGCTCAGCGTGAAGACCAGTGCAGCCGCGGCGTAGGCCAATCGTCGTCCCATGGGCCGAACCGGCGCAGGCAGGGAAGGGTACCGCAAGTCGCGGTCATCCAATAGAAACAGACAAAGTGCCAGTGCCAGCCAATTGAAGAACGCGTAGTTTCCCGTCAGGAGAATCAGAATCTGCAGTCCCGCCAGTGGGACAAGCGCCATTCGCCGCACCCGTCGCGGCATGAAAATCAGAAAAGGGATAAAGAGTTCGATCCCCAGCACGCCAGCCACCGACAAATGCTGGAACCAGCGCGGCCATTGATGCGCGTACCAGGCGAGCGGCGTCGGCAGAGGTTGCGTTTGATAGTGATACTCAAGGGCGGTGAAGTTGCGCCAGGTTGGATCTCCGCTCATCAGTTTTACGGCGCCCGAAAGAAACATCAGCCGGAAGAGCAGCCAACGGAAGAGCCAGATAATCCATTTGGACCAGCCGAGAAAGATGGCAACAAATCCGGCCTCCAGCAGCAACTGATCCCATTGGAACGAGAAGAAGTCCTGGCCAACGGAAACATAGGATAAATACAACGCCCATGCTGCGAGGAACGCCGGCCGCCGCAGCCGGGCATCGAAGGCGAGCATCGACGCGAGGCACCCCGCAATCCAGCCCGCTTGCAGCATCTTGTCGCCGGCACCGAACCAGAAAAGCGTCGGCACCTCTCGATATCCTGCAGCTCCCAGTGCCTGATGCACCCGATCCAGATACGTCGCGGCGGGCAAAATGCCGC
>JBDUEM010000518.1:0-1961 GCA_040002435.1 Bryobacteraceae bacterium
GGTTTCCCGCTTATCTCAACTCCGCCTTAAACGGCTTGTCAGTATTCCCGCTTGGTTACAATGCCAGGCTGCGGTACCGGATACCGGCCGTGAGCGTCCGCGAGAAGCGGCGCCTCGGAATCTATTGTGAACTTTTCTATGTCGGGCGCCATATCGTGCTCGCAGTTAAGCATCTCGTCAAACGTAATTTCCCGACCAGTGTTGGCAGCCATGCGGCCCATGCTCGAAACCAAGCTCGCCTCCACGCCGCGTTTAACCTCGTTGTAAGGCTTATCGTCTCGAATCGCGTCCACCAAATCGTTCCACTCATTTTGATAAGGATCCTTCTCGTCCGGGCGCACCTTGGATTCCCAAATCAAATCACCAGCTGTCGCTGTCTGACTTTTGTACAGGCTGGATGGCTGGCCGCAATCGCCGTTTTTGGAAGCGATCCCCATGCCCTTGGTCCCGTGTAGAGAACTCGTGTAGATCTCCTCGCATCCGCTCATGCATCGCCCGTCAAAGAAGAACTTGGTGCCATCTGCATACGTATATTCCACCGAGTAGACGTCAAAATTCTGATCCACGTAGGCGATTCCTTCGGGACTGACCTTGTAATGTCGGCCGCCCACCGCTTGCGCCTTCACCGGCCATTGGTTCTTCATCCATCCCAGATGATCGATGAGGTGGATATAAAAGTCGTTGTAGCAGCCTCCGCTCGCCCAGATGAAGCTGTGGAAGCGCTTGACTTGGTAGAGCAGGTCGGTGACACCAGCCGGTTTGGGCGGGGAGAGGAAGTATCCGACAGGGCCATGCATGCGGTAACCACGCTGCAGAATAATTTCGCCGATGTCCCCGTTGTGGACACGGTCAGCCAGTTCCTGCAGCGCCCGGCTGTGACGCGACATGAGCCCTACCGCTACCTTGAGGTTCTTGGCTGAGGCGTCCCGGGCGAGCGCGAACATACGCTTACTTGTTGGGCCGTCGACCGTGAGCGGCTTTTCCATAAAGACATTCAAACCTTTCTGGATAGCGTAGGTGAAGTGCACCCAGCGAAACGCAGGAGGCGTTGCAAAGATGACGATATCGCCCGGCTTCAAACAATCCATCGCCTTCTTATAGGCGTCGAAGCCGAGAAACTGGCGATCTGGCGGTACGTCGACCTGACTCGGGAAACGCTGCTGCAACCTATTCAGGTCGCTCGTAAGGCGTTCCGGGAACAGGTCGGCCATAGCGACCAGTTTGACGGGCCCGCGCTTGACGGCCAGTGCGTTCGCCGCGGCGCCGCCACCGCGCCCGCCACAGCCGACGAGCGCTATCTGGATCAGGTCGCTCCCCGCTGCGTGGACCGCGGGAATCGCAACGCTAGTAAAAGCCGAAACCACAGCCGATTTACCGCTGGTCTTGATGAATTCACGACGGCTGGACGAACTTTGTGAAGAGTCCATGGCTATCCAATTCCTCCTATACTTGTCGCAGCCTCCCTGATGGCAATAGACCTGGAGTGGGACGCAGCCCGTATTGTAACCCAATCTTCAGGTTGGCTTTTTCCTGCAGGAATACTCAAGCCGAACGCAAGATACTCGATCAGTGCCCGTTCGTAATTGGCCTGTCCGGCGGCAAGTTGCTTCCGAGCGGCTTGTCGGCGATGAGGGAGGATTCCCGATTCTCTGGACGGGATGGGAAGTTTTAGGCCGGCGCTTTTGAAGCGGTGAGGAGAGTCGTGAAGGCGAACGGGTTACCCCACCAAAATCTCCACCCCAGCCGGCGGCGTTCCACATTCGCTGCACCAAGCGCCCGCAAGGCCTCTGCATAGATCGCCGTGGCACGGATGTCCGCGATTACTATCCGGCCTCCGGGTTTAAGGACACGAAAGCCTTCGACGACGGCTCGTTTGCGATCGGCATTCGATCGGATGTTGTGAATAGCGAGGCTCGAGACCACGAGATCGAAGGTCGCATCCGGATACGGAAGCGCGCGCA
>JBDUEM010000519.1:0-1800 GCA_040002435.1 Bryobacteraceae bacterium
CCAACAGCACCCGGCCCTCTTCCTCCAGCTAGGCACCGCCTTTTGGTATCTTCAGGTCTTCAACAAACTCGAAGACCCCTGCTACGTGACAACGGATTATGAAGCGGCCGCTCGCCGCCTCGGGACTCTCACGCGCTACCGCGCCCATTACGAGCGGCTCTTCTATCAAGCTATGTGCCTGCTCGACCTCCTTATCGCGAATTGCACGAACAAACCCAAGGAACTTTCGGAAACCATTCTGCGTATCCACCGTAGAACCAATGAGAATTCACTTGGGAAAGCAAACCGGATACAATCGCAGTCGTCAAATCCGTACAGACCATTCCCAAAACCGGACACCCATAGCCTGATGCACCCCCACTGCCACCGCCGCAACCCGCGACAAACAAAAAGGATGTCTCCCCCATCCTATGCGGCCACGCAGATGCCCTTAGGAGGGTTGAGCTAACTATGGACGTCCCACGCAAAGGCGCAAGCCGCAATCGAATGATTCGCCGCATTATCTATGTGGCCATCGCACTCGCTGTCATCCCACTTATCACGCTGGCAGTCAGCCGCCTCAAACCAGCGGCGCCGTCGGTCGAGATGGCCACTCTCTGGCCCGATACAGTAAAGCGCGGTCCCATGATCCGCCAGGTCCGCGGCCTCGGTGTCCTCAAGCCCGAAGAGGTGCTCTTCATTCCTGCCGCGTCGGATGGCCGCGTCGACAAGATCTTCATTCGTCCGGGAGCCACTGTCACCGCCAACAGCGTCATCATGGAACTCTCCAACCCGGACCTCGAACTGGCCGCCGTGGATCTGGAATGGCAAGTCAAGGCCGCCGAGGCAGCCTACACCGATCTACGGGTGAAGCTTGCAACACAGCGTTTGGATCTCCGGTCAAACGCGGGTAAGGTTCGCTCCGATTACACCCAAGCCAAACTGCAGGCGGAAGTGGAAGAGAAACTCCGCGAAGCCGGATTGAATTCCGAGATCACCGTCAAGAAAGCGAAAGAAACCGCCGCCGATCTCAAGGCCCGCACCGCCATCGAAGATGAACGCGTGGCTATCAGCGGCGAATCCATGGAAGCCCAGCTGGCTGCCTCCAAGGTCCAAATTGAAAAGGTCCGTGCCGCCTACGAACTCAAGAAGAAGCAGGTGGAAGAACTGAAAATCCGCGCCGGTGCCCCGGGCGTCCTGCAGGAACTGCCCGTCGAAGTCGGCCAGCGCCTCACCCCTGGCACCTTACTGGCGAAAGTAGCCCAACCCTGGAAGCTCAAGGCGGTTCTGCAGATCGCCGAAACGCAAGCCAAGGACATTACCCTTTTACAGAAAGCTGAAATCGACACCCGCAACGGCATCATTCCCGGTAAAGTCATCCGTATCGACCCAGCCGTCATCAATGGAACCCGCACAGTGGACGTCAAGCTCGAAGGCGCGCTGCCGGCCGGTGCAGTCCCCGACCTCAGCGTGGACGGCACCATCGAACTCGAACGTCTCAACGACGTCCTCTACATGGGCCGCCCTGTCTTCGGCCAGCCGAACAGCCTCGTCACGCTTTTCAAGATCGATCCGGACGGCAAGGAAGCAAACCGCGTCCAGGTTAAGCTCGGCCGCAGTTCCGTCAACACCATTGAAATTCTCGAAGGCCTGAAGGTCGGCGACAAAGTAATTCTGTCCGACATGTCCGCGCAAGATCAACACAACCGAATTCGCTTGAACTAGGAGAACCATGACCGCATCAGAGACCACACTGCTCCGCCTCGATGGCGTAACGAAAGTTTTCATGACCGATGAAGTCGAGACCCACGCCCTCGCCGG
>JBDUEM010000520.1:0-1748 GCA_040002435.1 Bryobacteraceae bacterium
GCACATCACTAGCGCTTCGGGTATCCGGGACTTGCCTGCACTTCCTTGATCTGCGCCAGGTGGCGCTCGTTATGCGATGGGATCATCAGTAGCGCCTGATAAGCATCGATCATTCCGAACGGCGACTGGATAAAGGAACCGCGCAGGTTCTCCGGCGTCGTCTGGACATAGCGGATGGTGTGGTCCCGGAGTTTCAGGAAGTGTTCCAGGACCTCGTCTTTCGTTTTCCAGCGGCCGGTGGGTTCAAAGCCTTCAGGAGCCTTGGCTTTGTTGCTGCGGTCGGTCATGCCGGCGATAATCTTCGCGTCCTCCACCTTGATCTGCGGCGCGGGCAATGGTTTCGCCAGACCGCTCATGGCGAACCGGAACAGGTTTTCTTCGGCCAGCGCGATGTGCTCGGTTACTTCCGCCACCGACCAACGATCCGGAGCAGCTTTGTAATTCCATTGTTCCTGGCTTATGCCGGCCAGTGTATCGATAAGCTGCTTGCGCGTCGCATGGAGGTAGCTCATGGCGCGGTCCCGCTCGCCTTGCGAAAGAGACCCGGGCGCCGCCGCCGGCGTCACACTCACTTCCTTGAAATAGATGGTGGAGTTCCCGTCGTGATTTTGCAGGCCGATGTATCCGAAATCGGCGCGCGGGCCCCTCACAGGCTCAAACCATTCCTTGCGTTCAGGTACGGGCTGATCACCCAGAAACTCGTTCACCTTCTCGCCGTTCAGCAGTACCGTAGTCTTCTTTCCTTCAATCTGAATGTCCATCGTGTTCCATTCGCCGCCGGGCTTCTGCGTGCGCTTGGTCACCTTACTCAGCGAATAGAGAGCCCCGGTGCAATGCCAGTCGTCGCCGGCGGAATCGATCTGCACCTCGTAGCCGTTGTGGACGCCATACCACGCATCGTTAGGCGCTTCCGGCATGCGGATATAGACGCCCGAATTAGCCCTGGGACTGGCCGTCTTGAAAACCACGTGGATCGTCTGGTTTCCGAACCTCTGCCCGGTGTAGTACAAAAGGCCCATGCCGCCTTCGGTCTTCAGCATCCCGTCGGTGACCACGAATCGTCCCGGGCCGACCATTCGCCAGCCCGAGAGGTCTTTTCCATTAAAGAGTTGCTTGGTATCGTCCGCGGCAAACAAGGCCACGGCGGTCAGAGTCAGAATCAGGAGCCTCATACGGCTCAGTCTACTAGATCACTCGCCCGCGGGCATGAACTTCACGCACACCGGAAACGGAATGTCGAGTTTGTCGCCGGTGGGCGTCAGCTTGCCGCTATTCGCGTCGATGCGGAATACCACCACGCCGCCTTCATCCTGATTGGCGGCGAAGAGGAATTTGCCCGATGGATCAATCCCGAAATTCCTGGGGGTCTTGCCCTGTGTCGAGGTCTGGCCGGTTGCGGTCAGCAGGCCGGTCTTTTGATCGATGTTGAAGCTTGCAATGCTGTCGTGTCCACGGTTCGAACCGTAAAGGAATTTGCCCGAGGGATGCACTTGCACTTCCGCCGTAGAAAGGTCTGTACCTTTGAAATCCTTGGGGAGTGTGGTGATGGTTTGTATTTCCTTCAAGGTTCCGGCGGACTTGTTGTAGGAGAATGCCGTCACGGTCGACTTTATCTCGTTGATCACGTACCCGAAATTGCCCGACGGGGCGAAGGCGAAGTGCCTTGGGCCGGAACCCGGCGCCACCTTGGTGAACGGCGGAGTATTCGGCGACAGAAGGGCCTTCGCCGGATCCAGCTTGTACACCAG
>JBDUEM010000521.1:0-1712 GCA_040002435.1 Bryobacteraceae bacterium
CGCGAATGGGTGCCCGGTTACTGATACGGCAGGGAACGTTCTATCTCGCGCTTCCAAAAAGAATCCCACACACGATCCAGGACGAAAACAGAATCAGGTCGAGTATTGCTTTGGAGTTCTTGCAACAGCGCGACAAGCCGCCCCCCTACTTCAGATCCGGGAATTCGAGTGACGATGAACTGATTTGAACCGTTTAAAGAGACGACATAACAATCGGCGGGCATCGCGATGAGGCCGGCTATTACCGGCAGTCTGTCGCCGATCCATGTCCGTCCTGTACCGGTTGGTGAGCCCGTCCAGTATTGGTATGAGGTTGGGCGCTCGACCACGCGGAAGTTCTTATAAACCCCAGCGCCGCTGAACGGCGGATTGAGGGCGAAAGGCAGCGATGCGAGCCAAAGGTGCTGAGCACCCACGCGGTCCGGAATATTGATGATCAATCCCGCGCCTGGCGGAATTGCTTTTGTGAGTTCTTCGATCTGCGTCCGGGCGCTCCCGGAGAGTGCCGCCACCCTTCGCCAGCGCAGGTTCTGCCGGAGCAGCAGCGTGGAAAAGCTGGCCACCAGACACACTGCCACGACGGCGAAGGCGCGCGGCCGAAGCATGCGCCGCAGGAAGAGCGAGAGGAGCAGACACACTGCCACCGACGCCATGTACAGGTGCCGGGTGGATACATATGTGACAGCGAGCGGTGCAACGCATGCCAGGTACCACCAGGGTCCGAAGAAGAGGGGCATTCGCACTTTCGAGAGAATGCGGACGGGAGGCTGACAACGTAGTTGCCGCCACAGAAAACCCAGGACAGCGCATATGGCGATAAAAAACACCAAAGTTGGCGGTCCTGGGAATAGAAACTGGAAGTATTCCGCCTGCCGCGACAGGAACTGCGTGAGTTCAGTACCGTTGATCTTGTCCGCGCGGATTGGATCGAGAAGGACCGATTTGCGGATGAGCAGGTAAACCGCAAGAACCGCGAAAAATCCGCCGATTCCCGGCCACAGCGAACGCCATCGCTCCTGATCCCCTTTCCGCCGGAAGAGATCGAATCCCAGGGGTAGAAGCGGAAAGGTAATTGCGTTCTCCTTCGAAAAAATAGCGAAGAAAAACAACACTAGCGAAGCTATGTACAAGGCGTATTTCCGGGAGGAGCGATAGAGCGTAAACGCCAGGAGACTCGTCAGTGAAAAAAAGGTGCAGATTACGTCAGTGCGCCCGGCGATCCACGATACGGCCTCCGAGTGCACAGGGAGCACGCTGAAGAGAAGCGCAGTCAGAAACGGAATGGCAAAGGCGCCGCTGAGCGCTGTTCGCGCCAAGAAGAATACCAAAACCGTGTTGCCGGCATGGAAGGCGATGTTCGTCAGATGGTAGCCGCAAGACCGATACGGCCAAAGCCTGCCGTCGATCCAATACGCGAGACCCACCATGGGTCGTAGCTCATCCAGTTGATAACCCCATAAGCCACGGCTCCAATCGGCGGTGAAATTCTGCAGCCACTCAGAGAAAGGCCGCTGGGCATAGAGGTGCACGTAAGCGAAGTCGTCAGCCAGGAAGTAACCACACGAAATCGGGACGTAGGCGAGGAACGATATCGCTACCAGCAAGGTGCAGGCCGCGAGAGTGTAACGCCGCGCAACTCTCAGATCCGGCATGAGCTAATTGGTTGGATCAGATTACCACGAATTGCGGTGGGACCTTGGCTTCAGCCTTAT
>JBDUEM010000522.1:0-1673 GCA_040002435.1 Bryobacteraceae bacterium
ACTGGTATTCGGCATCATCCAGTTCCATCCGCTTGAACATGTTCTCGGCGTAGAAGCCGTAGTGGCCGGACGTCTTCCACAGATCGGACCTGGCGATATGCGGCGTGTAAACCAACGAGTAGCCGCGGGCAATGTACTGGTCCCGCATCCAGTCTTCCAGGATCTTGCGGATGGTCCCGCCCTTGGGATGAAAGAAGATAAGCCCCGGTCCTGCGAGTTCCTGAATGCTGAAGAGATCGAGTTCCTGGCCAAGCTTGCGGTGATCCCGCTTTTTCGCCTCTTCCAGGCGCTTCAGGTATTCTTCCTGCTCTTTCTTGCTGAAGAACGCAGTGCCGTAGATGCGCTGCATCTGCTGGTTCTTCTCGTCGCCTTTCCAGTACGCTCCCGCAATGGACAGCAGCTTGAAAGCCTTGATGCGTGAGCTATCCGGCACGTGCGGGCCGCGGCAAAAGTCGATGAAGGTGGGGCCAAGAGTGTACTCGCTGAAAACGTCGTCAGCCTTCTCCTCAATGAGCTCGCACTTCATTTTTTCGCCCATTGCCGCATATTTTTTGAGACCTTCCGCCTTCTCCGACATCTTACGTTCATATGGGAGTGCCTTCGCCTGTAGCTCCCACATTTTGGCTTCAATCTTTTCAAGATCTTCGGGGGTAAACGCTGTTTCGCGCTGAAAATCGTAATAGAAACCAGCGTCCGTCGGGGGGCCTATGCCGAGCTTCGTCTCGGGAAACAACTGCAGCACAGCCAACGCCAGAAGGTGAGCCGTTGAGTGCCGATAGACTTCCAGAGCTTCTGGATTTTTCGATGTCAGAATCTGCAGCGAAGCGTCGGAATCGAGCGGCCGGGTGAGATCGAACAGATCGCCATTTACGCGCGCGACCACGGCGTCGTCGGCGAGACGCGGGCTGATGGAACGGGCAATATCAATAGGACGGGTGCCCTGGGGCACTTGTTGGGAACTGCCATCAGGCAGGGTTATGGAGATGCTACTCATGATAAACAGTGAAGTTTCAGCGTATCATGAGTAAATAGCTACCGAGCGATGACCGAAACTACAACAGCAGAGGTATTCGACGAAGCGCCGCTGGTGGAGCGGGCCCGAAGTGGTGATACGGCTGCCTTTACGGAGCTGGTAAATCGCTATGAGCGCAAGATCTTCCGGCTGGCGAAACACATTACGCAAAATGACGAGGATGCCGAGGACGTTTTGCAAGAGACGTTCTTAAAAGCTTACTCTCATCTGGACTCCTTCCAGGGCCAATCGAAGTTTTACACCTGGATCGTGCGCATCGGCGTGAACGAGGCGCTGATGAAACTGCGCAAGCGGAAATCGAGCAAGACGGTGTCGCTCGACGAACCGACCGATACCGGCGAAGACACAATGGTGCGGGAAATCGCGGTTT
Organism: Bryobacteraceae bacterium; assembly: GCA_040002435.1. Taxonomy (GTDB): domain Bacteria; phylum Acidobacteriota; class Terriglobia; order Bryobacterales; family Bryobacteraceae; genus JANXXV01. The sequence goes on from JBDUEM010000522.1 coordinate 1,404, forward strand.
GGGACGAGGATCCGGAACAGAAGTATTCCCGTGACGAACTCCGGGAAATTCTAGATAAGGCAGTTGAGAGTTTAAAACCAGCATTCCGCACCGTTTTCGTCCTGAGAGACATCGAAGAATTGTCAACGGAAGAAACGGCTTCGGCCTTGGACATTTCGATTCCTGCGGTGAAAAGCAGGCTCTTACGAGCTCGCCTGCAGCTGCGGGAGCGGCTTACCAAATTCTTCCGGCGGAAGGGGGACGACGTATTTGCTTACCTGTAAGGATTTC
>JBDUEM010000523.1:0-1509 GCA_040002435.1 Bryobacteraceae bacterium
GCCTCGTGTTGCTCGAAGGCAACCGAGCCCATCGGCCACTCAACAATCGAGAACCGAGGCCGCTAGCGGTGCGCCCCAAATGCCCGACCTACTTAGATGAGGCCGGGCAGAAGGAGTGGAAACGACTAATGCCCATCTTGCTTCGCATGAAGGTGGTCACGGAAGCCGATGGCATTGCGCTGGCGAACTTGTGCCAAGCCTACAGCACGATGACCAAGGCGCAGGAACAACTGAACAAGGCGGGCATTCTTTACAAGACGAAATCGGGATATGTCCAGCAGAGTCCGTTGCTCGGCATCGTGAACAGCCAAATCGATATCATCAACCGGCTCTGCCGGGAGTTTGGGCTCACACCGTCATCGCGTAGTCGCATCGTGACCGGGCAAGATGACGAACAACGTGGAGATACTTTCCTGGACTGATGCCATTCTCCGAAGAGCATGCTGAGAAGGCAGTCCGTTTTATAGAGGGCCGCTGCCGTCATACCAAAGGGGAATACGCGGGCCGCCGATTCAAATTGACGGACTGGCAGAAGGACGGCATCATTCGTCCGTTGTTCGGAACCGTCAATGAGCATGGGTTGCGGCAATATCGGACAGCTTATGTTTCAAGAGCTAAGAAAACGGGAAAGTCGTTGGAAGGAGCGGCGATCGCTCTCTACCTGCTCTGTGGCGACGGTGAGGAGGGTGCCGAGGTCTACAGTGCGGCGGCAGATAGAGACCAAGCGGCTATCGTCTTCAACGTGGCGGCACAGATGGTCCGCCTAGACCCAGTCCTGTCGAAGGCGTGCCGGGTGATCGATTCCACCAAAAGGATTCTTTACAAGGACCGGGTTTATCGCGCGCTGTCGGCGGAAGCTTTCTCGAAGCATGGCTTCAATTGTCACGGAATTATTTTCGATGAACTCCATACCCAACCTACGCGGGAGCTTTGGGATGTTTTGACGACGGGTACGCGCGGTCGGCGCCAGCCACTAACGTATGCAATTACAACGGCGGGTTACGACCAAAACAGCATTTGCTTCGAACAGTATGATTACGCCAAGCGCGTTCTGAGTGGCAGCGTCATAGATCCTTCCTATTTCGCGTACATCTCCGAGGTGCCTGCGGATGCCGATTGGAAGGACGAATCCAACTGGTATTTGGCCAATCCTGGCCTCGGCACAAGAGAGCAGATTGACCGGCGCGAAGCCTTCCTGGATATTGATGCGCTGCGCACCGATGCCACTAAGGCGGAATACATTCCCGCTTACCAGAACACGTTTCGGCAGCTCAGTCTAAATCAATGGGTGAAGCAGCATTCCCGATGGTTGGACATGTCCGCGTGGGACGATTGTGACGAACCAGTCCGGGATCTCAAAGGCCGCGAATGCTATGCCGGACTGGACTTGAGCAGCACGCAGGACATCACCGCGCTTGTTCTTGTCTTCAAAGACGACGATGGAACGATCGATATCGAAACCCATTTCTGGATACCCGGCGACAACATCCGCGCCCGCATGGAAAAGGA